>CAITSE010000222.1 GCA_903894975.1 uncultured Lentisphaerota bacterium
GGGCGCGTGGGAGAGCGGCTCCGCCGCCGGGGAAAGCGGTGTCAAGCCACCGCACTCCAAAGATGCGGCGCATCGGTATAAGGTGCCCCGAATCCTTAAGTTGACGCGCATGCCCAACGGGGTTGCGCGATGGGGACACAACCACTTTGGGGTTGGACCATTATGCGATGATGCCCCCAGGGTAGCGCGGTCGCGCAACCCTGGGCTTTGGGACATAGCCCCGTTGGGGCACAAGCCCACAACCAAAAAGCGTTTCAGAGCCGCGCCAGCCATGGATGCTGGCCATGCCTCATGAATCATTCAGGCTACGGCGCCTTGGCGGCCGGGGCGGGCTGGGCGAGAAGCTGTTCCACGGCCTTGACCAGGGCGGGGTCTTCGGGGGTGGCGCGGGAGCCGAAGCGATAGGCGACCTTGCCGGTGCGGTCGAGCAGGAACTTGTTAAAGTTCCAGGAGATATTGCCCGGGCCTTCCGGCGCGGACGGCTGGGCGGTCAGGAACTTGTAGATCGGCGCGATATTGCTACCGCGCACGGAGATCTTGGCGAACATGGGGAAGGTGACGTTGTACTTGAGCGTACAGAACTGTTTGATCTTGGCGTTGTCCCCCGGTTCCTGAAAGAGGAAATTGTTGGCGGGGAAACCGAGGACAACCAGACCGCGATCCTTGTAAGTTTCGTACAACTTCTCCAGGCCAGCGTACTGCGAAGTAAAGCCGCACTTGCTGGCGACATTGACGACGAGCACGACCTTGCCCGCAAAGGTCTTAAGTTCCAGCGAGTTGCCATCGATATCGTTTAGGGTGAAGGCCAGGGCGTTGTCCGGTAGCGTTTTCATGGTGGTATCTCCCCTTGCACGACCTTGTTTCCAACTGTGATCCAAGAGAGTATACATCACAAAAAGAGCCGGGTGCCGGAATCCTGCGACTCCGGCGCCCGGCGGGGCATGCGCGTCAACTTAAGGTTCAATTTGTGGGTTGGGTTGGTGTGATGGCCGGCTGTCGTCTGGCTTTGGAGTGCGGCGACTCGGCGCCGCTTGCTTTAGCGAGCCTCGGCTCGCGTTCCTTTGGCGGGTTGGGTTCGCAGGGAAGCGGCCGCTGAGGCGGCCTTACGAAAAGTGGCGCCGAGTCGCCGCACTCCAAAGTTTGTTGCCTGTCAATCATAACCTAAACCGCATCAGAGAATTGAACCTTAAGTTGACGCGCCCTGGGTGTTGGTGGCGGTGACACGGTAGATGTAGGGACCGGAAGGCATGGGCAGCCCGCCCTGCCGGTATCCGGTCGCATTGGCGGTCGTGGCCGTCAGGTTGGTGGGGACGGCGATGACGGTGCTGGACGTACCTCTCCAGACGCGGACGTAATCGAATTTCACGGACTGGTTGTTGACCTGCGGGCCGGCGTTGTTGTTGTCCCAGCCGCCGAGCTGGCAGGAAAGGATGATGTACCCGGGAACCGTGGCGCCAAAAAATATCAACCACCACCCTTGACAGCCTCTTTCGTGGACGATATAGTTGTCATCGGTGAAAATCTGTCATCGGTGACAACTCGCGCCCTCACTCTGGAACCAGCCGTGGCTAACCCTTCCGCCAATTCTGACCCCGTCACGCTCGAAGACGTCGCCCGCCGCGTTGGGGTTTCCGCTCGAACCGTGCGACGAGCTCTGGATGGAGGCCGGGTCGCCGCCTGGGATTGCACGGCCCGGCGCGAAGAAGCGATCCGGCGCGCCGCCGAGGAACTCGGCTACGTCTACCGCCCCAACGCCGCCGCCCGCACCATGACCACTGGACGCTTCAATTCCGTCTCCCTCCTGATGAGTACCCGGGCCGGCCAAGGATTGCTCATTCAGGAAATGCTTGACGGCATTTGCGACGAATTGGAAGAATGGAACCTGCATCTCTCGCTCATTCGCCTGCCCGACCGCCAGTTGACCGACGCCGACAGCCTGCCCAAGGTTTTCCGCGAAGGCATGACCGACGGCCTGCTCATCGACTATTTCAATGAAATCCCCGCGGGGATGGAGGCGGCCATGAACAGCCTCGACATCCCGACGGTCTGGATCAATTCCCAGCACCCGGCGGACTGCGCGTATTTCGCTGACGCCGGGGCCGCCCGGCGGGCGGTAGAGGAGATGATCAAGGCGGGGCACCGGCGCATCCTCTACGCCGACTTTTCCAACCCCGCCGGCCAAACGCCGCGGCACTACACCGGCACCGAACGCCGCCGGGGATACGAACAGGCCATGACCGCCGCCGGCCTGAAACCGCTCATCCTCCAGGAGAACGTTCCGCACCTGAACCGCGTCGCCTTCGCCCGCGACTGGCTGTGCCAACATCGCCAGAGCCTTCCCACCGCCGCGTTTTGCTACCATATCTCCAGCGCGATTTCCCTGCGTGAAGGAGCCCGGGACGCCGGATTACGCCTTCCGGATGACTTGCAGGTGGCCTGCTTCGCCGACCGCATCCCGGACTTGGCCTATGCCGAGATTCCTGCCATGGTCAATCCCTGGCACGACCTTGGCCGCGCCGCCGCCCGGTTGCTGCTGGCCAAGATCGCCGCGCCCGGCACTCACCCGGCCCCGGTCATCCTCCCCTTCACTTGGGTCAATGCCGACCGGCTCCGGCCTCCTGCCAATGCACGGAAGGCGGCCCGTCCGGCCCATGCCACGTTGTGACATTCACCATTTCCATTCATAATCCAAGTAGTCAACCCATTCCCATCTAACGTGAAAGGAACAAACCACGCAATCCTTTCCTCGTTCCCCAAATATCCTCACCCCTCCCACCTGACAAGGAGTATCCGACCATGATCCGAACGCTCAAAGCCGCCCTCGTCCTCGTCGCCGCCGGCCTCGCGGCTCCACCGCTCGCTTCCGCCGCCGTCATCACCTGGCTTGGCAACACCAGCACCAGTTTCAACGCTGGCGCCAACTGGAGCGGTGGGACGGCACCGGCAACCGGCAACACCTCGATCTTCAATGCCGGATCCACGTATCAGCCGAGCGTGACGGCAAGCATCAGCGCCGGCGGCCTCGATTTCATGACCGGCGGTTGGAACCTGGGTGGAACGTCCGTGCTTACCCTCACCAAGGCCTATGGCATTAACTGCGAGGCCGGAAGCAACACCATTTCCGTCTCCACCCTGCAATTGGCGGCAGGCAGCAACCAGACCTGGACGGTCGCCAGCGGCGCCCAACTAACCATCAGTTCGACCAGCATCAAAAATTCCGGCGGCGCCACCACCCTCACCAAGGCCGGAGCGGGAACCCTGGTGCTCAACAGTCCCATCGCCCTCGGCGGGGATTTCTTCATCAATGACGGTACGGTCCAGGCGGGTGTGAACAACGTGTATACAGGCCCCGCCACCATCAGCTCCGGCGGCACCCTGGACTACTACGGGTTTTCAAACACCATTGCCTCCGCATCCTATATGAACCTTGCCGGCGGCACCGTGAAAACCGGCGCGGGCACACTTACGCTCTCGTATGCCGGCACCGTCATCACCAGCACCAACAGCGCCACCAAGGGACTGATCAGCGGGAAAATCGCTCTCACCGGCGGGAATTCTCAGAGAACGATTTCCGTGATGGATGGTGCGGCCAATGTCGACCTTGAAATCAACGCCGTCATCTCCAGCAGCAATACGCTCATCGGCCTGATCAAGACCGGCAGCGGTGTGCTCAAACTCTCCGGCGCCAACACCTACCAGGGCAACACCAACGTCAACGGCGGCACGTTGCTGGTTGACGGTTCGCATCTCAATTCCGGAGCGGCGGCAAACGGCTACATTGTCAGTGATAGCACCAATGCGGCCACTTTGGGCGGCATTGGCTCCTTCAAGCTCAGCACCAGCGCCTCAAAGCTCACCGTCAACAACGCCGGTATTTTGGCCCCCGGAACCATTGCCGACGGCGGCACACACACCACGGGCATCCTGACTGTGGACGGCCTCTCCCAAACCACGGGCCAGACCGTCACCATGACCAACGGTTCCACCTTCAAGGTTCACCTCAACGGCTACGCCGCGGGCAGCGACTTCGACCAACTGAAGTTGGCCAGCAGCACCGGCAATGTCACCATCAACCTGGGGGGAAGCACCTTGGATGCCATCCTCGGATATAAGCCCACCTCGACCCACAGCTTCATCATCATTGACAATGACGGCGCCGACGCCATTGTCGGCACCTTCAACGGCCTGGTTGAAGGCGCCCACTTCAACCTGTCCTACAACTCCAACAACTATGATACCATCATCAGCTATGTGGGCGGCACTGGTAACGACGTCGTGCTTACCGTCCCAGAACCTGCTTCGATGGCCATGCTCGGCCTCGGTGGACTCCTATTGTTGCGCCGACGTAAAGACTAACAGTGAGATTCCCGCATCCGGACCGCGCCGGACGGCATCATGCCGGCGCGGTTCCATTCCCACCGCCGCAGGTTCAGCGGAAGCGATCCGATTGGATTTCCAGCCGCCTCATCCCCACGGAAGGCTGCCATGAGACCACCATTCCGCCATTTCACGCTCATCGAGCTGTTGGTGACGATTACCATTATCGCCATCCTGGCGTCCATCCTGTTGCCCGCCCTGCGTGCGGCCAAGGAAACCGCCCGCCGCTCCACCTGCATCAGCAACCTCAAGCAGTTTGGCATCGCCTTTTTTGTCTACGCGGCGGACAATGACGGCTGCCTGCCCAACGGTGGTGGCTGGCCCGGGGACTCCAACGGGTTCGCGGCCGGGTGGACCGGAACACACTTCTGGAACTACGCGCTCGGCGTCAAATACAACGCCCAGAAAAGCACGGTCTGGACCTGCCCATCGCAAGATCCCAAACACTCGACTCCGGACGAATTGTCGCTCCCGACCACCGACGTCAGCTCAGCCTGGGGCGGACGCAGCTATATCATGGCGCGCAACTTTGGCGGCACTCCCTCCAACACCCAGTTGAGCCGCTTGCAGAACCAGGACAAGACCTTTCTGGTGTTTGACACCACCTATTACGGATACCCCAATACCCAGGACAACAATTCCAGCCGGCCCTTTTGGTACTGGTATCCGCCAACCGGCGGTGCCTACCCTTCCATCGCGGATGGGATCTGGCCGGGACTGGCCAACCGCCATTCGCGCGGTGCCACCTTCCTGTTTGTGGATGGCCATTCCGAGTGGATAAAACGTCTTGATACCGAAAACGACTACGAGGCCCTTTACAAGGTCCGACTGCAATACTGAGGGTGCGGGGAGCGTATTTGCAGAATCCGACGGATTTTTCCGTCTCACCCATCCGTGCCCCCTGGCAACTTTATCGTAACCACATCTCTTCAAGATAGTAAAAGAAGTAATGGAATGAACATGCGGAGTCTCCTAATCCCGTCCCTGCTCGGCCTGCTGGCCGGCGTCACACTTGCCACGGCGGAGGAAACCCCACTGACCATCCCCATCTCCCAGCCCGTGACGGCACGGGCGGTCAACCAGCCGCCACCGGCGGCCGGCAAAGGCGGGGCTGGCATCCTGGTGCATTACCTGCTTGGCGGCGGCGAACACGAGACGTTCCTGCCGGTAGTCGCCGACACCTTCATCGGCGGCGAGACGGTCTGGGGCGGCAAGGATTTCATCGCCCTGCGCAAAGACAGCCAAAAGCATGACGCCCTGATGCGTGTCGAAACCTCCTACCTGCCGCCGGGCGCCGTGGTACGGGCCGCGGAATTCCAATTCTGCTTCAACCGGCCCCGCACGCTGCAATTCAACAAAACGATCGGGAGCTTCAAGCTAACCTTCCACGCCATCGACATCCCCTGGAGCGAGGACGCGACGGCCTTGAAACCGTCCGCCGCCGGGGACGCGACGTGGACGCCGCCGCGCGTCGGCGCCGGCATTGCCCGGGAATCGTTTGCGGAGTTCGCAGGGAATGACCAGGCCGTGGTCGACAAGCAGGTGACGACCGTACCCGGCTTCGGCCCGCTGGTCGCGGACTGGGCGTCCGGGAAACGCCCCAACCAGGGTTTTGCCGCAGTGCTGTCCGGCCCCGTGAACGGCGTGGCGCTCCAGGCGCGGGAAGGGCTGAAAAACGTTGCGCAACCGCCGCTGCTGGGCGGCCCGGGCCAGGCCGGCGTGGCGCTGCCCGTGCCCATCGTCATCCTGCGCGCCTTGTCGCCGACAGGGACCGACCTGCGGACGCTAAAGCTCACGTTGAACCTGCGCCGCGCGGGCAAAGCCCCGACCGCCGGCCAAGGCACGCTCCGCCTGTATGCGCTCAAGCCGGAGGCCCAGGGCAAGACCGTCTTGGCCGCGGCGGCGTGGAGCGGCGAACCGCTCGCGCAAAAGCCGTTGGCCGACATCGGCGGCGGCCGCTCAACCGCAGTGGACGTGGAACTGCCGGTGGCGGCCGTCCGGCCCTGGCTTACCGACGCTTCGGCGGCGCCCGAACTGTTCGTGACCGTGGAAGATGCCGCGGGTGCAGCACCGGCCTTTGACATGGTCCTGCCGACGGTAAAGACCGTGGTGTTCACCGCGGCGCTTGCTCCGGCGGAGGTCCGGCTGGAATGCCCCCGCGGCTTGCAGTCGCGCTCCGGCGTCTACGTCGAGAACCGCGGCGGCCATCTCTTCTACGGCGGCGAACGGCTCCGCCTTTGGGGTATGATCTCGCCGCAACGCCCGAACCTTGAAATGCTCGCCCGCGCCCGGGCCACCGGGTTCAACGCCATCCGTCTCTGGGGGCCGCGGCTCAGGATTTACTCCGAGCCCGGCGCCGCGGTGGACACCAGTACGCCCGGAGGCGCGGACATCGACGAGTACGACCGCTTTTTCGCGGCCGCCAAAAAGCAAGGCATGTTCGTCATGGACACCAGCCTGATCGGACCGGCGCCGGTGGACGCCAAAAGCGACTGGCTGCGCAGCGTCGGCAACCCAGCCGACTGGGAAGACTGGAAGAAGGCCATCACCCCGATGCCGGAAGGCTGGGTCTTTCCGTTCTTCGCCGCCTTCGACGAGCGCGTCTTCGCCGCCCGCCAGGCCAACATTCGCAATTACCTGACCCACCGCAATCCCTACACCGGCAAAACCTACGCCGAGGACGAAGCCATCGTCATCTATGAGTTGAGCAACGAAGGCGCGCACGTCAAGCGCGTCATGGAACGCGGCCTGGACAAGTGGCCAGAGTACTTCCGCCGCCAGTTGACCCGCCGCTGGAACGACTGGCTCACGCAGCGCTACCACAACGACTCCGGTTTGCGTCAGGCCTGGGGCAAGCTGAACGACGGCGAGAGCCTGACGAACGGCCGCGTTGCCGCCGCCCCGGTCATGTCCCAGCGCAAAAATTACCCCGACCCGCGCTGCGAGGATTTCCTGCGCTTCCTCACCGAGCTGGAAATCAGCATGTGCCAACGCCTGGAGGCCTATGCGCGCACCTTCGCCCCGG
This sequence comes from uncultured Lentisphaerota bacterium, assembly GCA_903894975.1. Taxonomy (GTDB): domain Bacteria; phylum Verrucomicrobiota; class Lentisphaeria; order Oligosphaerales; family CAITYL01; genus CAITSE01. The sequence goes on from CAITSE010000222.1 coordinate 7,403, forward strand.
CCGGCGTCGGCGTGAACGTCGTCCCCTTCTCCTACGACACCCAGTACCAGCCCAACACCCCATGGTCCTACGGCAGCGCCCAGGGTCAGGTCGCCAACTTCGGCATGTACTTCTGGCACATGACCTCCGCCCTGACCGTGCCGCCGAGCATGTATGTGATGGATTCCTACACCGTGCAGGACAGAGTCACTGTCATCTACGAAACCATGGCGGCCCGCCCCAACCCGGTACGTGCCGAGTACGCCTTCAAGATGGCGGCGTTCGCATCATGGCAGAACTGGGACGCAATCTTCTTCCACTACTACATGGGACTGCTCGACGAGAAGCGGACCTTTGCGCCGGAGGACTATCTGGTGCGGGCCATGACCTACATCGCCCCCGACCACTTCTGGACCGGCACCTACTACGACCAGGATCCCGTGCTGATTTCGTCCATGGCCCTGGCCGGGCGGATCTTCCTCTCCGGCGCTATCGCCCCGGCTCCCAGGCCGGTGACCTTCGTGCTCGGCGGCAAGGGCATCTTCAATCTGGACCGCTACGGCTGGATGGCGCCCGGCCAGGCCGCCTTCTCCCGTGGCGCCCGGTTGCGCTATGAGCCCAAGGGGGATTTCGACCTGCGCGTCGAAGGGGCGGCGGAAGACGACTTCATGGATGCGCCGGCCGGCGCGATCGAAGCCGGCGACATCGTCTGGGACTGGCCCAACGGCCGGCTCCTGATCGACACCCCCGTCAGCAAGGCCTATGTGGGCCGGCCCGCCGGCGCCTACCGGTTCAATGACGGCATCGCCGTGGGCGGGTTCGACGGCGAGTTCGTCGCCTTCGGCATGCACAGCCTGGACGGCAAGCCGCTGACGGAGTCCGCACGCGTCCTCATCTCCGCCACCCGTGACGCCCGCAACTACGGCGCCGTCATGGATCTCAAGAGCCTGCCGCCCGACGGCAAGTTCATGCCTCCCCTGGAGATGGGCCGCCGGGTGCTCATGCCCGGCACCGCCCCGGTGGTCATTGACCGCGTACCGTTCAGCCTCTGGTTCCCCACGGAACGGGAAGCGCGGCTGGAAAGCTATGATTTCGCCTGCCGCCGCCAGGATGTCCGCAAACTCAGCGGCGGCCAGATCACGCACGACGGCAAACCGCAGTTCATCACGCTTCTTACTGTAGACAAATTTGGCGCAGCCTGCGCCACCCCCGCCACGGAACGCGCCATCGCCAAAAGCTCGGCCGCGGCGAGTTCCGCGACCGGCGAGGCGCTGCCGCCGCCGGCCGACCCCGCGCTATGGACGCCCCTGCCCGGCCTGGCGTGGAACGACGCGCCGCAGACGGCCCTGCGCCGCTTCCGTCAACTGGCCAGGAAAAATCATTGGCGCCTGGGCTTCATCCGCGACGCCGCCGACGCCTGCGCGGTGGAAGGGACCAACGCCTTCTTCAACGCTTCCGGCCGGCTGGAGTTCGCGGGTTCCGCAACCGGGCTGCAGCGCATCGAGATGGTCTTCTCCAACCCGCCGCCGCTGGCGCGCGTCGTCGAGCAGTACACCCAGGAACTCGGCGCGCCGGCTTCCCGCGAACTCTCGCCCACCGCCGACAAGCCCAGCACCATCCGTTGGCAGCTCGCCGCGCCGCGCGGGCCGACGCAGGTTGAACTTGTTGAAGTTCAAGGCGTCATGACCCTGCGTTTCGAACGGAAATAACGCCCGGCGGAACCGGCTCCCTTTCCTCATGTTGTATCACAACGCCCAACTTCATAACGTCGCCGAAGTGCTGACGGGCGGGGACGCCGCGGTCCTGCCCCCGGCCGCCTGCGCATTTCTCGGCTATGACCCGGCCAATCCCGGCAACTCGCCGTGGGCCCGGGAACGCACCGACGGCGTGTGGCTCAGCCGCGTGCCGGACGCCCTGCGCCGCCAGCTCGCCGGTTGCGCGCAGTTTCATGCCTTGAACGCGGCGGGATGCGAAATCCGTTTCCAACTCCGCCCCGGCGGCCAGGCGCGGCTGCTCCTGCAAACCCCCGGCCAGCCCGCCGCCGCCGCCCTTTACCGGGGCTGCTTCTTCGAAAGCTGGCGCCCGCTCGGCCAGGAACCCGTGGAATGGATCATCCGCGCCCCGCCCCAGGCGGAAAAACTGGAGCGGCTCACCCGCGCCCGGAACCTGCCGTTCGACGCCGCCGTCACCCGTGTCCTGCTGCCCTGGTGGCCGCACCTGCGGCTGCTGGCACTGGAAGGCGATTTTGAGCCGCCGCGACCGGAACAAACCCCGGCCTTGCGCGGCCTGGCCTACGGATCCTCCATCACCCACGGCTCCAAGACCATCGCCCCCGACGCCATGTGGGCCAGCCGCCTGGCCCAGTTGCTCGACGCCGACCTGCTCAATCTCGGCCTCGGCGGTGGAGCCTGCCTGGAACCGGAAATGGCCCGCCACCTGGCCGACCGCCATGACTGGGACTTCGCCACGCTCGAACTCGGCATCAACCTGCTCGACCTCGTCGACGCCGACGAGTTCCAGCGCCGCGTGGACCTTTTTATCTCCATCGTGGCCGACGAGCACCCGGACCAATGGATTTTCTGCACGGACATTTTCACCTTTGAGGGCGACCTGCTGGACCCCGCCGGCCGCGGCGCCAAGGCCGACGAATTCCGTCGCATCGTCCAGGAAAAAATCGCCGCCATGCGCCGGCCTCGGCTGGTCCACATCCCCGGACGCAACCTGTTGCGCTCCGCCGCCGGACTGACCACGGACCTGGTGCATCCCTCCGCCCGCGGCATGGAGGAAATCGCCCAGGCCCTTACCCTCCGCATCCGCCAATCCCTGCGGCTTCCTGTCCCCTGATACCAGTTTCAGTTCAAAAAGACTCTCTCGCAAAGGCGCAAAGACCGCCAAGGAAAGCTTTTTATCGTATTTGAATTGAATCTATAACAAATACTTTGCGAGCTTGGCGACTTGGCGAGAAAACTCTTTGTATGAAGTGAAATTGGTATGAACCCCCTGTGTCTACGCCACCCCTGAACCCCGAACCCTACCCCACAGCCCCGCGAGAACCCCCCGTGAACGCAACGACCCCGCGTACCCCCTGGATCCGTGCCAACACCGACTGGATGCGCGACGCCAAGTTTGGCGTCATGCTCCATTACCTCGTCGACCCGAGCAACGCGGAAAACTCCGCCGAAGACGACGTCGAGGCTTGGAACCGCCGCGTCGACGCCTTCGACGTCCCCGCCCTAGTCCAGATGCTGCAGGAGGTGAACGCCGGATACCTGCTTTTCACCATCGGCCAGTTCTCCGGCTATTACTGCTCGCCGAACGCGACCTACGACCGCATCGTCGGCATCCGGCCCAGCCGTTGCAGCCGCCGCGACCTGATCGCGGACATTGCCGCCGCCTTGGCCCCGACCGGCATCCGGCTCCTGGTCTACAGCATGGCAACCGGCCCGATGTGGCACCGCGAAGCCATCGAGGCGCTCGGGTTCACCCCGCCGTGGGACGCCTCGAAGTGGAAGTCCGCCCCGGGCAGCTACCTCAACCGCATCGGCGCCGACAGCCGGCTCACCCAGGCCCAGCGCAACTGGGAGGCCGTGCTCGCCGAGTGGTCCAGCCGCTGGGGCCGGCAGGTCCACGGCTGGTGGCTCGATGCCTGCACCTATCCGGAGAAGATGTATTACTTTGACGACGAGCCGAACTTCCGTTCCTTCGCCCGCGCCCTCAAGGCCGGTAACCCCGACAGCCTGGTCTCCTTCAACCCCGGCGTCATGATTCCCACCCGCGTCCTCAGCGAGTGCGACGACTACCTCGCGGGGGAGACCAACGTCCTGCTCACACCGTGTCGGTACCACCCGTTCAAGCGGTTCTACGACCTCATCGCCCCCTGCGAGCTTGCTTATGGCAGCCCCGACCGCTTTGCCGAAGAGAAGAACAATTGCGGCGCCCAGCTCCACATCCTCACCTACCTGGGCGACTACTGGTGCCGCGGTAAAACCCCGCGCTACCCCGACGCGCTGGCGGCGGAATACACCCGGTACATCAACGGCCTGGAGGGCGCGGTGACCTGGGAGGTACCGATCTCCGGCGCCGGCGTCGTCCCCGACATCTTCGTCCGCCAGCTCACGGCCATCGGCCGCGCCGTGCGCGGCAAGCCATGAAAGAATTCTACTCTTCCTGTACTGATGCGCAGCAGCTTTGGAGTGCGGTGACTCGACACCGCTTTCCCCTGCGGCGGAGCCGCCCCCCGGGAACGCCGATCTCTTGATCGGCGAGCCTTCCTTTTCCCCCAGTGAACGATAGGAACCGATCCCGTGCGCATTCTGGACTGGCTGGTTCTCGCCCTGCCGCTAACGGTGGTGGCCGGCATCGCCTTCTATACCAACCGGTATCTGAAGAGCGTCGCCGACTTCATGGCCGGCGGGCGCAATGCCGGACGGTTCCTGCTATGCACCTCCCGCAGCGAAATCGGCGCCGGCGCCGTCGCGTTCGTGGCGTATCTCGAAGTGTTCGGCAAGGCCGGATTCACCATGCAATGGTGGAACCAGTTGCAGCCCCCGGTCATCCTGCTGGTCGCCATCAGCGGGTTCGTGCATTACCGCTACCGGCAGACCCGGTCGTTGACCCTGGCGCAGTTCTTTGAGATGCGCTACAGCCGCCGCTTCCGCCTGTTCGCCGGCGGGCTGGCGTTTTGCGCGGGCCTGATCCATTTCGGCATCGTGCCCGTCATCGGCGCCCGGTTCATGGTCTATTTTCTCGGGCTGCCGGACCATGTGCATCTCTTTGCCCTGCAAGTGCCGATGTTCCTCATCCTCATGGCGATATTCCTGGGTATCTGCACGCTCATGACCACCTCCGGCGGCCAGATCACCGTGCTGGTCGCCGACTGCGCCGAAGGCATGTTCTCCCAGATCTTCTATGTCATCGTCGCCCTAGCCGTGCTGATCACCTTCTTCAGTTGGAACCAGAGCTGTGAAACCCTGCTGGCGCGGCCGCCGGGCGAGTCCATGGTAAACCCATTCGACTCCTTCAGCCTCAAGGACTTCAATATTTGGTACGTACTCATGGGACTGGCTACCTACAGCTACGGGATCATGGCGTGGCAGGGCCAGCACGCCTTCAACGCATCTGCCATCAGTCCCCATGAATCACGCATGGGCAACATCCTCGGCAACTGGCGCGGCTTCGCCCAGTGGTCCATGATGATCCTGCTGGCGGTCTGCGCGGCAACATATCTCAACCACGCGGAAGGGGCCGCCAGCGTCCAGGCCGTGCTCGACAAAATCCCTGACCCGCAGACCGCCAAGCAGTTGCGCATGCCGGTGGCGCTGTCGCAAATCCTGCCGGTGGGCATCAAAGGGCTGCTGGTGTCGATCATCCTGATGGGGATCTTTGCCGGCGACGGCATGCAGTTGCACTCCTGGAGCAGCATTTTCGTCCAGGACGTGATCATGCCGCTGCGCAAACAGCCGTTGACAACCCGCCAGCACCTGCGGTTGTTGCGCCTGGGCGTGGTGGGCGTGGCGGTTTTTTCTTTCTGCTTCGGGACGCTGTTCCACCAGACCGAGTATGTCGCCATGTGGTTCCTCGTCACCATGGCCATTTTCACCGGCGGCGCCGGCGCCTGCATCATCGGCGGCCTGTACTGGAACCGCGGCACCACCGCCGGCGCCTGGACCGGGCTGCTGACCGGCTCCACTCTCTCCGTTGGCGGCATCCTGCTGCGCCAACCCGCGGCCCCCGGCGTTTTCCAGACGGTCAAGGATCATGTGCCGGACAGTTTCGCCTGGCTGGCGTCAGGCATAACCTCCGTGCAGGCACACCTCGGGGCCGGGTTCCCCCTGAACGGCCGGGAAATCTCCTTCTTTGCCGCCATTGCCGCCGTCCTCAGCTATGTCGCGGTCTCCCTGCTCACCTGTCGGCAGCCGTACGATATGGACCGCCTGCTCCACCGCGGCAAGTACGCCGTCGAACCGGAGGGCGGCAGACCGGCGGACGCCAAGCCCGCCGGGCGGCGATTCAGCCTGGCCGGCATCATCGGCATTGACGAACACTTCACCCGGGGCGACAAATGGATCGCCGGCGGCATCTTCGGATGGACAATGCTGTGGTTTTTGGTTTTTGCGACCGTGTCCATTTGGTGCCTGATCCGGCCATGGCCCGCCACCGCGTGGGCCCACTACTGGCTCATCACCACCATCATCGTGCCATTTGTAATAGGTTTGTTCACAACCGTCTGGTTCACGATCGGTTGTTGGAAGGACCTGCGCCTCTTCTTCCGCCGACTGCGGGAGGAGACCGTAAGCCAGGAGGACGACGGCACCGTGGCGCACGGGGAGTCCGCGCCGGCGCCACCCATCCAAAAAAACATAACGGTTCCGCCATTGCACCCCTGATCTATTCATGAATAGATTCACAAGGCGTTTCTGATTCAGGCGAGAAACCGGGGCCGATCAGTGCCGGACATCGAGCGTGTAGTATTCCGTGTGATAGCCCGGCCAGGGATTACTGCGCCGCTGCTGTTCGCTGTCGGTTCCGGGCGGCAGCGTGATAAGATCGCCGTCCTTGAGGAAAAGGCCGCCCCGGGCCTGTTCACGACGGACAAGCTCTTCGCGCAGTTCCTTTTGCACCGCGGCATGGGCTTTCACGCCGGCGAGGTTTTTCAGTTCCTTCGGGTCGTGTTCAAGGTCGAACAACTGCTCGGAGCCGCCTTCCGGATACCAGATGTATTTGAAGACGCCGTCGGTGATCCCGAGGAACAAGACATACGGCCGTTCCCCGAGCACGTCGCCCATCATGCACTCCAGGTGCCGGCGCGGGTTGGGGAGCGTCCCCTGAAGGCCGGCGATGAGATTTTCGCCGTCGCAGTCCGCCGGCGGCGCCCCCCCCGCCGCGGCAACCAGGGTCGGCAGGATGTCCGCATGCGTGGCGAGATGGCTGTTCCGTTCGCCGAACTTCCGACCCGGCCAGGATTTCGGCAGCCGCAGGATGAACGGAACGCGCGCCGACGGCTCGTGGAAGAACTGCTTGCACCCGGTATGATGATCACCCAGAAACTCCCCGTGATCCGAGGTGAAAAGGATGAGGGCATCCTTGAACAAATCGACATCCTGGAGCGCCCCAAAGACGCGCCCGATGTTGTAGTCGATCTGAGTGATGAGCCCGTAGTAGGCGGCGCGTGCCTCCCGGATGACTTCCGGCGGCACCAGGTCATCCGACCACGACTCGCGGTGGCGCTTCATCGCCACGGGCGCGTCGTCCCCGCTCCAGTCGCCGAAGATCGGTTCGGGGATCGGGCAGTTACGGTACATCGAGTAGTACGGCTCGGGCGGATCGAGCGGGGGGTGCGGCTTGGAAAACGAGCACCAGAGAAAGAATGGCGCCGTCGGATCACGCCGGTCCCGGATGTAGGAGACGCACTGGTTGGCGATCCAGTTGGTGAGCGTGAGCCCTTCCGGCACCGTCGCCAGACCGGGGTAAAGCTCGTTCTGGCCGAGCCCGTGCTGCATCGGCTTGAGCGGATACCCGCTCCGGTCCATCTCCCGGTAATAATCCGCCGGCAGGATCATCTCGTCAAACCCGTGCCGGGCCCGTTCCGGACCGAAATGCATCTTGCCAATCGCCGCGGTCTGATAGCCGCAGGCGCGCAGAAGCGAGGGCAACGTCCCTTCGCGCCCGATGGTCCGCGAGGTTTCATGATTGCCAAGGATGCGGTGCGACCGCGGGAACTTTCCCGTGATCATGCTGGCCCGGGCGGCGACGCAAATGGGGCTGCACGAATAGGCGCGGTCGAAGGTAACGCCGTCGCGCATGAGGTGGTTGAGGTGCGGCGTCCGCAGAAAGGCCGGCGCATACGGCGGCAACGTGTCGTACCGCTGCTGGTCGGTGGTGATGAAAATGATGTTCGGTTTTGCCGGCATGGAACGCTCTCCTGGTGCGGTCAAGGGACGGCGGACGTCACGGGGAATGGAACCAAACCGTTTTTCGTACAACAGCAAGGTTACCATGCAGTTAGACACAATGAAAAATATACCGCCTGGAAATCGGGGGGCAACCGGCATTCCCTGAATTATTTGCCCTCCGCCGGGCCGCCGTTTCTTCGTTCTCCGCAGCGAGTTTGGCGGCCGTACATCCGATTCGCTTGATAAGAACTTCGAAGCGGCTATAAGTTCCTTCCATCCGGTTCAATTCCACTGCGTAAATTCACAGGCAACACCATGCGCCCCACAGCCAGAAAATCCGGAGAATCCATGCCATTTCCCACCCCGCGGCAAGAATGGTTTTCCCGGCGCCGGCTCGGGCTGTTCCTGCATTTCGGCCTGTACGCGATCGAAGGCTGGCACGAACAGGATCAAATGCGGCGGCGGATTCCGCGGAACGAATACGGCAAGCTGCTTGGACGCTTCAATCCCCGCCAGTTCCATGCGGACCGGATCCTGGACCTGGCCGAGGCCGCCGGCATGGAGTATGTCTGCCTGACCACGAAGCACCATGACGGCTTCTGCCTGTGGGATACCCGGGAGACGGCGTTCAACGTCATAAACTCGCCCTGCGGCCGGGACCTCGTGAAGGAGCTGGCCGACGCCTGCCACCGGCGCAATTTTCCGCTGGGCCTCTATTACTCGGTGGCGGACTGGCACCACCCGAACTACCCGAACCAGGGCCGGCATCATGAACTCCCAGGTCCTCTCCCCGGCGACGAACCCGACTGGGACAAGTACGTGGCGTACCTGAAACGGCAGGTGCGCGAGTTGTGCTCAAACTACGGGGAGATCCGGCATTTCTTCTGGGACATCAATGTTCCGCAGTTCCGGGATCCATCGGTCAACGCCATGCTCCGCACCCTGCAACCGAACCTGGTGATCAACGACCGTGGCTTTGACGACGGCGACTTCGGCACGCCGGAGCGGGAATATGCGAAAGCAGAAACCGACCGTCAGATTCGTTTCTCGCGCCCCACGGAAGCCTGCAACTCCGTGGGAACGCAAAGCTGGGGATACCGGAAGGATGAAGACTACTACTCAACGCCGTTCCTGATCGGGAGCATCGACTCCATCCTGGCCAAAGGCGGCCATTACCTGCTGAATGTCGGCCCGGACGCTGACGGCGCCATCCCCGACCAAGCCCGGCAGATCCTGCTAGAAATCGGGGCCTGGTACCGGAAGACGCGCGAGGCGTTCGGGGACGCGGAACCGGCCAGCGGCCTGACCACCAACCGGAACGTCCTGCTGACACGCCGGGGAAACGTCCTCTACGTCCACATCGCCACACCCGCCCACGCCGACGCGGTGGTGCTTGCCCCGATTTCGCAGGAACCGGTGAGCGCGGTCCTGCTGAACACTGGCCGGCCGCTACGCACCAGCACCGAACCGCTGCCCTTCCACTGGGAATCCGGGAAAAGGATTCTCACCTTCAAACAGCTTCCACGAGAATTGCTGACCGGCGAAACCCTGGTCGTACGCCTGGACTTCAAAGCCCTTCCCGACGGCGGCGCGTCCTCCGCCCCCGTTGAGTTTATAGGGTAAGAAACCCGACGCCGGCGGCCCCTTGGCGTCCGCGGAACATTACCTGGGCCGGCGCGGTGGCGGCTGGGCCGCCGCCGGGCGGATGCCCTTCATGCCGCGCCGGTCGAACTCGTCGAAGATGGCGCGCAGCATGCTCTTGCCGCGAGTCACTTTCGCCTCCACGCCACTGTCCACCATGGAGTGGAAATAATAGATGGCATGGCTGAGTTCGTAGATGTTCAGTTTGCGCATGTCGGCGGCGGTCTGCAACGGCTTGTCGGTGAAATGCAGGGTGTAGCCGGATTCGGCGTTGGGATCCTCGCGGAATGGTTTTTCCTTGGGCAGCGGGATGTCGGCGACCGCCTTTTTGAGTTTGGCCAGGGCCTTTTTCGCCAAATCCATTTCGTGGAGCACCCATTCCCGGTTGAAGGGACAGGTCTTGGCGGGCGGCGCGGGCCAGCGGCCGTCGGAATTGGCGGCGCAGGTGAGGTGGAACCAGAAATCCTCCACCAGGGTCTTGAATTTTTTCGCGTATTTGCGGCCTTCGGCAATGGGCTGGACGGCCGCCTTATAGTCGCGCCGCATGGCGGCCAGGATCGGGTCCCAGGTCTGCGCTTCGGGCGTGCTGCCCCAGACTTCCGAATAGGTCCGGTGCCAGGCGTAGCCGTCCTCGACGTAATACGGCTCGGGAACCGCTTCGAGTTCGCAGGCTTCCTTGAAGGTCACCATCTGCCCGATTTTTTTGATCTCCCGGATGAGTTTGTCCAGCTTCTTTCCCGCATCGGGATCGACCATGAAACACTTGTCGTAGTCGCGGAAATACTTGACGTAGTAATAGCCGGTGGTGCCGCAGTATTCGGCGTCGTCGGCGATGATGACGGTGGCGCCCTTGCGGTCGGTGCCGGACCATTTCTTCACGTTGTCCACAAAATCCGCCAGCGAGACCTTGCCCAGGAAATAGCCCACGTACTTGCCCACGAGCCGGTCGGAGCGGCAGAAGCCGTGCAGCCCGGGCACGAGGTCGCGGAACGGGCGGTGCAGGGACTTGCACTCCGGGTCCAGGGGGTACCACGGGAGATGACCGCCCCAGTACATGTCACGGGTGCGGTTGCGCTCGACCCAGGCGTACTCTTTGTCCGAACTGTTCATGTAGGATTCGAAGTCAAGCGTCAGATATTTGGCGCCGGCCTTGGCGAAGGCGCGGGGGACATACTGCTTCCAGGTGCACTCCGGGTTCCACCAGCTTTCCGGGCGGAAGCCGAGATGCTTTTCATAACAGCGCTGGGAAAATTCGCAGGACCAGTAGGCGTCCTCCTCGGGGACGTTGGCCATGACCGGGTGCGCATAAGGCGCGCCCATGAACTCGCACTGGCCGGCCGCGATGGCGTCGCGCAATTTCTGCAGGACATCGGGCGTGAGCCTGGCCATGGTGTCGATGGTGTAGCCGGAGGCCTCGAACACATAGCGCTGGGTCGGGTGCTTCTTGAAGGTGTCGAAGATCACCTCATAAGAGGCGCGGATGGTGCGCTCGTACTTGTCCGGCGTGAGAAAGGCGTAGTTCAGGTTGGCGTGGAAGATCGCAACGTACTGCATCTGCATGGGTACGGACTCCTGGGTGGAAAGGCATGCGCGTCAAAAATCGAACGTCGAACATTCAACATCGAATGTTGAACGTTGAAGTAAAACATGACCGGTTCAAGCTTAGATGCACCGCATAGATCCCGATTCGACGTTGGACGTTCAACGTTCGATGTTCGCAATGATTTGTTTTCTAGAAGATTATGGTTCTTAAGTTGACGCCTATGGTTGGAAAGGGGCGGAAACCATCCGCAACCCGCCTGGCCGTCAAGACTGTAAGCCCGAAGTGAAGCCGGGCCAAACCGGAAAATCAGGGAATAATGTGGAATCATGATATTCCCATGTGCGAATCTGCGCAATCCGCCTCGCGGCGCCGGAGTGCTCTCACGGAGGCACGGGGGCACGGAGAAAGTCCGGAACGATGCCGATACCGATTCCGTCACGTGTCGCCACCCTGCGGGGGCTTATGATTCATGTGGATCCTGCCATGATCCACGGGCTTACGCCCGAGGCTAGTGCGCCAGTGGGCGCACTCATGTAAGGAGGTGTAAGTCCTTCTCAAGTTGAACCTTTCAGACTTGTACCCGACCGTAACTGCGTCGCCGTGAGGCGGGGTGGA
>CAITSE010000223.1 GCA_903894975.1 uncultured Lentisphaerota bacterium
CGAGCCCGGACGGAGGTCGTAAATGGCGCAACCGACAGACGGAACTTTTGCGAGGAAGAGGACTCGGAGCGCATCGCCTTCGCGCCCCAGGATCTGAGTGGGTACGGGCAGGCCTTGCGGATCATAGGCAGTGATTGCCTCGGGTAAGGCTCCCGTAATGGGAATGGTCGCTTCAGCGGGATCTTCGCGTTCGCTGGAAAGAGGATTATAAACGGCCACAGAGACACCCTTCCCTTGGGTGTCGAGCATCGAAAGCACGGCCGCAGTTGATCTCTCGGTGATGGAGGCAAACTGGTTGAGCGCCAGCACTTCGTCATTCCAGCAATATTCGTAGACTTTGGGCAGACTGGTTCCGGCAAGCATATCATGCATCTGCGAACCAAGGACAAGATCCCAGGCACGATAAAGGGCCTCATGCGGATATGGGATCGCGCCAAGCCAGAAGGCCGCGGTTGCGGCGCTTTCGGCAGCGTTGGCTAACAGCTCATTTTCCCGATTCCATCTTTTCATATACGCTTGCGACGTGATCGATCCAGCCGAGTGTTCGACGAGGAGTAATTCTCCTTTGTAAGTGGGAAGTTTGGCGGCTTTTTCGGGTGTAATATCTTGAAATATCTGGTCGGAACGGGAAGAAATCACCCGTACCGGTCCACCACCGACGAGACTCCGTTCGAGCCATTGCACAGATTCTTCAGCCGGTGCTCCCCCTCGGTCACCCGTGCCATAATATTGATAGTCGGCGTAGACCCCCGACTTTTCTCCGTTCGTATTGATGCGTTTGAGCCACTTTTCACTCTTACTGAGGTCATCGCCGAGGTTTCCCACATAGTTGCCTGGATTTAATGCGGCGACCACCGATCTGCCATCCGGACCGACCCAGATGCCAACATTAAATGGAATCCCAACGGCAGAGCCCCACATCAATTTTTGTGTGGAAAAGCCCTTGATCCCACCATGAGCAAAAATGGTGGGCAGGGAGGCGGGGAAACCAAAGCAATCCGGAAGCATAAAATCATCACTTTGGACACCGAACTCCCGCTTGAAAAAACCGTTCCCGTAAAGAAAGTGCCGCACGAGGGATTCGAGCGAGGGCACATTAACATCCCCTTCGTCGACCGATGAACCCGCCGGGAACCAGCGTCCTGCGGCGACATATTTTTTCACCTTCTCGTATTCTTCGGGATAATATTCTTTCATGAACCTGTAACGACGGGAGCCCGTGAAGTTAAATATGTAATTGGGATATTTTTCTATCAGCAGGAAATTTCGTCGCATGGTATCCGCGATGGATGTCTGGATGGTCTGCGGATACGTCCAGCGCCATTGGGTGTCCAAGTGTGCGTAGGCAACCTCGTACAGGTTCTTATCCTTCTCCAAATCGACGGGACGCTCGGGTTGTCTTTGAAAGGTCGTCGGTTTTGGCAAAGCAGCAGGAGTCGGTTCCGCTGATAAAGCTCCCGCAGATACAGAAAGCATACTGATCAGGAGATAATAGTATGTTTTCATGTGAGGCCACTTTTAGGGTTGAGTTGAAGCGCGTGTTCCAATTTTGTGGGCTACATCATCCGCGGGAACTCGGGAGACACGCAAGCCCACGAAACTGCAGCGATAGTAGGGAATGAAGTAGTAGCGGAACGCCGACCGGCAGTACTCCGCCGGGTCGTACCAGCTACCGCCGCGATACACATGGTCTATCGCGTTCACGCCCGCGGCAAGCGAGCCCCCGGGAGGCCCCGGCGGATCGTCCACTGGCGACACCTTGTAATAATTGCGAATACCATACCAATCTTGGCACCACTGCCATACGTTCCCGTGCATGTCGTAGAGCCCCCAGGCGTTCGGCTTCTTCTCGCCCACCGGATGCGACTTGCCGTCCGAGTTCATCAGGTACCATGCATATTCGCCCAGTTCCTTTTCATCGTCCCCAAAGTAATACTTCGTCGTGCTTCCCGCACGGCAGGCATATTCCCACTGCGCCTCCGTCGGGAACTGGAACTTTCCTCCCCCAGTGCCCAACTTCGCGTTGAGCTTGTCCAGAAACTTCTGGCAGTCCTCCCAACTCACCTGCTCCACGGGGTTCTTGGGACTCTTAACCAAGCTCGGGTTGCTGCCCATCACCGCTTCCCACTGCTCCTGGGTCACCGGGTACTTCCCCAGGTAGAACGGCTTGGTTATGCGAACCCGGTGCTGCGGTTTTTCGTCGGGCTGCGGTGGCCTGTTCACGTCACCCTCGGCACCCTTGTCCGAATCGGGAGAGCCCATCAGGAACTCGCCCGCCGGAATCAGGACGAGTTCCAGCTTTACGCCCTTGCCCAAGTCCACCGCGTCCACCGGGAGTCCCTTTACCGCAATGGGGGCCATTCCCTGCGGCGCGGGAACCGCACTCGCTTCAGGAGTTTTCCCTGGCGGCGCGGGAATCTCCCATAGCGCCTTCCACTTGAGCCAGTGTTGTTCAAGTTGCTGCGCGGATGGCGTACTGGCGGCCCGCCCGCCACCACCTGCAACATCCACCTTTTGATCTGCGACCGGTTTCTCACCCGCGGAGCCCGCGGCTTTCAATTCCTCAATGCGGAAACTACGGAATCTCACGGAGTGATCACCGTTGTAGAGGCCAAAGTATATCCCCGTGATCTTGTCCGTCTTGATCATCGCCGGAGCCGGTTTGTACCCCTTTTCATACCCAAAAATGAGTTTCACGGTCTTGGTCTCGCCCGGCGCGAGGTTTAAGATTTCGGAATCATGTTCCTTAACGGATTTATCACCATCGACGAAGATGTGCATGAAGAGGTTGTAGCCCGCGATGTCGCCGGTGTTGGTGATTTTGGCCTCGATGTGGCCGTAGGCCGATAAGTCCCAGAACTTGCCATCCGCCGGGAACACCATGATGGCCGGATGGTCCGGGCAGCCCTTTTGAAACGGCGCAAACTCCACCGCGATGCCGCTCTTGTCCACGTTAACCACGCTGCCCGGCGGGAAACCTTTGTAGAGTTGGACCTGTTTGCCGGCGTCAGGTGCGGCGAAGTTGATCAACGGCATGGGCTTCGGGGCACTGATGCCACCAGTCTCTGCCGCCCATGCCATGCCGCTTCCGCAGGCGAAGGCAAAAAGCAGTGTCGCGAGGAAACAGACGGATGACGAGAGCCAACAATTGACGGACAGCCTCAAGTATTTCATAAAAACTCCTCATCGGAAATCAGGTTGCATCGCGTCACGCAAGTCCTTGTCCAACCAACGCTTCATCAGTGAATTGGACACTTTCATTCGAAGGTCATTCCCGACGGCTTCCATTCCAGCACTCGCACCATGGTTGGATTCGCATCCGTCCTCGTGCCCTTATTATCACTGTAATCCAACTGATCGGTATTCTGCACAAACAGATGAATCGTCTTGTCCCGCTTCCAGAGCGAATCATCCCCAGTCGGCTCCCAGAAACCGTAGGCATCCGGCGTCAGATCCTTGATCGTCCACGGCTCCTGGTCGATGTTCGCCGTCGAAGCCACCGAAATCCTGTCCCGCCGTTCAACATCGCGGAATACCACGTGCACTTTGGCCTGCTTCTGGCTGTCATCTACGAAGATCAGCGGCCGGCTGAGCAGCAAGCGCTTGGTTCCGCCGCCGCCCAGGTTGAGGGCCGTCTTGCGCTCCCCAACCTGCGTCGATTTCCACGCCTTGCCGTCAAAATGCACCACCATCACCTGCGTCACCGGATTGTCCCCCGGCTTGAAAAACGTGCAGATATACGGATGCCCCTCCGCATCCGCGGCGATCGACGTCTGGTTGATCAAATCATGCTTCGGCGGCACCACCCAAGCCGTCTCGCAATTCAGCGCCGTAATCGGCAACTCCTGCGGCTTCCCCGCGGCCGTCGTCCACGTGATGCCGCCGTCGGTCGATTGCGTGTAACAGACATTGTGGTTGCTCGCGACATCAAACGAACCGCGCCATACCCACCCCAGATGAATGGTCCCCCTGGCATCGACGCACATTTCCGGGTAAGCGTTGTACGTCACCGGCTTGCCCGCGGCATTCATGGTGGTGTCGTGGCTATCCACCAGATTGTCCTGCAGCGTGGTCCACGCCTTGGTCTTCAGGTCGTAGCGTTTGAGCACCAGTTTGCCATTGCCCGACTTCCCATCCCTGAACATCAGCAGCAGATCACCATTGGGCATATTGTAGAACTCGGGATACGTCACGCTCGTCTCCGCTTTGCCATCAGTCTTGGCGGCAATTAGTTCCAGCGAGAGCGGAGCCTTGCTGACAACATAGTGCAGCTTCTCGTTGTGATGGTTCCAGGACAAGTGCAACAAGCCTTCGCCATCCACGGCAATGCTGATGGTGTTATGCGCATCCAGCGTATTGCCGGTCAGGGTCGTCGTCTTGATGTCCCACGTGTCCTCCGCCAGCTTACGCTTCCCCACCACCACCTTCTGATTCGCATCATAGTACGCGACGAACTGCGTATCCTGATACGTCGCCAGCGACGCATGGCGGAACTTCACCGTGTTAATCGAAGACTTCGACCACCCCAGCCCCACATCCACCATGCGCGGCTTGGCCGCCGTGGCCTGCCCTGGCATCGCCGCCGTGCCGCCACTCGTCTCCTGTGCGCGTACGAAAAAGTTTCCGCTGGCGGACACGGCTAACACAGCCACCAGCAAACGGGCCATTGAGTTCATCCGGGAAAGACGAACGGTTGGTTGTTCGTTTCGCGACCGGCTCACTCCGGCTTCTCCCCCGCAGTTCCCGCGGCCTGCAATTGCTCGATGCGGAACGAATGGGGTTTGATCGAGTGATAGAGAAAGATGAAAATCTCTGAAATGCTCGCGCTGTTTATCGGCCGGGTCGGCTTGTAGCCATGCGAGTAGCCGAAAATGACCTTCACCACCTTTGTCTCTCCCGGCTGGATTTCCAGGAACTCCTGATTGCTTCCCGCGGTGTATCCCTCTCCGGTCGGCACCACATGCATGACGAACTTGATGTCCCGGTCGCACGTATTCGTGACTTTCACCTCGACGTGGCCGTAGGCCGACAGGTCCCACGCGGTCCCGGTCGCCGGCGTGACGTGAAAGCCAGGATGATCCGCGTCGCTGGGCTGAAATGCCGTGAAGTTGACCCCGACCCCGGTTTTATCCACGGAAACCGTGCTCCCCGCCGGAACGCCCTTCGCCAGGGCTACCTGCTTGACGGCGTTTGGCGAGTTAAAGTCGAGTAATGGTTTTTCAGCGGTGGCGGCATTTTGTGCCCACACCACGCCACTGGCGGAGGTGAAAACGAAAAGCCGGAGTATGAAGTTTCTGATGACAGATGAATTCGGGATTTTCACTGGTTTTTCGTTTCGCCAGGGTTTGTTGCTTTGGGCTTGGGAGCGGGATTGGGGGGAGGCGCGGCGGGCGCGGGTTTCGAGCCCGTCCAATCATCGGTGCGGAAAGGAGAGGCGGGCAGCCCTTCCTTATTGTAAAGATTGCAGGCTGGATTGTTGGCCCAGCCGTAGCGCACGGCCACGGGCGAGGCCACCCTGTCGCTCGACACCACCACCGTATTTCCATCGATCTGCGCCTTGCCCCAGACCCAATTTTGATCGGCACCGGAAATGGCAAACCCCGTGAGTTCTGTCGGCGCGGGTGCAGGCACCCCGGTCGGAGTCCAGGGCGGCGCGCTCATTTGCAATCCACTCCCCGTTTGTTTAAAACTCAACCGAATCTTGTTTCCTTCCACCTTCATCGCGTCGTAGATCGGGCCCGAATAGACGAGGTTCTGCCCATAAGTAATATGTTTTGCCGCCAGGGCCAGGCGCAGCCCCACGTCGAGTTTGTCACGAGGATGGATATTGCCCGCTTCCCCGATATCGATGATCACGGCCATCCCGGTGTTGGGAAGCGACAGGGTCTTAAGTTGCGCCTCCCGCACGAACGCCCAACCGGAAACCTCGCCCGGAGTGGTCTGGGAAATTTGATGCCCCATATAGTTGGCCAGTTGGACGTAGAGGAAGGGAAAGTCGCCCTGGTTCCATTTCTCGCGCCAGTCAGAAATCATCCGGGGAAAAAGAGTCCGGTATTCAAGACCGTTGCCCGCGTTGGATTCGCCCTGATACCAAATAACCCCCTTGAGCGCGTAAGGAATGAGGGGCGCAATAAGTCCGTTGTAAAGAACCGTCGGTGTGCTAGGCGGTCCCACCGGTAGATCAGGCGCTTTCGGTTGGGGAGGGTTGAATTGGGGCCGGAGTGGTCCGGGCTGGCCTTTCGCCGCAGCTTGATTAACCGCATTCTGCCACTGCTTTGTCGCCGCGTCGTAAGCGGCGCCATTGACATCTTTCCACTGTTTCAACTGGTCATTATAGGCCGCTAGCGCCGCCGGATAAGCTTCCTTGGCTTTCGGGGAGTCCGCCGCGATTTTTTGATAATCATCGACGTAATGGCTAAGCGGCGGATCTTTCTGCAGGCCGGAAAGGCTGGTGTAGGCTTGCGCGGGCATGCCGCCCCGGGCGGTGTTGATCAAGCCGATGGGGCGGTTCAGGGTGTGGCGCAATTCGCGACCAAAGTAATAGCCGACGGCGGAAAAACCGCCGATGGTGGCGGGAGAGCAGACGATCCAAGTGCCTTTCAAATCGGTTTGCGGATCAAGGGCCTGCGGCGAGCTGACGGAAAAAAGACGCAACTGGGGATCATCGGCCTTGGCGATTTCCGCAGGGGCGTTCATCACTCCGGACAGGCCGAATTGCATGTTCGACTGGCCGGAACACATCCACACGTCGCCGACCAGCACGTCGTCGAATTTAAGACTGTTCTTGCCCGTCACGGTCAGGGTGAGAGGACTCGCCGTGGTGGTCACCGGATCCAAGTCAACGCGCCATTTGCCGCTGGCGTCGGCGGTGACTTTGGCGGTGTGGTCCCCGAGCGCAACGGTAACGGCCTCCCCGGCACTGGCCCAACCCCAGATCGGGATTTTCATATCCTGCTGCAACACCATGTGACTGCCAAAAATCGCGGGCAGGTGAACATCCGCTTGGCAGATTGCGCCGGAGAGCAGGAAGCTGACGAGGAGAGACCGGCCGGCGTGGCGGAGAAATGCGGGATGGATGGTCATGGACGGTACTAGTTCTTCAATTCGCTGGGATCGCCTTTGTTGGGCTTGGGGCCGTCCTCCGGAGTGGCGAGGTCCTTCCTCTGCCAGACGCGGACATAGTCGACGGTGAAGTCATCGGGCAGTTTGGCGTCATCGAGGGGTAGATTGTCCCATCCGCCGGAAACCATGTCGTACATGATGTATTCCTGCAGATCGCTGACCCGTTCGTTTTCCCAGCGCAGGACTTCCTTGCCGTTGCAGTAGTAGATTGCCGAACCGGGCGTCCAGAGCAGGCCGCTGGTGATGTATCCGTCCTTGTCCGGGCGAACATAGATGTTCTGCGAGCCGTTGTATTTGTGCTCCTTGAAGTACCCATCCCAGTGCATCGCGATGTTGTACCGGTTGGGGCCCCAGCCGGAGAGGAATTCCATGATGTCGAATTCCATGCCGCCGTTGCCGACATCGACGCCCGGCTGCACCTTCGTACCGACACGATAATGGCCTTTATAGGTGGTCTTGCCCCGGTCGGGCATCAACCAGAACGCGGGCCAGAGGCCGGGGGCTTTGGGCACTTTCATGCGAGACTCGAAATAGCCATAGCGTTGCGTCCACTTGCCCCAGGTGTTGAGGAAGCCGCAGGCGTAATCGGTTTGCCCAACTTCCTTGGTGGCGGGGTCGTCATTGTGGAAGCCGGTCTTCTTTTCATAGCGAAGGATGGCTTTCCCGTCTTTCAGGATCAGGTTGTCCTTGCTGAAGTGGGTGCGTTTGTCCCAGAAGTTATGGCCGTAGATGTTCCACTTTTGATAGTCGAGGGTTGGGCCGTCGAACTCTTCAGCGAAGGTTTGAACCCATTCCCCATCGACGGGCGGCCTTTTCCCGAGCCAGGCGGGGATGTCGTTGTCAACAACCGCGTCGGCGATGATCGAGGTGATGAGCAGGCTTTTCGCTCCGGGAGTCGAGCCGAAGAGGATGCTGAACTCCTTTACCTTGTTGCTTTCAAGTTTCGTGCCGGTTCCGGGCATGACCGGCGGTTTGGCGTCCCATTCCTTGGTACAAACCGTGGAGACCGCCGGGATGAAAGAAACGACGATTTCGGCTTCGGCTCCGGGAGCGATGGGAGTCTTCACGGACACCGTATTCGAGGCGAGAACAACGGACGGGGTCGCAGGGGTATTGCCGACGTTTTTGAATTTCACCCGGATCTGGTTGGCATCGGCCAGGTTCCACGAACCCATGGGCGGCTTGAATTTGAGTGATTCCGCCTTGCCTCCGGTTAGGGTCACCGCCAGGGCGCCATCGGCGGCCGGAGCGACTTTCGCGCCGGTTGCCACAACCTGCTTGGCGGGATCGAACGCGGCGCCTTTGCCGAGGATCACGCCATTCTCAGGCTTGATCAGGGCGTCATCCGGATTGAAAGGAGGTTTTTCTCCAGCTGGCCCCGCCGCTTGCAGGCCCTCGACACGGAAGGACTGATCTGCGGTCGCTTTCGTCAGGCAGAGGATGATCTGTGTGATCTTTGAGGGGTTAAGCGACACATTCGCCGGTTTGAACCCAAACGTGTAGCCAAAGATAACTTTGATGACTTTGGACTCGCCTGGATGCACGCCGACGATCTCCGCATTGGACACGACGGAGTTCGCGGCGGGACTGTCCACCCGCATGGTGAGGCGTATGGTATTGGTTCCGGTATTGACGATCTTCGCCTCGATGTGACCGAACGGGGTGAGGTCCCAGGCGTCTCCGGTCGCCGGGATGATTTGGATGCCGGGAAAGTTGGCACGGGCGGCGGGCAGGCTCACCGCAATCCCGGTTTTATCCACGGTATAGACCGGGTCGCCATAGTTCGGCCGGATTTGTTTGATGGCGTCCGGGGAGGTCACGTCCACCAGCGGTTTCGGGGCGATGGCCGCGCCCGGTTCCGCCGCCTGTGCGAGGCAGCTTCCGGAAGCGGTCAGGAACAGGAGCGCGGCCAGGAGGCCGGCGCCTGACGGGATGCGGGAGTTGCGGAGGGAATGCATGGGTTTTCTCCGGGGTTTAGCCTGGCCTATTTATGAACGGATACACGGTGATTTCTGATCCCAACCAACCATTTTTTGAACAGAAGTTCGCAACGATCACAAAGGGTTTTCCAATCCATTGCGGAACCTTTGCGGCCTTCTGTTCATGAAGTTAAACCGGTTGTGAATGATTCATGTCAGTTTTTGGCTTCGTCAGGGTCGCCGGGGTTCGGCTTGGGGCCGTCCCCGGGGGTGGCGAGATCTTTCCGCTGCCAGACGCGGACGTAGTCGATGATAAAATCATCGGGCAGTTTGGCGTCATCCAGCTGGCTGTTGACCGGCACGTCTTTCATGGTCCAGCCGCCGGCGACCAGGTCAAACCGGAGATGCGATTGGACGTCGCCAACGCGCTCGCCTTCCCAGCGGAAGGCTTCTTTGCCGTTGTGGTACATGACCACCGCGCCGGGAGTCCACAGCAACCCGGACGTGATGTAGCCGTCCTTGTCCGCACGGGCATAGATGGTTGGCGAACCGGCGGACTTGTGGTTCTTGCCGTAACTGCCGTACCCGTCCCAATGGCAGGCGATATTGTAGCGATAGACGCCCCAGCCGGAGAGGAAGTCCATGATGTCCACTTCCATGCCGCCGACGCCGGTGTCGCCGCTTTCCTTGCAGATGCTGGTGCGTACGGCCGGGGTGCCGGCGGCCTTGCCGCGATCCGGCAGGAGCAGGAAGGTGGGCCAGAGACCGGGAGCCCTGGGCAGCTTCATGCGGGCCTCGAAATACCCGTATTTCTGCGTCCACTTGCCGTATGTGCTGAGATAGCCGGAGGCATAGTCGGTCTGTTTGATCTCGGTATCCTTCGCGTCGTCATTGTGGAAGCCAGTCTTTTTTTCGTAATGGAGGAACAGCTTGCCGTCTTTGAGGATGACGTTGTTCTTGCTGAAGTGAGTCCGCTTGTCCCAGTCATTGTGGCCGTAGAGGTTCCATCGTTTGAAGTCGAGGGCGGGGCCGTCGAATTCTTCATCAAAGGTCTGCGCCCAGTCGCCGTCGACAGGCGGTTTTTTACCGACCCAGGCCGGAACCTCATCGACCGCGGCATCCGCCACGATGGAAGTGACCAGCAGGCTCTTGGCTCCGGGGGTATTGTCGGAGAGGATGCTGAAATTCTTGACGCGGTGGCTTTCAAAATTCGTCCCCGTGTCTTTCCGGGGCGTCCAGTTTTGATCCTCCCATTTGCCGGGGCCGGCAATTTTCTGACGCGGGTCCGCGGCAACGACCGGCGTGGCGTTCGGAAGGAAGGGGACGATGACCTCCGCGTCGGCCCCGGGGGCGAGCGGATGACTCGCCGCGACCTTGTTCGGGCCGACGACAACGGCCGGGGTCACAGGCGTGGAGCCGGTGTTTTTGAAGGTCACCCGGATCTGGTTGGCATTCCCCAGATCCCAGGCGCCCATGACCGTCTTGATCTTGACCGTCTCTTCCTTGCCGCCGGCGAAGCTCAAGGCCAGCGCCCCGTCCGGGCCCGCGGCGCATTTCCCGCCCTCAACCTGTTTGGCGGGATCAAACCCCGCGCCCTTGCCGACGATGACGCCGTTTTCGGGTGTGGTGAGAACCGAATCGGGATCCACCTCGGAGTAGGGATTTTCGCCTTCGCCCGCGCTTCCCGCGGCTTTCAATTCTTCGATCCGGAAGGAGTGAGGCTGGGTCGAGCTATAGAGAAACATGAAGACCTGTGCGACCTTCGCCGGGTTGGGCAGAGCTCCGACCTGGGGACCCATCCGGCCGCGCACATTTGCGTATTTGGCGGAGCGGATGTTCTCCTTGCCAAAAGGAACCTTGAACACCCTGGTTTCGCCCGGCTTGAATTCCATGGCCTCGTTTTTCTTCCCGATCCGCCAGAAACTGCCGTCTTCATCCACGACGAGCATGATGAAGGAAAATCCCCGGTCCCCGGTATTGGTGATTTTCGCCTCGACGTGGCCATAGGCGGAGATGTCCCAGGACGTTCCAGACGCCGGGAACAGGCGGACGCCCGGATGATCGGCGTCTCCATGTCGAAACGGCGCGAAATTCACGTTGACGCCGTTCTTGTCAACGACAATCGTGCTGCCCGCCGGGACGCCTTTGTCAGGTTGAGCCTGCTTGCCGGCATCCGGCGAGGCGAGGTCGATCAGGAGTTTCGGGGCGATGGCCGCGCCCGTTTCCGCCGCCTGTGCGAGGCCGCTTCCGGAGGCGGTCAGAAACAGGAGTGCGACCAGGAGACCGGCGCCTGAGGGGATTCGGGATATGAGAGCGGGATGCATGAGGGGTTTCCGGAGTTTAGTCTGATCTATTCATGAACGGATTTACGGTGATTTACGATCCAAACAAAACCTTTTTTGAACAGAAGTTCGCAAAGATCACGAAGGGTTTTCCAATCCGTTGCGTAACCTTTGCGGCCTTCTGTTCAATGAAGTTAAACCGGTTGTGAATGATTCAGGTTAATTTTTGGCTTCGTCAGGATCGCCGGCGTTCGGCTTGGGACCGTCCTCGGGAGTGGCGAGGTCCTTCCGCTGCCAGGCGCGGACGTAGTCGATGCGGAAGTCGTCCGGCAGCGTGGCATCGTCCACCAAGGTATTGCCGGAGCCGCCGGGGACCAGGTCGAACCGGAGGCAGGATTGCACATCGCTGACCCGCGCGTTTTCCCACCGGAGGATTTCCTGGCCGTTGTTGTAGAACACGGCCGCGCCGGGCGTCCACAGCAGGCCGGCGGTGACGTATCCGTCCTTGTCGGCGCGGACATAGAGGTTGTTGGCCGCGAGTGGCTTGCCGCCGTGAAATGCGGTGCGCAGGGCCGCGTTGAAGCGGTAGCAACCCCAGCGGGTGAGCAGCTCCATGACGTCAAATTCGAGACCGCCGGCGCCCGGGTCCGTCGGCAGCTTGCCGAGGTCGGTGCGTTTTGCCAGGTCGCCGGCGGCTTTCCCGCGATCCGGGATCACCGAGAACGCGGCCCAGAGGCCGGGCGCCTTCGGCAGCTTCATCCGCGCCTCGAAGTAGCCGTAGCGCTGCGTCCATTTGCCGAAGGTGGTGAGGTAGCCGGTGGCGTAGTCGGTCTTTTCCCCTTTTTCGGCGTCATTGTTCGTCCCGGTTTTCTTCTCGTAGCGCAGGAGCATCTCCCCGTCTTTCAGGAGGGCGTTGTCCTTGCTGAAGTGGGCCGGGCGGTTTTGATTGTGATTGCGGTTCCAGCCGCGATTGACCAGGCTGCGCTCGCTGCCGTAGAAGTTCCACTTCTTGACGTCAAGCGCGGGGCCGGCAAACGTTTCGTCAAGGGTTTGCACCCAGTCACCATCGACGGGCGGCTTTTTGCCGAGCCAGGCCGGGAGATCCGCCGGCGGCGCATCCGCGACAATTGAGGTGATGAGCAGGCTTTTGGCGCCGGGCGTCGCGTCGGAAAGGATACTGAGCTCTTTCGCCCTGTCGCTTTCGAAGGTGTCGGCGGGGACCGCACCCGCACGGACGAAGGGCACGATGATTTCCGCTTCCGCTCCGGGGGCGAGCGGGGCCGGGGTGGAAACCTTGGTCGGACCGACGGCCACCGTCGGGGTCGCGGCGGTCGTCCCGACGTTCTTGATTTTCACCCGGAGCTGATTGGCCTCCGTCAAGTCCCACATGCCGACCGCAGGCTTGATCTTGATGCCTTCCTCCTTGCCGCCGGCAAAGGTCACCGCAAGAGCCCCCTCCGGGCCGGCGGCGATTTTCACCCCGGCGGCATCCACCTGTTTTGCCAGGTCGAACGTCGCGCCCTGGCCCAGGATCACGCCGTTCCGGGGTTTGTACGAGAGCGTATTGGGATCGAAGTACGGTTTCTCCCCCGCCACGCCGCCGGCTTTGATTTCTTCGATGCGGAAGGAGTGCGGGTCGTTCGTGTCAAACAGGAAAATGTACAACTCTTTGATGTTCTTTGGGTTGAACGCCGCGCTTGGTTCGTAGCCGTACTGGTAGCCGAAATAGACCGTCAGGATCTTGGTGTCGCCCGGCTTCACGTCGATAAACTCGGCGTTTTCCTCCACCCACCAGCCCTCGGCGTCGCTCACGACATGCATGACAAAGGGCAGGCTTTTCGGGCCCAGGTTGGTGACCTTCGCCTCAATGTGGCCGTAGGCGGAGAGGTCCCAGGACGTTCCGGTTGCGGGTGTCACATGGACGCCCGAGTGCGGAGCCGGCTGAACCGGGAAGCTCATCGCGATGCCGGTCTTGTCCACCGTGATGATCGACGCGGGGACGCCCTTGCTCGGCGCCACCTGTTTTCCGGCATCCGGCGAGGTGAAGTCGATCAGAAGTTTCGGGGCCGGGGCCTTGCCCGCGCCTTCCGCCCAAGCCGTGCGGCTTCCGGAGGCAACGGTAAAAAGCAGCGTTAAGAAAACGCGGAGAAATGACGGGAGTCGGAATTTCATGATGAATCAACCCCTTTTCCAGCAGTTGTGATTGCCTGCCGCTGCCTACTACCACGGGACGGGTTGCCCGCCCTTGAAAAACCCGCCACTCGGCCCGTTCTCGTCGAGCGTGGCCAGGCGGACGCTAGTTTTCGCGCCGTCTTCGACTTCCGTCGGGGCATCGGGGCCGCCCAGGTCAGTTTTCACCCAGCCCGGATCGCAGGCGTTCACCTTGATCGGAGTATCCTTCAATTCCGCAGCCAGTTGCACGGTCCAGGCGGTGACCGCCGTCTTGGAAACGGAATAGACGGCCATGTTTTTGGGAAAGCCGGCGGTCGGATCGGTATGCAAGGTGATGGAAGCTAGGCCGCTGGCCAGATTCACGATGCGCCCCGCCCGGCTTTGGCGCAGTAGCGGCAGAAACGCCTGGGTGACCTCGACCATCCCGAAAAAATTCACGTCGAACATGGTGCGCCATGTGGCGAGGGACTGCCCACTCGGCGGTTTCGTCTTGTCGTCCAGCGCCACCGCGGCGTTGTTCACCAGGACATCCAGCCGGCCGAACCGTTTGGCGACGAGTTCCGCTGCGGCGCGGATGGTCGCGGGCTTGGTCACGTCCAGCTCCACGGCCTCAACCTCGATCCCCAGCTTCTTCAATTGTTCCGCCGACGCCCGACCCCGGGCCGGATCCCGCGAACTGAGCAGGATATGCATCCCTTTCCGGCCGAGTTGGCGCGCGGTTTCCAGGCCGATGCCCTTGTTGGCTCCGGTGATCAAAGCGACGAGGGGGGTGTTCATGGAAGGCATTTTCTTCATTTGGTTGGCGCCGCCGGGGTTCCATCATTGGGCTTCGGGCCGTCCAGAGGCGAGGCCAGATCTTTGCGCTGCCAGGCGCGAACATAGTCGACCACGAAGTCGGCGGGCAGCTTGGTATCGTCAAGCGGCTCGCTTTCCCAGCCGCCGGTGACGAGGTCGAACATGAAATAGGAGGGAATGTCCGAAATGCGCGGGCTTTCCCAGCGGGCGGCTTCCTTGCCGTTGTCGTACATGACGATGAGCCCGGGCGTCCACAGCATGCCAACGGTGATGAAGCCGTCCTTGTCCGGCGGGACGTAGGCGGTAAACATGCCCATCGATTTGTGGGTCTTGCCGTACCAATCCCAGTGCGTCCCGAAGTCATGGCGGTAGGGACCCCAGATGGAAAGGGTTTCCATGATGTCCATTTCCATGCCGCCGACGCCGGTGTCGTTCCCCACGGTGCCGGTCAATTTCCCCGTGGAGCAGCGCTTCCACTGCGGCCCCGCCGCCAGGCCGCGGTCGGGCATCATCCAGAAGGCCAGGAACATGTTGGGCGCCGTCGGGAGTTTCATCCGCGCCTCGAAATAGCCGTAGCGCTGCGTCCACTTGCCGTAGGTGTCCGCATAGCCGGTGGCGTAGTCGGTATCCTTGCCCTTGGGATCATCGTTGTGGTCGCCGTATTTCTTTTCCAGGCGGAGGATGAGCTTGCTGTCTTTGATGATCGTGTTGTCCTTGGAGAAATGGGTCCGTGGATCCCAGAAATTGTCGCCGTAGATGTTCCACGTCTTCAGGTTGATGGCGGCGCCGTCAAAATGTTCGTCAAAGGTTTTCACCCAGTCTCCGGCGACGGGCGGTTTTTGGCCCACCCAGTCCGGGAGTTGCGCGGGCGGCGGGAGGCTGGCGATGATCGAGGTGACCCGCAGTTTTTTCGCCCCGGGGGTCTTGTCCGAAAAGATGGAAATTCCCGAGGTCAAGTTACTGCGGAAGAGCGTGCCGGTGCCGGGTTGCCCTTCATTCTCCCAGCGTTTCGCCGGCCCTTCGTTCACTTCCTGAGCCGGATCCACGATCCCCTTCCACGGCGTCTTCGCCTCAAAGGGTACCGTGATCTCGGCTTCCGCCCCCGGCGCCAGCGGCGCGCCGGAGGTGACGGTTTCCGAGCCGTGCAGGTTGATGTCCTCGACCCGGACGCCGGGTGTGACCGGGGTCTGGCCGACGTTTTTCACCTTGACCTTGACCTGAAGGTGTTCGTTGAGATTCCAGGAGCCTTTCAAGGTGACCGACTGTTCCTTGTCGCCGGTGAAGTCGACTTCCAGGGCAGCGCCGTCCGCAGAGAGAGCGATCTTGCCGCCGTCTTTGCCGCCGACCAGTTGCTTGGGATCCTGAATCTTGGTGGCGGCGTCAAAAAGCACGCCGTTGGCCGGCTTGGGAACAATCTTGTATTTGACAACCGGAACCGGGATTTTTTCCCCCGCCGCGCCGGCCGCCTGGATCTGTTCGATGCGGAATTTCCGCGTCTCCGCAGATTTGCTGCCGGCGTAAAGGCGGATTTGTTTCACCGCGGCGGTATTGAATTTCCGCGAATACACGCCGTAAAAATACCCGAACACCACGCTGACGGTTTTCGACTCCCCCGGGGCGAGCGAGATCTTGTCGGTGCTGAAGGGAGTGCGTCCGGTCTCCATTTCCAGTGCGAATTCGATCCGGGTGTTCTTCTCGCCCAGGTTGGTGATCTTGGCTTCGGCGTGGCCATAGGCCGAGAGATCCCAGGTTTCCCCGGTCGCGGGCTTGATGACGATGCCCGGGTATCCCTCCGGCCCCCCGGGCAGGGTCAGCGTGATCCCGTCGTTTCCCACCGTGGCGGAGACTTGGGTGCTGGTCGGGGCGATCAGTTTGTCCGCGCCCGGGGCGGCGGGATCAAAAAGCAACTTGGGTGCCGGTCCGGCCGCCGGGGCCTCCGCCGCCAGGCTGGACGTGATACAGGACATCATGCCGAGAACGCCGCACAGCACGGATAGGCCGGATATCAGGAACCGTTTCGGGATTTGAGTCGCCATCAGGTCTCTCCACGGGCAGGATCGGTTTGGGGGAAGGGCTTTGCCCTGGTTTCACTATAGGGTCGTAACTCGTTGGGAACAAGTTCGTCCCGTTAGGACTCCTCCTCATCGCGTTAGGCGGAATGCTCAGGCGCTGCTCAGGGAACCGTTTCGCCCAGCAGCGTTTTGACATAGCGGAGGAAGTCCGGATCGGTTATCTCGCCCAGTTTTGTTTCAACCACCGCGGCCGCGACCGCGGCCTGGTTGGGAAGCTTCATGCCATAGAGCGTGATTTCGGGTTCCTGGCTTGGCGCATGGTCATGCATGGCAGCCTGGTTCATGGGGCAGCAGTTCTGGCAGGTTTCGCATCCGTGCAGCCAGTCTCCCAATTTTTCCTTTGAGGCCGGCAGATTCGTCCGGATTCCCCGGCCGGCGCGGAAGCTCCAGGTCGGTTCCGATCACGCCGATGCCGACATAGGAGCCCATGCCGTGCGCATAGAAAAGGGTGTTTTTCCCGATGACGCCAAGTCCGGCCTTGACCGCCGCCGCCCGCGCCGGGACATCCACCATCTCCGCCCGCCACCCCCGGGCGCGAAGATATCCGATCACCTTGTCCGCGGCCATGCCGACGTTGTGCCAGCAGGCCCGGGAGTAATTGGAGATGCGGAACCCTTCCGCCGCCGCCGGAGGGGCCAGGAAGAAATCCACCAACAGGACCACGAGGGTCCTGGCAAAAGGCGGCGGCGTGGCCGCATGTTTGAACTTTTCATGGCTCCGGTAGTGAAAATCATACTCGGGACGAGACTCGATTTCCCGCAAATACCCGGTGAATTCACCGCCGGGTATCCAGCCGACGGACTGGACTCCGCTGGCCATGGCAAACTCCTGCACGGACGTTTCATTGATTCGAACCAGGTCCATGGCGGTTTTCCCCGGCGTGTGCCTTTTTGAGCCAGTTTGAATCTGGCTACATGCGTAAGGTACATTCCGGCCGCCGGGAACAAATCCTGCTTATGTAACGTCAAACACTTGACCCATCCCCGACTCCTGCTACACTTAGCTTGGATTATTCACAACCGGTTTAACTTCATTGAACAGAAGGTCGCAAAGGTTCCGCAATAATGGGGTTGGAGTGGAAAACCCTTTGTGAGCTTTGCGAGCTTCTGTTCAAAAACAATGTTGTGGCGTATGCCTTCCGAGTATGAATTGAACGTGATGGACTGGAGGCAGCTCCAGATCGCTATCCAATGGGTTTACCGGGGGACGGTGTCGGATCAGGGACGGGGACACTTTTCGGCGCCCTGCGGGGTCGCCGCCTGGTACATCCTGCGCGGCGAGGGTCTGGTGCGGTACGACGGCGGTGAAAAACGGGCACGCAAGGGGGATTGGCTGTTCCCGAACATGGGGCCGCACTACAAGGATTTCTCCTCGGATGCGGAAATTCTTTCGCTTCGTTTCTACCTCGAATGGCCGGACGGGCAGCCGCTCTTCCAGAATCGCGAAAGCCTGGTCATTCCCGGAATCCGGTACCCGAACCTCCTCCGCCAGGCCAAAGCCATGGAACGGGTGATCTCCAGGGGCGGGAGGCAGATTCATTCCAACGCCGAGTTCATGGATATACGGCTTGACCTCCCCGTTTATCTCGATGTCGAGACCGCTCTCCTCCAGTGGAGCAAAACCCTGTATCACGCGCTTATCGCGGAGGGGGTCAAACCCAGTCTGGAACGCTTTGAGGACGAGCGGGTTGCCCGGGCACTGCGGGTGCTTGACGGCTGGCCGCTCCACCGGGCGTTCTCACAAAGCGAGCTCGTCCAGCAGGCGGGCGTCAGCCGGGCGCAACTGGACCGGCTTTTCACCGCCAAGCTCGGGCAGACCCCGCACCAGTACTTTGACCGGCGCCGCCTCCGCCACGCGGAGCGCAGTCTTCAGCTCCCGGACCGGCCGATCAAGGAGGTCGCCTTCGACCTGGGCTTCCGCCACGTCTCCAGCTTTTCCGCCTGGTTCAAGCAGAAGACCGGCGTGAATCCGAATGCGCGGCGGGAGAAATAGCCGTCTTCCCCGGTCCGATGCTCTTCTGGGATCGCCGAGCCCCAGCTCGGCGCGAACGTCGCAGTTGATCGCCAACGGCTACGGGCGCATCACCCATTCTTGCACAACTCGCCGGCAGGGGCGCTGGTTGCATCAGTTCTTCCCAACCGGTTTGCCAAATCTCCCAGCGTTTCGATTCCGGGTAGATGCAACGATTCGCGAAAGCCGGGACCGGGAGTTGGGATCTGCCAGAGACCAAAGCTCAAGACGCAACAACCGAGCCCCAAAACTACGAGTTGCGAACTCCATTTACCGGAACTAACCACAGTGACAACGGCCAATCCTCCAATAAGAACCGCCGCGGCAACGGGTAATCCTCTAAGCTTTCGATTTCAGCATGTCGGGCAATGACTTCACACAACTCGCGCAACGTATGCTTCCTCGCCGGCACCAGGATCGAGTGCCATTCTTCGTCTTTCAGACTCATTCCCCACTGCTTGTTTAAAGCATGGCCAAGCGGTTTCCAATTCAAGAGGTCGCAGGCATACTGCCAATCGTCGATGGTGGAGTCGAACGACAGGACCATGGACGGATCGACTTCCGGATCAAGCTGGCTTGCCTGACGGTGTTCATCCACGAGGATGGCGAGCACTTCATCTGCAGATGGACGATGCGTTTTCATGATGTCACTTCCCGTGCGTTGCGCAACAGGTTCCGGGTGCAAGTCCGGTACCTGCCGCTGCGGGGGAATACAAGATTCGTGCTGGCCGGAGCCTGGCAGAATCGGCGGGCTGGAAACCCGCCGGCCCGTTTTGCCGGGTGTGGACACCCGCCCCCCGAAATGGTGTCAAGTCCTGGTTTCCGTTTGACACTTTGATTTCTGGTTTGGGATCACTCGAAGTATAGCTTTGGTTCCTTGGGGCATTGGGGAACTCGCTGCGCTCGTTCC
>CAITSE010000224.1 GCA_903894975.1 uncultured Lentisphaerota bacterium
GATTCTGCTCCTTAATCCCTGTTTCAAACAACAAAGCGCTTGAATTAAAGAATATTCTATCTTCTGCATGATTTTGCGAATAATTTATTTTAATCCCTTCAAACTTCTTGTATTCATCTACATCCACGCCGAGGGCTACAACGCCGCCGAGCTCAAGCACGGCCCCATCGCCCTGCTCGAGGAGAACGTCCCCGTCATCGCCATCGCCACCAACACGCCCGGAAAAGAAAAAATGCTGGGCAACATCCAGGAATGCCGGGCGCGTCAAGCCCCGGTCATCGCCGTGGTCACCGAGGGCGACCTGGAGACCATCGACGCCGTCCGGCAGATCGCCCAGCACGTCATCACCGTCCCGGCCAGCTCCAGCCTGGTCGCCCCCATCACCACCGTGGTCCTTCTCCAACTCCTGGCCTATCACATCGCCCGCCTCCGCGGCTGCCCCATCGACCAGCCGCGCAATCTGGCCAAGAGCGTCACCGTGGAGTAAAGAATTCTCTCACGGAGGCACGGGGACACGGAGAGCTTCTTCTAGCCGCCAGTTGATCCACGGAAGCTTTTGCTTTTTCATCAAAAACGGGAAGGGTTCCTTTCCTCTCCGTGTCCCCGTGCCTCCGTGAGACACAACCTCGGTCCAGAGGATATAGTGAGACTTCCGGCCGCATTCCGCCGCCGATCTTTCCATACCGTCAGGAAATTCCCCCCATGACCTACTTCCCCGAAACCGCCCGGTACAATGGCGAAACCATGTCCTACCGCCGTTGCGGCCGTAGCGGCGTCATGCTCCCGGCGCTCTCCCTCGGGCTCTGGCACAATTTCGGCGGAGTCGATAACCTGGAAAATTCCCGGGCCATGATCCGCAAGGCCTTTGACTGCGGCATCACCCACTTTGACCTGGCCAACAACTACGGCCCGCCGCCCGGTTCCGCCGAGGAAGCCTTCGGCCAGATCCTGCAGAAAGATTTCGCCACGCACCGCGACGAAATGATCATCTCCACCAAGGCCGGTTACCGCATGTGGCCAGGCCCCTACGGCGACTGCGGCTCGCGCAAGTACCTTACCGCCAGCCTGGACCAGAGCCTCAAGCGCATGGGGCTGGAGTATGTGGACATCTTCTACTCCCACCGCCCCGACCCGGAGACGCCCCTGGAGGAAACCATGGGTGCGCTCGACCACGCCGTGCGCCGCGGCAAGGCCCTTTACGTCGGCCTCTCCTCCTATTCCGCCGAACAAACCGCCAAAGCCGTCGCCATCCTCCGCGCCCTCGGCACCCCCTGCCTCATCCACCAACCCTCCTACTCGATCCTCAACCGCTGGGTCGAAAAAGGGCTGCTGGACGTCCTGGACCGCGAAGGCGTCGGCAGCATCGCCTTCTGCCCCCTCGCCCAGGGCCTGCTCACCGACAAATACCTCAAGGGCA
Organism: uncultured Lentisphaerota bacterium; assembly: GCA_903894975.1. Lineage (GTDB taxonomy): Bacteria > Verrucomicrobiota > Lentisphaeria > Oligosphaerales > CAITYL01 > CAITSE01. The sequence goes on from CAITSE010000224.1 coordinate 1,418, forward strand.
TTCCCGAAGACTCCCGCGCCGGCCGGCCCACAGGCTTCCTCAAGCCCAAGGACGTCACCGACGAAAAGCTGGACAAGATCCGCAAGCTCCAGGACATCGCCAAGGCCCGCGGCCAGAGCCTGGCCCAGATGTCACTGGCCTGGGTTTTGCGCGGCAACCGCGTCACCTCCGCGCTTATGGGCGCCAGCCGGGTCGCCCAGATCGAGGAAAACCTTCAGGCACTGAAGAATATCGCCTTCTCCCCGGATGAAGAAACCCGCATTAACGCCATCGCCGGAGTCTGAGCCGAGAGCGCCGCCGCGGCTCCTTCTCCCGGCATTGCTCCTGGGCCTGGCCGCCCTCCTCCTCTACCTGCCCACGCTGGGATACGGGTTCGTCTATGACGACCGCCTGCAAATCCTCAGCCACGGCTTCATCCATGACCCGGCGAATTTTACCGCCGTGCTCACCGGCCGGGTCTTCGCCATGGACGTGCTGGACAACAACCGGCCGACCATGCTGCTCTCGCTGATGCTGGACTCGCTCATCTGGGGCAAGTCCCCGGCAGGCTATCATCTCACCAGCATTCTGTTCCACGCCGCGAGTACGATCCTACTCTTTCTTCTGGCCGCGCGCCTGGCCGCCCTGGCCGGTCTGGAACGCGCCGCGGCCCGTCCTCCCCAGACTTCCCCGCCGGCCGCGCCGCGGCCACGATGGCGGATCTTCCTCCCCGCCACCGCAGCCGCCGGGCTCTTCGCCTGCCATCCACTGCAGACCGAAGCCGTCTGCTGCGTCACCTACCGTGAAGACCTGCTCGCGACCTTCTTCCTCCTGGCCGCGCTTCATGGCGTCCTGCGCTTCACCGCCGCCCGCACCACTCTCCGCCGCTGGAGCTGGGGCGCCGGCGTGATCCTCTGCCTGATCCTGACCTCCGGCGCCAAGGAAATCGGCGCCGCCGGCCCGTTCCTGGTCGCGCTTTTGGCCGCATTGCTCGTCCACCGCCCTCCGCCCCGCGAACTCCGCACGAACCATCGCCACGCCGGCACGCCACCGGCAAAACTCCGGGATTGGCTGCTCCTGACCGGCCTCGCCTTCCTGGCCGCCGGCGGCGTGCTCGCCGCACGGTTCCTGCTGGAACCCGGAGCGTCCGACGTCTTTCTGTTCAAGCCAACCCTGGCCGCCGCTTCGCGCTGGGAAGTACTAGTCAGTCTCCAGCCGCGCATCTGGACCTGGAATCTTGGGCAGCTCCTCTGGCCCGTGCATTTCTGCGCCGACTACACCGCCGGCGCGCTGGCCGGCATTCCGACCGTCCCCGCCCGCCTCGCCACCTTGGGCGCCCTGGGCCTGCTTGCCGCCGGCCTGTGGCGCAACCGGGCCGCCCTCCCGGGCGCCGCCCTGCTCAGCCTGAGCCTGCTGGTCGTGGCCAATTTTATCCCCATTTACCATCCCATGGCCGACCGCTTCCTTTACCTGCCCATGGCCGGGCTCGCCCTGTGGCTCACCGCCACTCTGGCGCGCTGGTGGCCGGATGGACGCCGCGCCAAAATCCTACTCGCGGCCGTCATCATCTTCGCCACCGCCGTGTGGGGCGCCCGGACCCTCTGCCGGGAAGCCGTCTGGGAAAACTCCCTGACCCTGTGGACGCAAACCCTCTGCGACAACCCGCATTCCACCGTCGCCGCCAACGGCCTGGCCTACGCCTTGTTCGACAATGGCCGCTACGCCGACGCAGAAACCGCCTGGCGCCATTCCCTCCGGCTCTCCGGCGGCCAATACGCCGATCCCTGGGCCGGCCGGGCCATGGTCCTGGAAGTCCTTGGCCGCAAAACGGAAGCCGATGCCGATCTGCGCCGCGCCGTCGCCCTGGATTCGCGCTACAAAACCGCGGAAGCTATGCGCGCGGGCATGGTCTTCGAGGAACCCCATATCCGGCGCATCCTCCCCGTCCTCATCCGCCAGCAACCCGCTCCCTAGCCCGGCCAAGCCGGAACCAAGCTTGTGGTGCTATGCCATCCCTGCGGCCGGCTTGCCCGGGCTGCGGACTCTGTGAACTCTGTGGTGAATCATTCAGGCTATCCATACTCTCCCGATCACCGCCGGATCGTCTGGGCTTTCTTTTCGGCCATGGCCGCGGTGTGCCCCTCAAGACCGAGGTGCTTGATTTGCGCAATACATGCCGCGCGATCCGACCGGAAAATGAACCCGAATAGCCTGGCGATGAAACTGTGGTATTTCCCGCATGCACGGAGATCACTGAATTCGCCACATTCCGCACACGTCTTGATCTCCCGCTCCATGCAGCACGACCGAACCTTACACCATGTGGCCTTGGCGTTCCCGTGACACCCCTTGCACCGGCCCTTCAAATAAGCTCGGCAGGCCCCGCAGTAAAGTCCGCAATAAGCCACCAATTATGAAACTCCCGGGGTCTCCGGCAGCTTGGCTTTAATGTCGGGAATCAATTGGGGGACAAGACTCACGAGTACGGCCACACCAATGCCCAGAAGGGTTTCCAGCACACGATAGGAGGCGTAGGACCATGAATGGCCGTGATGTTCAAGCAAGACGATAGCGCAGATATATCCGGTTACCTTGGCCGCACTCTGCAGGCGCAAGACATGACTGAGGAACATGGCCAGCAGAGTGCCAAGCCCGATTACCACGGAAGTGGTGGGCAGGACTTGACTGAGCAAAGCCCCCACCAGGGCGCCCAAAACGGTACCGGCCAGACGTTGCAGGGCCAAGTGTCGCGTCTGTACCGGTGAAAGTTCGGTGACAATGATGGCGCCGATGAGCGCATAGATCGGATATTGCAGTTGCAGGGATTGCGCGACGGCAACGGCCAACCCCGCCGCCACCGCAGCGCGGGCAGATAACTGAAAAGAGGGAATATAGGTCGATAGCTTCATCAGAGTTTTTCTGCGGGACCGCAAACAAAACCTGGAAACGCAAAAGGACAGGGAACTATACTCAGGAAACCATATTTTCCGATTTGGCGAAATACCGAGTGCCACTCGGCGCTCCTAGGGAATTGAATAGTCAAAGTCTCGGAAACGTTAGCGTCTTTACGCACACGGACGTGATTGAACGCTATTTTACTGAATTGTCAGTAAATTGTCAGGAGATTTTCATTCATGAAACGCTTTTTGAAGTTTGCCGGCCTCGCGGCCGGGGTGTCGGTTCTGTTTTTGGTCGCGGCCTATTTCATCGTCGGCAGCGGCTGGTTCATCCGTAGTCAGGTCTTCCCGCGGGTGCAGAAGGCCACCGGGGTAACGCTGACCGCAGACGGGGTCGCGTTTTCTCCTCTGTCGCAACTGGAACTGACCGGGTTCCGCGCCAGCGCCGACCCCGCCGCCGCGCCGCTGGCCACAGCCAAAATCCTGCGCGTCCGCTACAGTGCCCTCGCCCTGCTCGGCGGGACGCTGAAGGTGGATGACGTGCTGGTGGACGGCCTGGCCGTGACCTTGGAGAAAAATGCCGACGGTTCCTGGAAACTGCCCGCCCTCCCCGCCGCCGCCGCCCCCGCGCCGGCCGCGCCGGCGGCCCCGGGCAAAAAAAGACCGCCTTTCCGTCCGGAGATCCGGAACATCGACGTCCGCGACTTTTCCCTGACCGTGACCCAGGCCGGCGCCGAACCGGCGCGCTGCGAACTCCGCAAGGCCGCGTTCAAGCTGACTGAGTTCGTTCCGGGCAAGCCAGCCAAGGCCGAGTTTGAGGCGGAATTTTCCGCGTCCCGCGGCGCCGCGGTGCGAATTCTCAAAGGGCAGGCGCGGGGTGCGCTGGAGTTGACGACCTGTCCCGACCTCCTGCCGCAGTCGCTGACCCTGACCGGATCGGTGACCAACCTGGCCGGACAGATCCAGGGCATCCCCCTCCCCGGACATGAATTGCACATGACCGTCCGGGCCGAGACCGGCGAAGGCGGCCGGCTGAACCTGCGCGAATGCCGGCTCGAGGAGACGGCCGGGGGACAGACGGAGGCGGCGCTCAAGGTGGAAGGGGGTCTCGTGCCGGCGCCCCTGAGCGGCGATTTTCGCGTCACGCTGGATCCAGTCTCGCCGGCCGTGTTCACCCTGGTCGGCGGTTTGGTCGGCGGCCTGGATTTCGGCCAGACCAGCGGCCGGTACACCGGGCAGATTTCCCTGCGCAACGGCGGCGTGGCCGCCAAAGGCGAACTTAGCCTGAGCCGGCTCACGGTGCGTTCGCCGAAACTACCGGCCGCGGGCCTTCCTCCGATGGAACTTGCTCTGATTCATGATATTCAGTACGAACCCACAACGAACCGCGCCGCGGTCAACGCCTTCCAGATGCGCCTGAATTCGGCGGAGGGGGAAGTGTTGCGCATGGAACTTTCCGAGCCCATTATCCTCGCGCTGGACGGCACGGTGGGCAGCGGCCCGGCGGAGGCGCCGGCGCGCTTCCGCGTCAAGGCCGACCGCTTCGACCTGGCCCTGCTCGCCCCGTTCCTGCCGCAGGACGGCGCGGTGCGGTTGCTGGGCGGCAAACTGGCCGTGGATCTGGAGACCGTGGTGGCCAGCCGCGGCCGGCAAATCGACTGCCGCGGCACCGTCACCGGCAGTGCCATCCGACTGGCCGACGCCAAGGGCGGGGAACTGCCGCCGGTCGCGTTCCGCAAGGAATTCCGCACCAGCCTGAATGAGATGCGCCGCCTTACCCAGTCTGCCGAATTTCATCTCACGGTCCGCAACCAACCCGCCCTAGACTTCACCGCCACGGCGGCGTTCGACCTGAAAGACCGTGCCGGCAGCGGCACGCTGAGACTGGGCCAGGCCAATCCGCTCCTGCTCGAACTCGCGCCGCAACTCCGGGACGCCGGCATTCGCAACTTCCTGGCCGGCGGCAACCTGGCCTTCACGGTCACGCCGGAAATGAAAAGTCTTGCCCTGCGCGGCGATCTGGCAGTAAACCAGTTCCAGGTCGCGGCGGCAGATGGCCGGCTCTTGCCGGCGGCGGATCTGCGGGCCGAAGTCGATGCCACCCTTGAGCCGGACGCCAAGCAGGTGCGGGCCACGGCCCTGAGCCTGACCGTGATGCAGCAGCAGCGCGCGGTGGTCACGGCCAAGCTGGCCCACCCCGCCGCCTTCTCCCTCTCACCCGGCGGCAGAGACGCGACGGCCGAGCTTGATTTCACGGTGAACCGATTCGACCTGGTTCTGGTCAGCCCGTTCCTGCCCAAGGACGGCGCCGGCATCCGCAGCGGCGAGCTTTCCGGTTCGGGTCGGGCCACGGTCGCCGGCGGCGGACGCGATCTTTCCCTGCGCGCCGAATTCAACACCTCCCGCCTGGTTATCACCACGGCCCAGGGCGAAACGGCGCCCCTGGCCGCCACGCTCACGCTTGATGCCGGATGCCGCGACTCCCGACAGGTCGAACTGCGCAACGCCGGCCTGTCTCTCACCGCCGCCGGGCGGCCGGCACTGCAGGTTGCCGTCAAGGGCGCACTGGACCTGAAAGAACGCACCGGCACGGCCGAACTGAACCTGGAAAGTCTCACCGTCGGCATCCTCCAGGCACTGCCCGAACAAACCCGGCGCCAGCTCGCCGCCATCCAGGACTTTCAAGCCGGTGGCAAATTCACCGCCGAATTCCGCGACCAGGGGCGCGCCGCCGACCTGCGCGGCAGCCTGGCCGTAACCCGACTCCTGGTATTGGATACCGAGTCCGGCGAACTCCGCCCGCCGGTGCAAGGTTCCATGGACTTAGATCTCTCCCTGACGCCGGAGCGCGAACTCCGCATCCGCCGCAGCGGCCTCAGCCTTCTCCAAAACAAAATGCCGGTGGCCTACCTCCATGTCTTCGGTAGCTATTTTCTGCCTCCGGCCAAACGCGAATCCGTGCTGGAGATCACCTCCAATGGCATTGACGCCAAGCTGCTGGCCAGCCTGGCCGGAAAGAAACCTGCCGCCAAACCACCCGCCGCGCCGACGCCGGCCATGCCGCCCGCGCCGACGGTCGAGCCGGCCCCGATCGATCTCGGCGGCCTCTGGCTGACGGTCGCCCTGGAGCTGACCAATATCACCTACGGCGAAATCACGGCCGCCGTCCGCCCCAGCCTCATCAGGATCAAGGACAACCGCATTGAAACCAAGTCCTTGAACCTGACCCTCAACGGCACGCCCATCCAGTCGGCGCTGACCCTGGACCTCTCCCGGCCCGGTTGGCAATACGCGGTCAAGACCCGCCTGACCGGACTGCTTATCGACCCCTTCATCAACAGTTTCGCCCCGGAATCGCTCCGCGGCAAGGTGAGCGGCCGGATTCAGCTCCTGGATCTCGACCTGACCGGCGCCGGCATCACTCCGCCCAATCTCAAACGCAATTTCAACGGCGGTACGAACCTGGTCATGGACAGTCTAGTGATTCAGGACCTGCCCTTCCAGGAATCGCTGGCCGGCGTCAACGGCATCCCGGAATTGAAAAAGATCGTGTTCGACACCGTCAACGTCCGCCTGGCCAGCGCCAACGGCCGGATGGAACTCCGCGAAGTGGCCATGATCGGCCCCATGCTGCGCCTGGACGCCACCGGCTCCATCGGCTTTGACCAGACTCTGGACCTGAAAACCCGTCTCGGCGTCGGCGACAGCCTTGAGCAGCGCCTGCGGCAGAACGCCTATGTCAACGCCCTCCTGACCAACCGCGAAGGCAATTACACCATCCTTCCCCTCACCTACAAGATCGGCGGCACCATGACCAAGCCGGAGTACGAGAAGAACATCGTCAACCTGCTGGCCCAGGCCGCCGGGAATGTCCTGAAAGACAAATTGCTCAATCCGGACACCCTGCAGAAAGTCAGCGAACAATTGCTCACGCCGACCGGCAAGAACGGCAAGCCCGACTGGAAGGGACTCGGCAAGTCGTTGCTGCAAGGCCAGTCGACGTCCACTGCCCGCATCGCCACCCCGACCACCCAACTGCAACCGGCGCCCACCCTCACCACGCCCACCGCCAAGACCGCCGCCCCCAAGTCCCGGGAACAGCAACTCCTGGAAACCGGCGGCAGCCTGTTCAACGACTTCCTGAAGAAGAAGTGAGTTTTACAACCGAACGCGGTGATGTTCCTTTCAACAAGTCCGATTGGACGCCCATTTAATATTCGGCAGAAAATGAATCTCCATCGCCCGTATCAAGACGTGCTTCAGGTTCTTTCCGGTTTGCGCCTGGCACCGGTCGGTGCGGCAGCCGATATGCTTTGGCTGCATTTCGGCGAAATGCGGTCGATAGTGGACCGAAAAGGCAAGGCAAGAAAGGTTGGTGAGTGGGCGCTACACTTGCAATGCCCGTGGCGATTCGTGCATTTGGGCACGGTCGTTCTCGGCAGTACCGATTTTGGCTACGATGTCGTGACCGGGGAGAAATACGATTGGGAGTCAAAAGCAGAAAGCGTCTTTCACCGGAATTCGAACCAGCTTAACCGGATGCTAGATGCTGAGAAAATCACAATTGGTATGGTGCGATGCACAGAGGCTGGTGCTTTTGATCTGGTTTTCGACCACGATCTGAAGTTAAGTGTGATGCCGACCGAATCGAGTAGGCATGAGTACGACGAATCATGGCGTTTTTTTGTGCCGAGTGGCGATTTTCCGCACTACGTATTTCCCGAAATAGAACCGGAACTGAACACGGCGCCAGTGTAGCGTCCCCGAAATCACTGTACAAAAAAACGCCGCCTTGAGAGACGCAAATGGACGGGTGACAGGGGTGACGATCTTCCGTCATAGTAGCATTGTGCCTCTGCGGGATGGACACCGGAGGAGTCACCGCCGGTAGCCGGTGGTTGAGCGCAGCGACACCACCGGTCATGGGACGGAGAATGTCAGCACCCCGGCAGGGCATGCGC
>CAITSE010000225.1 GCA_903894975.1 uncultured Lentisphaerota bacterium
GATAGGGGTAGGGATAAGGCTTTCGCCCTACCCCTCCCTCCGAACCGGACTGGCGGATTTCCCGCATCCGGCTCTCCAGTTGATGGTTACCTTCGATTCAAGGACTGGCATTCGACGGCATGGGCCATGGTTAATGAGAACAGCCCGTGCGTTTGAAAGAAGGCGTTGTTCCAGCGCTGATGGTCGGCATGAGTATACTTCCACCGTTTGCGTTTTTCCCGATAGTTCAGGATCGTGCGCAGCCGGCGGCGAACCCAGCCGTCGTGGTCGCGAAAGATGCGCTTATGGCAGTGTTTGAAGTAGCCGTACCACCCGCGCAGTTTCGGATTGAGCCGGGCGATGATCTCGCTCAGGCTGTACCCGTTGCAGCGGCGGGTTTCTTTGCGGACGGCGTCTTTGTGCTTGTCCTTGCTTTTCTGGCGCGGCCAACGCCGCCCCTTCTCGAAGCGATAGCCAAGGAACTCGAAGCCTTCCGCTTCCGATACGATCCGGGTCTTTCCCGGATGCAGGGTCAGCCCCGCCTCCGTCACCCAACCGCTTACCGTTGAGAGGGCGTTTTCCGCCTCCTCGCGGCTGCGGCAGAGGATGACAAAGTCATCCGCGTAACGCACCATCTCCCAGCCTTTGGACGCCATCAGCCAGTCCAGCGGGTTGAGGTACAGGTTCGCCAGCAGCGGGCTGATCACCGCGCCTTGCGGCGTGCCGGCCTCCGGCTGCCATTCCTTCAGCCCGTCCATGACGCCTTGCTTGAGGTAGCCGCGAAGCAGCGAGAGTACCCGCCCATCCGCAATGCGTTCCTCTACCCGCGCCATGAGCCGGTCATGCGGGATCGTGTCGAAGTAGCTCTTCAAGTCGGCGTCCACGACCCATATGTGGCCGGCCTTCAGCAGCGAGTCCACCCGCCGCAGCGCATCCTTGCAGCCACGCCCGGGACGGAACCCGTAGCTGTGTTCCGCAAAGTCGCACTCGAAGATCGGTTCCAGCACATGGCGCAACGCCGTCTGCACCACCCGGTCGCGTACCGCCGGGATGCCCAGCGGGCGCTTCTCCCGGCTGCCCGGTTTCGGGATCATCACCCGCCGTACCGGCTGCGGAACGTAACGGTCGCGCGTCAACAGGTCATGGAGGCACTCAAGCTCTCGCTGCCACCGCGCTTGGTACTCATGTACCGTTATCCCGTCCACGCCGCTGCCGCCACGATTGGCGTGCACCCGTTGCCAGGCCGCTTCCAGGTTGCTCTTCTTGCACACCTTGTCGATCAGACTGAACCATTTGCCTCCTTTGACCCCGTTGTCCAGGGCCGCCAGCATGCGTTCCGACCAAACCGACGGTTCCACCCAGACCCACCGGGCCGGGATGTCTTCTCCTTGCGTAGGCGTTGCCGCCACTGACGAAGATTGATCTTCCATCGCTCCAGCCTTTCCGCTTCCATCTTCCTGCCCGCCTTCGCTCCACGCCCATTATGGCGTTTCATCGCTACTATGCAGGCTCTGACTCCCTGACGGTTCTCTTACCGCATCAGGGTATCCCAGCTTCACGCACTCATGCGTCCGGACGTCCTGCCACCAACCACCGTATGCACCCGCGCCACGGAGTCTGTCCTTCCTGCCCCCGGCGCGTTTCCCGTGCTTCGACGCTCTTGGAAAGAGGTCATTCCTCCACAACGGGTATGGGCTTCGCCATAGGCTAGCCGGCTCGCCGATGCACTCGGCCGAATCGTGTTCGTTTCCTGCGGGCCGTCCGTTCCCCTGCCGTTGCTCTCCACCCCGCCTCACGGCGACGCAGTTACGGTCGGGTACAAGTCTGAAAGGTTCAACTTGAGAAGGACTTACACCTCCTTACATGAGTGCGCCCACTGGCGCACTAGCCTCGGGCGTAAGCCCGTGGACATAAGGTAAAGAAAAGAGGAGTGAGCCCCCGCAGGGCGGCGACACCTTACCCGAGAGAAGGCATACCCCATGATGTGCCGCCTCCCTGCGGGCTTGCGCGTCAACTTAAGGATTTGAGTTCCCTTGTACCTATGCACAGCATCTTTGGAGTGCGGTGGCTTGACACCGCTTTCCCCGGCGGCGGAGCCGCCATCCCACGTGTAGTTTGACTCCCGCGCCCTGACAGAAGCGGAGACGTCAGACAGGAGGCCGGTTCCACCGGCGGAAAAAAGCGGCGTCAAGCCGCCGCACTCCAAAGCGGCGAGGACGCCGCAGTAAATACCCATCCCCTGCGGGGATTCCATTCCGGCCTGAATGACATCGGAGATGGGGCCTCTTGCCCTCTTTCTGACAGTCGAACCTCCTACCCCCTCTCATAACGGAGGGGTTACGGCGCGCTGCCGCACAACAGCTTGTTATTGTCGTGGTAACAGAGATAGTGTTTCCTGTGATAGCCTGGATCGGTTCATTAAAATGGCGGTGTGATAATGAAACTTGATTCACCGTCCTGGCAATTGAAAGACACGTCCTGCGGCTACTGCCAACAGGGCGAATTGATCTTTTCCCGGTGTCCTCAGTGCCAAACGGTTGTCCTGATCTGCGGCGAGTGTGGAACCGTCTACGCGATCGAAGACAAGAGCGTGGGCAAGGAAATCGGAGACACCACGGGATCGACCCGTTGTTTCTCGTGTGGGGGCCCATTCCACCAGGATTTCCCAAGTGCATCTTCGGAGGAGATTCAGGCCCTTGGATTCACCAAGGACGAATACAGGTGAGGACGCCGAACCACACCTCGCCCCGTACCAACACCTCGCGGCGGGTTGTCGTCCGGTAAATGTGACCGGTAGGTTTTCCGGCGGCGCGCCGTCCCATAGGTCCCATAAGTCCTATGCGTCCCATAGGTCCCATGCCCGAATGCGCGCCGCCGGATCGGAAGAATAGGACTTATGGGATCTATGAGACGTATGGGACATATGGGACGGCGGCGCGGGGCGCGGGGAAAAGGTCCATGAAACCCTCCTGGCGGCAGGAGCCGGCCTGAAAACAGTTCCGACGCCGCGGGGAATGCCGCGACGCCGGAACAAAAACAGGATCGGGATCAGATTCACCCGAGGATGGCTTTGAGATCGTCCTGGGCGGTGGTGGTCGGGGTGATGGCGAACTTCTCGACCAGTACATTGAGCACGGCCGGGCTGATGAAGGCCGGGAGGCTCGGTCCAAGGCGGATGTTGCGGATGCCGAGGTGGAACAGGCTCAGCAGGATGACCACGGCCTTCTGCTCATACCAGGAGAGGATGAACGAGAGCGGCAGGTCGTTGACGCCACAGTTAAAGGCCTTGGACAGGGCCACGGCGATCTGGACGGCGGAGTAGGCGTCGTTGCACTGCCCGATGTCCAGCAGCCGCGGGATGCCGCCGATGTCGCCGAAGTCGAGCTTGTTGAACCGGTACTTGCCGCAGGCCAGGGTCAGGATCACGGAATCCTTCGGCACGGCCTGAGCGAAGTCGGTGTAGTAGTTGCGGCCGGGCTTGGCGCCGTCGCAACCGCCGATGAGGAAGAAGTGCTTGATCGCGCCGGTCTTGACGGCCTCGACGACCTTGCCGGCCACACTCATCACAGTGTTGCGGGCGAAGCCGATCATGATCGTCTTCTCCGGCTCCGTCGCGGCAAACCCGGGGGCGTCCTGGGCGGCGGCGATGACCGGGGCGAAGTCGCCGTTGGCGACGTGGGTCACGCCGGGGAAGGCGACCAGTCCGGTGGTGAAGATGCGCCCGCGGTAGCTTTCGCGCGGCCGCTGGATGCAGTTGGTGGTCATCAGCACGGCGCCGGGGAAGGCGTCGAATTCTTTCTGCTGATCCTGCCAGGCGCCGCCGTAGTTGCCGACCAAGTGCTTGAACTTCTTCAGTTCCGGATAGGCCAGGCAGGGCAGCATCTCGCCGTGGGTGTAGATGTTGATGCCGGCGCCCTCGGTCTGCTTGAGCAGGTTGTACAGATCCTTGAGGTCATGGCCGGAAACCAGGATGCACTTGCCGGCGATGGGGGTGATGCGCACGGCGGTCGGCTCGGGATGGCCGTAGGTGCCGGTGTTGCCGGCGTCCAGCAGTTCCATGACGCGCAGGTTGGTCTCGCCGGTCTTGAGGGCCAGGCCGAGCAGGTCCGGAACGGTCAGGCTGTTTTCCTTCTCGCCCAGCGCGGCCAGGGTGTCGAGGAAGAAGTCGTACACGGCCGGGTCTTCCTGGCCGAGGATCGCGGCGTGGTCGGCATAGGCGGCCATGCCCTTGAGGCCGTAGGTCACCAGTTCTTCCAGACCGGCCACGGTCTCGCCCAGCGCTTCGCGCCGCTTCTGCACGCCCACGGCTTCCGCCTGGAGCAGGAGCCCGGCGCGGTCGGAGGCCGGAGCCCAGGCCGCCGGGCCGCCCAGCGTCTCCACCGGCTTGCCGGCCTTAAGCGCCGCCGCCTCGTACAGGGTCTTGGCCTTGTCTTTCACCGCCGCCAGACGCTTGAGCCCGGATTCCAGCCGGACCGGGTCGAAATTGACGTTGGTGACCGTGGTGAAGAGCGCTTCGATCACGGCATGGTTGACGGCCGCGTCGCGGACGCCGAGCTTGGCCGCCCGGCTGGCGTACATGGCCACTCCCTTGGCGGCGTGTACCGTCAAATCCTGAAGATTCGCGGTCGGGGCGTCTTTGCCACAAACTCCGGCGATGGTGCAGCCGGTGCCTTTGCAGGTCTGTTCACATTGGTAGCAGAACATGATTTGTACTCCAGGGTTGCGGGTTGCGGGTTGCGGGTTAAAAGGTTTAACAGAAGGCTCAAAGACACGGAGAAGGGGAATTCTTTGCGCCTTTGCGTCTTCTGTTCAAGACGTTTTTGGGGGACCGTGGAAGCGGACGGCGACGGCGGCCAGGGTCTGCGTCTTCAGCAGTTTCCGGAATTCCTCGCCGGTCTTGCCAAGGTATTCCCCGACGCCGCAGCATTTCTTGGCCGGGCAGCGCGGCAGATCGAACAAGCAATACCGAATTTCGACCGGGCCTTCCACGGCCTCGTAGATTTCCAGAAGATGGATGCCTTCCGGATCGCGGCCCAGGCGGAACCCGCCCTTCGGTCCGCGCACCGACCGGATCAGGCCGGCGCGGGTGAGCCGCTGCAGGATCTTGGCCAGGTGATGAGCGGAAGCGCCGAGCCGTTCAGCCACGAGCACGGTGTCCAGCGGCCGTTCCGGGTTCGCGGCCAGGACCATCATCGCATGCAGCGCGAGGTTCGCGCCTTCGGAGAGTTTGAAGAGAGTCGCCATTACCTTGCCCTTTCAATCATACAAGTACCTTAATGCTTATTTATCATCAATCAAGCCCTCCGTGAAACTTTTTTTTGACGTGGGGCCGGCGATCCTGCGGTCCTGCGCGCACCTACGCCGCAGATCCGGCCGGCGCGCGGGAGCACGGGCGGCACGCCCCACCTTACGCCTGCCATTGCAGGGGCGTAGCCCTGCCTATTATCCTCCTGTCCCTACGGGACGGTTCCTTTCGGCGGGCAAGATGCCCGCCGGCCTGTTTTGGCCGGGCGGGGACGCCCGCCCTCCCCCGCGGACGCCGACGAACTCGCACGGCGAGGCCACAAAAAAGGCGGCGCGGACCTTGCGATCCGCGCCGCCCTGGCGTTATGAGGCTACCCGGACTTCAGGTTCAGTTCAGGGTTTCGCCGAACTTCCGGTAGAACTCCATACGGTGCTTGGCGTCCTTCTCGGCCTCCGCGAAGAGACGCTCGGCGTCCTGCGGCGCGGTGGCCTTGAGGGAGGTGTAGCGGCGTTCGCGCTTGAGGAATTCCTGGAAGCTGAAGGTCGGCTCCTTGGATTCCCAGATGAACGGCTTCTCGCCCTTGCTGATGAGCTCGGGGTTGTAGCGGTAGAGCGGGAGGTAGCCGGACTCGACGGCCAGCTTTTCCTCTTCCTGGGTTTGCATCATGTCGATGCCGTGGGCGATGCAGGGCGAGTAGGCCATGATCAGGGACGGGCCGTTGTAGGCCGCGGCCTCATGGAAGGCCTTGAGCGTCTGCGCGCGGTTGGCACCCATGGAGATGCTGGCGACGTAGACGTAGCCGTAGCTCATGGCCATGATGCCCAGGCTCTTCTTGCCGAGCCGCTTGCCGGCGGCCGCGAACTGGGCCACGGCGCCGATCTGGGTGGACTTGGAGGCCTGGCCGCCGGTGTTGGAGTACACTTCGGTGTCGAGTACGAGCACGTTGACGTTACGGCCGGAAGCCAGGACATGGTCCAGGCCGCCGAAGCCGATGTCATAGGCCCAGCCATCGCCGCCGATGATCCAAACCGACTTGTCGACGAAGTAATCCTGCATTTCGCGGATACGGGCCAGGAGCGCCTTGGTGTCGCCGGCAGCCTTGGCGATGGCGGCGGGAAGCGCAGCCTGAACCGCGACCTGGGCGGCCTGGGCGTCGGGACTGCTCTTGTCCCAGAGGGCCATGGCCTTGGCCAGGACGTCCTTCAGGGCGGCGTCGCAGTCGCCTTCCAGTGCCTTGCCGACGAGCATCTTGAGGAGCTCGCGGTTGCTATCCACGGCCAGGCGCATGCCGATGCCGAATTCCGCGTTGTCTTCGAACAGGCTGTTCGCCCACGCCGGGCCGCGGCCTTCTTTGTTCTTGCAGTACGGGGTGGTCGGGAAGGTGCCGCTGTAGATGGAGGAGCAGCCGGTGGCGTTGGCCACGATCATGCGGTCGCCGAAGAGTTGGCTGACCAGGCGGACGTAGGGGGTCTCGCCGCAGCCGGCGCAGGCGCCGGAGAACTCGAACAGGGGCTTGAGGAACTGTGAGCCCTTGACCGTGGTGATGGCGGCGCCGTCAACAACATTGTCGGGGAGCGCGTCAAAGTACGCCGCGTTCTTGTCCTGGCCGCCTTCGCGCTCGGTTTCGAGCGTGCGGAATTCCAGGGCCTTGGCGCCCTTCTTGCCGGGGCAGACCTGAACGCAGACGCCGCAGCCGGTGCAGTCTTCGGGGTAGATCTGGATCTTGTACTGCAGGGCCTTGTCGTTCTTGGTCGTGCTGGGCACGGTATTGAACGTGGCGGGGGCGTCCTTCAGGGCGTCCGGCGCGATCTGCTTGGCGCGGATGACGGCGTGCGGACAGGAGAAGGAGCACATGTTACACTGGATGCAGTTGTCGGAGAGCCAGTGCGGGACGCGCGGGGCGATGCCGCGCTTCTCCAGGCAGGAGGTGCCGGTCGGCAGCGTGCCGTCGATGCTCATCTTAGAGACCGGGATCTTGTCTCCGTTCATCAGCATGCTGGGCAGGATGACGTCCTTGGCGAAGGCGTTGGCATGATCCGGGAGCAGCGCCGCGGCGACAAAGGACTTCTTGACCTCGGCCAGGGAGGCCGGGACCTTGACCTGTTCCAGGGCGGCGGCAGTGTTGTCCACGCACACCCAGTTCTGCTTGACGATATCCTCGCCCTTCTTGATAAAGCGCTTCTTGATGGAGTTCTTGATCAGCTCCACGGCCTGCACCTGGGGCAGGACGCCGGAGATGATGAAGAAGGCGGTCTGCATCACCGAGTTGATGCGCTTGCCGAGACCAGCGTCTTCGGAGATCTTGAGCGCGTCGATGTTGTAGAAGCGGATCTTCTTCTTGATGATCGTGTCCTGCATCTCGCGAGTGAGGTGGTTGAAAACCTCCTCATTGCTGAACTCGGAGTTGAGCAGGAAAACCCCGCCTTCCTTCAGCGGGGCAAGCAGGTCATAACGGCCGATGTACGCCGGGTTGTGGCAGGCGACAAAGTCGGCGGTGTTGACCTGGTACGGGGCCTTGATCATGGCCTTGCCGAAACGCAGGTGCGAGACGGTGATGCCGTAGGACTTCTTGGAGTCGTACACGAAGTAGCCCTGGGCGAACATGTCGGTGTAGTCGCCGATGATCTTGATCGAGTCCTTGTTGGCGCCGACCGTGCCGTCGGAACCCAGACCCCAGAACATGCAGCGGATCACGTCCTTGGGCTCAATGTCGAACTCTGCGCCGACCGGGATGGAGAGGCGGCTGACGTCGTCCTCAATGCCGACGGTGAAGCCGTGGAAGGCGGCGCCGGCCGCGTGCTCAAACACGGCCTTGACCATGGCCGGGGTGAACTCTTTGGAACCCAGGCCGTAACGGCCGCCGATGACCGTGATGTCCTTGCCGGCCAGCGTGGTGGCGACATCCATGAACAGGGGCTCGCCGATGGCGCCCGGCTCTTTGGTGCGGTCGAGCACCACGATCTTCTTGACGCTCTTCGGCAGGCATTCGATGAACTTCTGGCTGGCGAAGGGACGGTACAGGCGGACCTTGACCAGGCCGAGCTTGGCGCCCTTGGCGTTCAGGTAGTTGACCGTCTCTTCCACCGTTTCGATGGAGGAGCCCATGGTCACGATCACCTGCTCGGCGTCGGCGGCGCCGACATAGTCAAAGAGGTGGTAGGCGCGGCCGGTGGCCTTGGCCACCTGATCCATGGTCTCCTGCACCAGGCCGGGCAGCGCCTGGTAGAAGGGATTACAGGTCTCACGGCCCTGGAAGTAGACGTCCGGGTTCTGGGCGGCCACATGCAGGACCGGCTTCTCCGGGCGCAGCGCGCGGTTGCGGAACTTCTCGACCGCACCCATGTCCAGCATCCCCTTCAGGGTGTCGTAGCCGATCTTTTCGATCTTCTGCACCTCGTGGGAGGTCCGGAAACCATCGAAGAAGTGGAGGAACGGCACCTGCGCCTTGAGCGTAGCCAGGTGGGAAACCGCGGCCATATCCATGGCTTCCTGCACGGAACCGGAGGCGAGCATGGCAAACCCGGTGGCGCGACAGCTCATGACGTCGGAATGGTCGCCGAAAATCGAGAGGGACTGGCAGGCCAGCGAACGCGCCGTCACATGAAACACCGTCGGGATCATTTCACCGGCGATCTTGTACATGTTCGGGATCATCAGCAGCAGACCCTGCGACGCCGTGAAGGTCGTGGTCATGGCGCCGGCCACCAGCGAACCATGCACCGCACCGGCGGCGCCGGCTTCGGACTGCATCTCGATCACGCTGATCGGACGGCCGAACATGTTGAGCTGTCCCTTGGACGCCCAGTCATCGGCGAGCTCGCCCATGACGGAGGACGGCGTGATCGGATAAATCGCCGCAACCTCGCTGAACGCATAGGCTACGTGCGCGGCGGCGGTATTGCCGTCGAGGGTGGACATCTTGCTGGCTGCCATGGTGCATCTCTCCTGGGGTTGACGAAAAACGCCCGGCCGAACCGGTGTTAATTTTTTCACAAAGCAGAAATTAAAGTAGCGCCAAACCGCGGTTTTTCAAACGGGAAATACCCGCCCATGTAATGGCTCAGATGGTGGGGTTTGCGCGTGGTAGGCGCGCCATGGAGTGCGGCGAGGATCGCCGCCATGGCTTCGCGCTGGAAGCGCGCTCCCGAACAACAGACGGCGGAACCGGCTCCGCCGGAATGAAAAGGCGGCGATCCTCGCCGCACTCCACGGCGCGGAAACCGCGATCAAGCCGGAATGCCGTTATTTCGCGGGGACCGGCCCCAGCCACGTCCGGGCCAGAGCCCGGAGTTGCGCCCGCACCGCTGGATCCAGGTCGGCCGCGCCGTCGTTGTGGCCGGAATGCAGCGGGATGAACGTCTTCGGCTCCGGCGCCGCCGCGAACACTTTCCGGCCGCACTCGTAGGGCACCACCTCATCCGTCGGACTGTGCAGCACGGCCACCGGACAGCGCACGGTCCGGACAAATTCCGCCGCGGGATACCGGTAGAGCAGCAGCGCCCGCACCGGCAGCCACGGATAATGCCGCACCGCCGCGTCCGCCAGGCTGGATACCGGCGACTGCAGGACCAGTCCCGCCGGACCGTTGTCCCGCGCCACCTTCGCTGCCACGGCGCCGCCCATGGAAAACCCGTGCACCAATATCTGCCTGGGGGCCAGCCGTTTCTCCCGCACCAGCCAATCCCAAGCCGCCTGCGCGTCGGCGTACATCTTCCCCTCCCCCGGGTATCCGTCGCTTTGACCATACCCGCGGTAATCGAAAAGCAGCACGGCCAGCCCGTCCTTGTGCCAGGCCGCTGCCGCCTCCAGGCAATGACTGATGTTGCCGCCATTGCCATGGCAGTAGAGCACGGCCCCGGCCGCCGGCGTCGCCGTCGGAATCCACCAGCCGTGGAGGCGGCCGCCTTCCGGCAGCGGGATCTCCACCTCCTCCCAGGTCATCCCGAACCCGCCGGGCACCGCTTCGATGGCGCGGAACGGCATGTAAATGAACCGCTTCTGCAGGACAAACATAGCCAGCACGACGCTGCCGTAGATGAACAGCACCGAAAGCACGATGCGCAGCGCCATGCGAAGTCCCCGGTGGCGGAGAAAGGTGAGGTTCATGGAAAACAGAAAACCGTTTTGAACAGAAGCTCGCAAAGAACACAAAGGGCGTTTAATGGGTAGATGAGCCCTACCCTGAATTATTCAGGTTAGTGACCTTCGCGGCCTTCTGTTCAATGAATCGGGGTTATTTCGAACCGTCTGGAGCAAAATCCGCCGCGGTGCGTTCGATCTCGACGCCGACGGTGCGGGCGAAGCGCAGGGCGCCGGGCTTGTCGACCCGGACGCGAACCCGTTCGATGCCGGGCATCCGCAGAATCAGGCGCGCCACTTCGGCGGCGAGTTTTTCCACGAGCTGAAACTGGGAGAGCTCCACCAGGGCCCGGACCGCCTGTTTCACCGCCTTGTAGTCCACCGCGTCCCGGAGGTCGTCCGTGACGCCGGCCCGACGGAGATCGCAGAACAGGGTCAGGTTCAAGATCACGTCCTGCTTTTCCCGGCGCTCGTCGGGAAAGGTGCCGATGATGCAGCGCAGGCTGAGGTCGGTGATGTGGATCTGGTCTGGCATGGTGGGGGTACCATAGCCTAGGGCATTTAAAAGACATGAACATTGAACATTCAACATCAAACATTCATGCCCGCCTCCCCCCCACACCTGCCGCTGACCATCCTGCACCTGGACATGGACGCGTTCTTCGCGGCCGTCGAGGTGCTGGACCGGCCTGAACTCAAAGGGCTGCCGATCGTAGTCAGTTCGCCCCCGGACTGACGCGGCGTGGTCTGCACCTGCTCGTACGAGGCCCGCAAGTTCGGCATTCATTCGGCCATGCCCTCGCGCACCGCCTACGCCCTCTGCCCGCACGCCGTCTTCCTGCCCGTCCGCGGCCAGCGTTACGGCGAGATCTCGCGCCAGGTCATGGAGGTTCTCGAAAGCTTCACCCCCATGGTTGAGCCGGTCTCCATCGACGAAGCCTTCCTCGACATCGCCGGCGTCCTGCGCCGCTGGCCCGGCGGCCCGGTGGAACTGGGCCGGGCCCTCAAACAACGGGTCCGCGACGTGACCGGCGGCCTCACCGCCTCCGTCGGCGTCGCCTCCAACAAATTCCTGGCCAAGCTCTGCAGCGACCTGCAGAAACCCGACGGCCTGACCGTGGCCCCGGACACCCCGGCGGCCATCCTCCCGGATGCGGCCTTCCCGTTTTACCCCCCCACTTCTCAAACTTTCTCCGGTACTACAGATCGCATACGTCCTCCCAGGGGACTAAGGGATGGGAGTGGGAATCCAGTGACCCAAAGGACACCAGGGACAAAGCCGGGCTTGCTCCGGCCCCCCCATTGCCGCATCTTCCCGTCCCTGGCGTCCCTGAAGTCCTTGGCGTCCCTATTCTTGTCCCTTGGTCTCTTAATTCCCAGGCCCCGGACGCGCGCCGCCGGGTCTGAAGAATGGGACCTATGGGACTTATAGGACCTATGGGACTTATGGGCCGGCGGCGCGAGAACCAAAGCCCCCGAACAGGCTACATTATCCCCGGCCAAAGACCGCCCAACCCCGTTGGATATCTTTGCGAGCTTCGGCCCCCCCCAAGTTTCCAGTTTCAAATTTCACCCCCGGCCCCCCCATGAGCACCACCTACGATTTCAGCGGCCAGCACGTCGTGGTCACGGGCGGCACCCGCGGCATCGGCCGCGCCATCAGCCTCGCGTTCCTCGCCGCCGGCGCCGCCAAGGTCCACGCCACCTACGCCGGCAACGAGACCGCCGCGGCGGAACTCAAAACCCTGGCCGGCGACGCCGCACCGCGCCTGGAAACCCACCGGTCCGACGTCGGCGATTACGCCGCCGCCGAAGCGTTCTTCAAGATGCTCATGGACCGTGGCGAACCGCTGCATGTCCTGGTCAACAATGCCGGTATCCGCCGCGACGGCGTGGTCGGCATGCTCTCGCCCGAACATTGGGACGCCGTGCTCCGCACCAACCTGGGCGGGACCTATGCCATGAGCAAGTTCGCGGTGCTGATGATGATGCGCGCGCGCTACGGCCGGATCATCTCCATCACCTCGCCCTCGGGCAAGCTCGGGTTCGAGGGGCAGGCCAACTACGCCGCGGCCAAGGCCGGGCAGGTCGCGTTCAGTCGCTCGCTCTCCAAGGAAGTGGCGCGGCGCGGGATCACGGTCAACTGCGTCTCCCCGGGCTTCATTGAGACCGACTTCATCGCGGACCTCCCGGAGGAACAAGCCAAGGCCTATCGCGAACTGGTGCCGCTCCGGCGCTTCGGCAAGCCCGAGGAAGTCGCGCATGCCATCCTCTTCCTCGCCGGCCGCGAAGCCGCCTACATCACCGGCGCCACCCTCGACATCACCGGCGGCCTGTAACCTCTCCCCGGCAAAGAGTTGGGTGAGATGGCGTTCTGCCATGTTGACGCTCCCTGTGGTCACTGCTGCCCAAAACGGCAGCCAGTGCCGCTACGCGGCGCTCCCCAAGCCCCCTCTGCAGAGGGTCGTTCGACCCGTTTCCATTGGAACAGCCGGGAGTTGCGAAGTGCGCCGGCGGATGAGGCGTTGGCAAGTTGACCACGCATTGGTCCGCCGGCGTACTTCGCAACTCCGGTTTTCCCAAAGGGAAACGTGGCCACTGCCACTCTCCAGGGGGTTCGGGGGAGGGGAGAACGCCCTCCCCCGACTCTTCCGCGGCAACGTCGGTTGCCGGGGCGGGGCGGGTTGTTACATTGGGGTGAAGGAGAATGACATGTCCAACATTGTGCGTTTGAGCTTGTCCCTGGAAAAGCCGCTGTTCGACCAGCTCGAAGCGCTGGCGACCGCCAGCCAGTACGGGAACCGCTCCGAGTTCGTCCGCGACCTCATCCGGGGGCGGCTGGTGGAGGAGGAGTGGGAGGACAGTCCGGACCTGCTCGGCACCATCTCCCTGGTGTACGACCACCACGCCCGCGGCCTGGCCGACCGCCTGACCCATGTCCAGCACCAGTTCACCGGACACGTCCTGGCCAACACCCACGTCCACCTGGACGAGCATCTCTGCGCCGAGATGATCATGGTCCGCGGCGCGGTCCGCGCCATCCGCGAACTGGCCGACCGCCTCCGCCGCGAAAAAGGCGTGCTCCACACCAGCTTGGCCATGGGCACCACCGGCCGCAGCCTGCGGAGCGGCACCGCCCTGGCCGCCGAACACGACCATCACCATGATCACAAGCACGATCATGACCACGACCGCAAGCACGGGCACTCCCACCATCATCCACCTTCGTGATGCTGGCGGGGCACATCAAAGACTTGCCGAGCTGGGGCTCGGCGATCCCAGGCATGGGAGGCAGATAAAGACATGACGACCAAGGCTTCGACCCTGACTCACCGGGAACGCGTCCGGCTCGCCCTGAACCATCAGGCGACCGACCGCATTCCCCTCGCCCTGGTCTGCAGCGGGATCAATTCGCCGGCCCGCGAAGAATTCGCGGCGCTGCTAGCGCGCGAACGCGGCGTCACCCTGGAAGCCTTCCTCGACCCGCTCCTGGACATCCGCGGGATCGAGCCGCCGTTCAAGGGGCCGGCGCTCCGGCCGTGGTTCGACCTTTGGGGCGTGCACCGCCGGATGGTCAATCACGGTTCCGGCGAGTACTGCGAGATCGACGTCGCGCCGCTGGCCGACGCCGCCACGCCCGCCGACCTGGACCGGCACGCCTGGCCGAGCCCGGACTGGTTCGACTATGCGGCGCTGCCCGGCCTGGTCCGGCGCCAGCGCGCCGCCGGCGACCCCTGCCTGATGGCGGCGAACGGCAACATCTTCGAAACCTCCTGGTACATGCGCGGGTTCGAGCAGATGTTCATGGACTTCCTCCTGAACCCGGAACTGGCGCACGCGCTGCTGAACCGGGTCTGCGATTTCTATGTGGAGTATTTCACGCGCATTCTCGCCGCCGTCCCGGGCGAGATCGACCTGGTCTTCACGGCCGACGACATCGGCGGCCAGGAAGGGCTGCTCATGTCCCTAGAAATGTGGGAAACCTTCATCAAGCCGTGCCACATGCGGCTGAACCGGCGCCTTCACGAACTCGGCGCCCGGGTCATCTACCACTCCGACGGCGCGGTCATGGAGGCCGTACCCGGTTTGATCGACATGGGCATCGACGTGCTGCAGGCGCTGCAGTTCGACGCCCGCGGCATGGACCCGATCCGGCTCAAACATGAGTTCGGCGACCAACTTGGATTCGAGGGCGGAGTCAGCGTCCAGCGCACACTGCCGTTCGGCAAGCCGGCGGACGTTCGCGCCGAAGTGGAGCGGCTCATCCACGTGCTGGGCCGCCACGGCGGGTACATCCTCGGCCCGTCGCATGTCATCCAGGCCGGCACGCCGCCGGAAAACATCCTGGCGCTGTTCGACGCCGCGCTGGCGGGCCGCGCCTCCTGACCGAAACAACCGGGTGACTGAAAAAACCGCGTCCCCTTTTCCCCTCCGCGAGCTCCGCGTCTTCGCGTGAGCCAACCCGATTGCGGAGAACTGTCGCCCCCTTCGGGCATGCGCGTCAACTTAAGGATTTGAGTTCCCTTGTACCGATGCGCAGCATCTTTGGAGTGCGGTGGCTTGACACCGCTTTCCCCGGCGGCGGAGCCGC
>CAITSE010000226.1 GCA_903894975.1 uncultured Lentisphaerota bacterium
CCGCCAGTCCGGTTCGGAGGGAGGGGTAGGGCGAAAGCCTTATCCCTACCCCTATCGCTGTGTCATCCACTGCGGGGATTCCGTTCCCCTCCGTAACGGAGCCATTGCCGGGGCTTGGCTTGCCGGCAGCATGGTGCTATATTAGCACCATAATGGCCGATTCGGGCCTGACCCGAGCTGTGCGTGAACAGAAGCTCATGAAGAACGCAAAGGATGTTCCACCGCAAATACTTCGTGATCTTTGTGATCTTCTGTTTGAAAAATCGGATGTCTTGTGAATCCTTCAGGCCAGGAAACTCCAGTCATGAACGCTCGCCAACGCCTCCTTGCCGTTCTCAATCGCGAACCTGTCGACCGCGTCCCCATCTGGCTGCTTTTCCCCTATCATCGCACCTCTTACTATGTGGATGTCCGCGAGCATCCCCAATACCGGAAGATCTTCGAACACTCCCAAAATCGATGCGTCATGCTCAACCGCCGCAACTTGCGTCACGTGCCGTTTTTCGCGCCGGACGTGGTGGAGCGCACGGAAACGGTGCCTCTTGCCGGCGGCGGCAGTGAATCCCGGACCACTGTGACGTGGAACGGGCGGACGCTTACGGCGTTCCACCGTCAGGCGGCGGGGGAAACCCGGATCAAAAAGTTAGTGGACAACGAGGATGACCTGGAATTTTTCTGCTCGCTCCCGGTGGTGACCGATGCCGCGACCATTTCCCGGGCGCTGGATGCGGCGTTGCCGGCCTATTTCGCCGAAAGAGAGGAGTTTCCCCTCGAGTACGGCGCCATGATGCTCGATCTTGGTGAACCGGTCGGCGTTCTTTACGGCCGTTCGAACCTGGAGGAGTACGCCATCTGGTCGCTCACCCAATCCGATCGGGTCGAAGCCTATTTCCGCAAGTTGCAGGAACGGTTCCTGAATATTTACCGGTACACCCTGGAGCGTGACCTGGCCGACGTGTACTTCATGGTCGGCTCGGAATTGGCCTCGCCGCCGTTGGTCAGCCGCGACACCTTCCAGCGCTGGATTGTGCCGTTTGCCAAAGAATTGGTCGACCTCGTCCACAGCTACGGCAAGAAAGTCATCCAGCATTACCATGGGCAGATTCGCGAGATCCTGCCCGACTTTCTGACCATGGGCGCCGACGCCCTGCACACCATCGAGGCGCCGCCGGTCGGCAACTGTACGCTCACCGAAGCGTTCCGCGTCACGCAGGACCGCATCACCCTCATCGGCAACATCCAGTATGACGTGTTCCGCTCCGCGACGCCGGCGCAGATGCGCGAGGCCGTGCGGGAGGTGCTGGCGGAGGCCCAGGGGCACCCCTTCATCCTCTCGCCCACCGCCGGGCCTTACGATCCGGACCTGAGCGACGGCATGCTGGCGAACTATCTTGCCTTCATCGACGCCGGCTGCGAACTCGGCAAGCTTTAGTTTCGTTTGAACAGAAGGCGCAAAGACGCAAAGGATTTCACTCAAACCCAACGAGGAAGCACTCATGAAAGAACTCAAGCATCAATTCGATTTCTGCGTGGTCGGCGGCGGGTTGTCAGGCATGTGCGCGGCCATCGCGGCGGCGCGGCACGGCCTGAAGGTGGCGTTGGTTCAGGATCGTCCGGTCCTCGGCGGCAACAGTTCCAGCGAAATCCGGATGTGGATCGGCGGCGCCCACGGCGAGAACAATCTGGAAACCGGCATCCTCGAAGAGATCAAGCTAGACAACCTGCATCGTAATCCGCTGGCTAACTTTTCCACTTGGGACAGTGTGCTTTACGGCAAGGCGCGCTTCCAGCCGGGGCTGGAACTTTTTCTCAATTGCACCGTGAATCGGGTCGCGGCGGCCCGCGGCCGCATTCAGTCCGTCACCGGCTGGCAGCTCACCACGGAAACCTGGCATACCATTGAGGCGGACTATTTCGCCGACTGTACGGGCGACGGTCTCCTCGGTTTCCTGGCCGGCGCGGAGTTCCGTCTCGGCCGCGAAGGCCGCGCGGAGTTCAACGAGGACATCGCCCCCGAAACCGCCGATGCCAGGACCATGGGACTAAGCTGCCTTTTCGAAGTGCGCGAGACCACCCGCCCCCAGAAGTTTGTCAAGCCCGCCTGGGCCAACACCTACAAGACCGACGCCGACCTGAACGGGCGCCACCACGGCCTCGGCTCCGGCAATTTCTGGTGGATCGAGGTCGGCGGCGACCGCGACAGCATCCACGACGCCGAAACCTGCCGGGATGAACTGCTCAAGATCGTTTTTGGCGTCTGGGATCACCTTAAGAACCAGGCGGACCACGGTATGGCGAACTGGGTGCTGGAGTGGGCCGGGTTCCTGCCGGGCAAGCGCGAGAGCCGCCGCTTTGTCGGCGACCACATCCTCAACCAGAACGACGTGCGCGCCGGCGGGAAGTTCGACGATCTTGTCGCCTACGGCGGCTGGAGCATGGACGACCACTTCCCCGCCGGGTTCCACCACCCGGGGCACGGCACCATTTTCCATCCCGCGCCGAGTCCCTTCGGCATCCCCTACCGCAGCCTGTATTCCAGGAACATCGAGAACCTGGTCTTCGCCGGCCGCAACATCAGCTCCACCCACACCGCCATGAGCGCGGCGCGGGTCATGGCCACCTGCGCGATCATCGGCCAGGCCGCCGGCACCGCGGTCGCCGTGGCCAAGCGCCACAAGCTCACCCCGCGCGGCGTCTACCAGCACAAGATCAAAGAGTTGCAGCAGACCCTGATGGACGACGACTGCTGGCTGCCCTGGCAGACGCGCGAAGTGCCGGCCCTTTCCCGCACGGCGAAATTGACCGCCACGGAAGGCGACCCCGAACCGCTGCGCAACGGCGTGGACCGGCCCGCGGACGGCCAGGACAACGCCTGGGTCGCCGCGCCCGGCGCCGCCGTCACCTACGAACTCGCCGCCGCCGGCGAACTCCGCGAGGCGCGCCTGGTGTTCGACAGCGACCTGAATCGCAGCAAGGGACATGGCTGCGGCAGCGCCGGCATGCGCTGCCGCTACCCGCTGGAGTTTGAGGAAAACCAGCCTCCGCAAACCTTGGTCCGCGCTTTCCGTGTCGAAGTCCGGGATGCCGCCGGGAAGTGGAGCGTGGTTCATCGTGAAGATGAAAACCACCAGCGTCTGGTGCGGGTGCCGTTGAACCGGTCAGCCACGGCGGTCCGCCTGGTTCCCGAAACCACCTGGGGCGCCGCCCAAGTCCGGGTCTTCGCCTTCGACGTGCGCTGACTTGATGGCGGGGGATGGATGGGATGGACTTCATGGACTCTATGGACGAAATGGACGAAATGGACGAAATGGACGAAGCCGCTGAATGGCAGGGCCTCCTCTGTCCATCCTGTCCATTCCGTCCATAGAGTCCATCCCGTTCCCGCGATTCCGGGCGGTCACCAGTCCGTCAGGATCGGCGGCATCGTGGGTTCGGCGCGGCCGACGGCCTGCAGCAGTTCCTCGATCAGCGCGGCGCGGGTCGCGGCGTGGGCCGGGCTGTGGAACAGGTTGCGGTGCTCCCAGGGATCGGCCTGCAGGTCGTAGAGCTCGCCGTCGGCCAGGTGCGGGAAATAACTGATCCGCCAGTCCCGCATGTAGATCGAAAAATGATGGTACTCCCGCGAGGCCTTGCTCCAGCCGGCCTCGAACGCGTGGTCGCGGCGCGGCGCTTCGCCCGGCCCGGGGAGCACGACGCCCTGGACGGTGGCGGGAATCTCGAGCCCGCACGCGGCGAGCAGCGTCGGCATGACGTCGATGTTGCTGCCCGGGGCGTCGGA
The DNA here is from genome assembly GCA_903894975.1 of uncultured Lentisphaerota bacterium. Lineage (GTDB taxonomy): Bacteria > Verrucomicrobiota > Lentisphaeria > Oligosphaerales > CAITYL01 > CAITSE01. The sequence goes on from CAITSE010000226.1 coordinate 3,779, forward strand.
CTGCCCCGCGGGAATGTCCGGGCCGGCTACGATCAGCGGGATGTGGAGAAGGGAACGGCAGGGCAGTTGTGCCTTGTACAGGAAATGGTGGTCGCCGAGGAAATCGCCGTGGTCCGAGGTGAACACGATGACGGTGTTCTGCGCGCGGCCGGTGGCCTCCAGCTTGGCCAGCACCCGCCCGATGTTCTCGTCGATCAGCGAGAGCATGCCGTGCGTGTTGGCCAGCACGCGGTTGCGGACCGCGCCCTGGAACGCGGGGAAATGCCGGGCGCCGCCGTCGGTGGGGAAGGGGTTGCGGGTCATGGCGTCCCGGTACGGCTTGGGCTTGGCGTCGTTTTCCTCCGGCACGGCGTGCGGCGGCGGGAAGTCGACGCCGTCGAACCGGTCGCCGTACGGCGCCGGCGGCGTGAACGGGTGGTGCGGGTCGGGGAAGGAAACGTTGAGGAAGAACGGCCGGCCGTCGTCCGGTGCGTCGAGGAATTCGATGGCGCGGTCGGCGGTCCAGGTGGAATGGTGCGCGGCGGGCGGCAGGTTGGATTTGTAGGCGTCAAATTCGGGGAACTTTTCCCCGTCCGCCTGGCCGGAGCCGAGTTTCAGGTCGGGGAACTTCTCCTTGCGCCACAGCCCGTAATGGCCGCCGCAGCCTTCGCCGTGGCCGACGGTCAGGCGCACCTCCTCGAAGCCGTAATACGGCCCGTGCCAGTCCGCCAGTTCCCTGGATTCCCAACGTTCCCGGCTCTCGTGCGAGTTGTCACCGGCGAACGGCTTGTACGTCTGGAAATGGAGCTTGCCGAAGCTGGCGGTGCGCCAGCCGTTCCGCCGGAACACTTCGGGCATGGTCAGCTCGGTTTCCGGCAGGAAAATGCCGTTGTCCAGCACCCGGTGCGCGAGGATGGTGCGGCCGGTGACGAACGACGCGCGGCTCGGCATGCACACCGGGTTGGACGCATAATGCCGGGTGTGTAGCGTCCCGAGCGCCGCCAGGGCGTCCAAATGCGGGGTGCGGGCGGCGGGGTTGCCCATGCACCCGAGGAAGTCCGCGCGCAGTTGGTCGGTGCAGAAGATCAGGACGTTCTTTTTCGGGGGTGGCATCATGGGCTGTAACCTAACCCAGGATTATCCATGAGAGAATGGGTCCGCTCATGGGCATTCGGGACTTGGCGATTGGGATGGTCAGAACCGCGCGGGTCACCAAGCGGACTCTTTTTGATCTTGAATGGGGTAACCGGGAAAGTCCGCTTACTGACGTGCGCGGTTCTGACGGAAAAAAAAGACAACGAAGCGCACGAGGTTGTGAAGGAAGATTGCCTTTCTCATGAATCGATCTGGCTAAATCGCGGCAGCCGCACCTCCGCATTCACTCCACGGGCTCGCCCGGCGTGCCCCGGTTGGGGATGGGGCCGTCGACCGGCGAGGCGAGATCCTGCCGCTGCCAGGCACGGACGTAGTCGATGATCAGGTCCTGCGGAAGTTGTTTGTCGTCAATCGCCTCCGCCTCCCAGCCGCCCATGACATGGTCGAAGATGAGATAGGACGGGACGTTGGAGATGCGCGGGCTTTCCCAGCGCGCCACCTCCCGGCCGTTGGCGTAGAAGACGGCGGACCCGGGAGTCCACAGCATCCCGACGGTGATAAAGCCGTCTTTGTCGGCCTGGATGTAGTTGCACGCCGTGCCGATGGACTTGTGGTATTTCATGTACCCGTCCCAGTGCATGGCAATGTTGTAACGGTAAGGCCCCCAGATGGAAAGGTTTTCCAGGATGTCGAACTCCATGGCGCCCTTCTTGGTGTCGGCGCGCACCGGCTGCGGCCCGGCCTTGAGGCCGCGGTCCGGCATGAGCCAGAAGGCGGGGAACAGGGACGGCGCCCGGGCGAGCTTCATCCGGCTCTCGAAATAACCGTAGCGCTGGACCCATTTGCCGTAGGTGTCGACCCAACCCGTCGCGTAGTCCGTCTCCGCACCGGCCGGATCGTCGTTGTGGCGGCCCCGCTTCTTTTCAAAGCGCAGCCGCAGCGTGCCGTCCTTGACGATGACGTTGTCCTTGGAAAAGTGCATCCGTTTGTCGCCGTAATTGGCGGCATAGAGGTTCCACTTGTGGAGGTCGAGGGTGTTGCCGTCGAAGTTGTCCTCGAACGTTTTAGTCCACTCGCCCGCGACCGGCGGCCGCTGGCCGAGCCAGGCGGGGAGATCGAGTCCGGGCAGATCGGCGACGATGGCGGTGACTTGAAGTTTTTTGGCGCCTTCCGTCTTGTCGGGAAAGAGGGTCACTCCGGTCGTGAGATGGCTGGTGAACTTGGTGCCGGTGCCCGTCACGCCGTCGAAGCTCTTTTTCAGTTCGAGGATGTCCTGGTCCTTTTCCACCACGCCCCGCCAGGGCAGGGCGGCGGCGAAGGGGACGGTGATCTCGGTTTCGGTTCCCGGCGCGAGCGGTGCGGCGGCGGTGACGGTGGTGGACGGGCCGCCCCGGCTTTCCAGTTGCACGCCCGGCGTGACGGGACGCGCCCCGATGTTCTTCAGCTTCACCCGGACCTGCAGGTGATCCCCGAGGTCCCACATCCCCGCCGCCGGCCGGAAGGTCGCCGATTCCGCCTTTCCGCCGGTAAAGGCGAGTTCCTGGGATTTCCCATCGGCCCCGGGCAACGCCGTCGCTCCGCCCTTGGTCACAACCTGCTTGTCCGCATCGAATACGGCCGTCCCGCCGAGGAGGATACCGCCGGGCGGTTTGGCGCGCAGAGCGCCGGGGTTCGCCGCCGGTTTGTCGCCTGGCTTTCCCGCCGCCGTGACCGCTTCGATGCGGAAGGAAACGTCCTCCGTCACGGTCTTGGTGAAAAGCAGTAGTTCCGGCACTGCGGACGGATCGAAGTTCCCCTTGGTGCTGCCCCACTGCCAGCCGAAATAGACGCGGACGGTTTCCGTCTTTCCGGGAGCGAGGCGCACATTTTCCACGCTTGAAGTCCCGGGCTCTTTCCCGGCAATACTGAAGGTGAGGACGAGCGGCTTGGCGCCGAGGTTCGCCAGCCGCGCCTCGACATAGCCGTACTTCGCGAGATCCCACGGCGCGCCCTCCGCCGGGATGCGGATGCCGGGAAACTTGTCCGGTCCGGGTTTGATGGCGACCACGCTGCCGGGCGTCGCGGCATCCGGACTGGCCGTGACCGATTCCTGCGCGTCGCGGACGGTCAGCCGCCGTTCCGCTCCCGGCGCCTTCAGGTCAAGCAGCGGAAGTCCGGCCGCCGGTTCCTGCGCACGGCCAAGGCCGAGAGCGCCGGCGAAGGCGGCCAGCAGGATGACAAAGATTCGGGCGGGTTTCATCATGGCCTCGCGGAGTCTGCGGTTTTTCCCGGCGGCGCGTCGGTCCGGCGCAGGCCGATGGCGTCGAACCATAACGCATAGTTTTTGTCCGGTTCGTCACGGCGCCCGCGGAGGGTCAGCCTGAACGTGTGTTCCCCCTGCGAAAGCGGCATGGTGCCGAGTACGCTCAATCCCTCCGGCGCACCGGTAATCCCGGACAGTATCGCCAGGGTGCCATTCGCCTCCCGTTCTCCGCCGCCGTCGATCCGCCAGGTGAAGGGCGACAGGGAACGCGGCGGCATCAAGCGGGACAGCGCATTGCCGGAGAAGAGAATCTCATACGTTCCCGTGTGCGGGACGACAATCTTGAGTTCGACCCAGTAGCCATCCGATCCCGGATCGTCGCCGGTCCAGATATCGAGGGTCTTTCCACCCGAAAAGGTTGCCCTGTCGGAGACCCTGAACCCCTGGCTGAACCGGCCCGACTCGGCTTCGAAGGCGCAGGCCTCAGAGGCAGGCAGGCCGGTTTCCGCCGAAAGCACCTCCAGTTTGCCGCAGCCGTTGATGAAGAGAATCCCTCCCGCAAGCGGGATGGTCGCGCGGCCGTTCTCGATTGCCAGCGGGCGTGAACGGCCCCTGGAGTCGGTGACTCGGGGCCCCGGATTGTCGGGGTCGGTGCCGGGAACGGAGGGGGCAAGCCGCTCCGCGAGCAGCGTCACTTGCGAGGCGGTTGCGCCGAAAAGCCGGACGTCGCCGGTCAACTGTTCCGGGTCGAACACGCCGACCGTCTCCTCGCCGCGGCGGAAGAACTGGACTTCATACCCCTTGACCTTGTCGCTGTGGCCGACAGGCTTGCCGTTGCCGAGGCAATGCGCGCCGACCGAGAAAAGCATGCCGGCCGGCAGGACCGTCCAGTCTTTCCGCACCAGCGGCCGGTACTCCGGATAGCCGACGTCCACATGGATGAACTTGAAGGACCGTTCGACGCTCCCGGCGAGGTTTCGTATCGGCACTTCGGATTTCTCCTCGCTGTTCCAGATCGGCAGCGCCAGCCGGTGTTTCGCCAGCAGTTTCCTCCAGTCGTCCAGGCTCCCCGGGTTCTGGTCGGTGTAATGCACGGAAAAGATGTCGATGTGCCGGCCCATGCCCAGCGTCAGCAACCGGTCGGCGAACCCGTCGCCGACGCCGTTCGTGAATCCCGCCGCGGCGATGCGCGCCTTTGGGTTGCCCCGCCTGAGAGCGCCGCTGGTGTGCTCCACCAACTCCGCGAACTCCTCGGCCGTGCCCGTCCAGTAGCGATCCTTCAGGTTCGCCTCGTTCCAGATCTCCCAGACCTGGATGTCATCACGGAAGTCGGCGGCAAGTTGTTCCATCAGGGCATCCCACAGGACGTAATCGCGCGGTCGGACACGATTGAACTCCGGGCCTGCGTCCCCGGCTTCCTGCCGGGCGTCAGGCCGGGAAGAAAGCTCGCGGGGGCACTGCGCGATTTCGCCGAAGATGCAGATCCCTTCTTTGCGCAAATCCCGCACGTACTGCCGCCAGGTCGGGTATTCCGCGGTCACGGACAGCTTCGCCCCGCGGGAGACCGTCACCGTCTCGAAGCTGTGCGCCCAGAAATTGAGGCGGGTCCAGGACGCACCGAGCAACCGGTGCTGGATCGCCGCATGGCGGGAACCTTCCGGATTGGCCTTGTCGAACCAGAGGGGCGGGGTATAGAAGATGCCCCACGGCGAGTCCGCCGACGGCGGCGGCGGGGTGAAGACGACGGCAACCCAGGTTTCCGCCCCGGCGCGCGCCTCGCCGCACCTTGCCTTGACCGTCAGATGATACAGGCCGCGACCTGGAAGCTTCAGTGGCAGCAGGGATTCTCCCGAGCCGTCCTCCGTCGCCGGCAGGGCGAGACGCCCCTGGTCTTTCCAGGGGCCGGCGCTCTCTTCGACCGCATACTCGATCGAAACTGTTTCCTCCGCCCCATCCGCCCCGCAGACCTGCACCCGCACCTCCAGCCGGTCGGAGTCGGTGAAAAGATGCCCGGGTCGCGACGAGATCAGTCGCACGCCAAAACCCGATGCGGCGCGCGCCTCCGCGACTGCCGCGACCAACCCCGGGCCGAGCAGCATCATGGCCGCGAGACAGAGCGCCGGGTACAGGGCCGCGGGCAGAGGTCTGGCCCGGGTTTTGACAGCACGAAACCGGCTGTCATCCCGTCGCGGCCCGCTGATGGGGAGAGGGGTCATGGCACGGAGTGGTGGTCGCGGTTGCGCAGGCGGTACCAGCAGAGCAGGTCGTTCCTTCCGGGCATCGTGTCGGGCGGGCCGTCGGGACGGTCCAGGTGGAAGAACGCCACGCCGGAGTAGCGGAAGGGTTTCAGCCGGCCGGGTTCCCAGGGATTAAGGAAGGAAAAGCGCATCCGCCGCCGGAAATGAATGGCGTCGGCGTCATGAATGCGGTACATCGCGATGCTGGCGTTCAGCACATCTTTGACCGTGACGCCGTGGGTGGGGCCGGTGAACGTGCCTTCGCGGAAGTACCAGCCGCCCAGGAAGTAATCTTCAATCCCGGTGCCGACGATCCGCGGCTGTTCCCAATCCTCGTCCACATAGACCTGTTCCGGCGCCTCGAGGAAGCTCAGGTAGCCAGGGTCCCGACCCTGCATGGACAGCGTGCAGCCCAGATAGGATCCGCACCCTTCGACGGTGGCGAGGTCGAGCGCGGCGGGACCGGGATTTTCGCCCGTCGCGAACCGGGCGTGGAAATAGGGCGCATTCTCCGGAAGCCGGTCGGTCAGCTGATAGAGCACGTTGGCAAAGACGCAGGAGTCCACCTGCTCGTCGAGATTTTCCAGTTCGATCCGGAAGTTTTTCCGGAACGGCATGGGGAACGCAAGATAGAACCCGCCGCTGGACATCCCCAGGTGCTGCGCGGCGAAGCTCGACACCTCGCACAGGCCGCAGCCGGTCAGGTCGCCCACGGGCGCCGCCACGGCGGGCGTCGTCGCGTCGTCGAAATAGATCCGCAGGATCAGCGTCTTGAGGATGCTCGGGCTGACCGGCGCGGCGGCGTTCCAGTGCTGCCAGAACCAGCCCGGGAAGGTCAGCCACAACCGCGCGATATAGCCGGTGCCCTGCACGGGCCCCAGCGTCACCCGTTTGCCCCGGGGCAGGTCAACGACCTTGTTCCGCGTCGCCGGATCGAACGTGGTAAGCTGGCGGGTGGTCAGGCGGGCATCGGCCGGCGGATTCCACATGGGACGCTCCTTCGTTTATTCCTCGTGGGGGTCAATACTCCGACCCTCTGGGTCGCTTAAGGGTTCGGCGGGTTGGAGCGCTGAAGGCGCGGTTTCATAATAGCCTGGGGCAACGCCCCAGGTAGG
>CAITSE010000227.1 GCA_903894975.1 uncultured Lentisphaerota bacterium
CGTGGAAATGATGCCTTTCCCGCGATTGCTGAAGCCGCTTGAAAAATATGCCATAAATCTGGGAGGCATGTCGGGAAGCAATGCGGTTCAAAAAGAACGCAGTGTTTTCGGACCAAAGGGACATGGCGTTAAAGTGGCGCCTGTGATTTGTTACGAATCCATTTATGGTGATTTCCTTACGGGATATATCCGCAACGGAGCCAACCTGATTTTTATAATCACCAACGATGGATGGTGGGACAATACTGCCGGACACCGTCAACATTTTCAATATGCCAGATTGCGTTCGATTGAAACCCGCCGCAGCATTGCCCGTTCAGCCAACACCGGGATTTCTGCCTTTATCAATCAGCGAGGCGATGTGATTTTACCAACCCAATACTGGACGCCCGATGTGATTGAATATTCGATAAATGCCAACGACTCAAAAACCATTTATGTGCGTTTCGGCGACTACATCGGCAAAATTTGTTTCTACATAACCCTGATAATACTTTTAATTCAACTGAACGCGGTATTTCTGAACAAGCGCCGACGCATCATCAAATCCAGAAAAAAGAATCAGGAATGATGATATTTTTCGTTGCGTATGATGGTGAAAGCGCGGTAGAGTTGTTCTAAAAAAATAAGCCTGACCAACTGATGCGGAAACGTAAGCAGCGATAACGAAAGGCTGTGATGCGACATTTTCTTTATTTCGGGCGCAAACCCGTAAGCACCGCCTACCACAAACACCATGTTTTTAACACTTAGCTGCATTTTGCTTTCAATGTAGCGGGCAAAATCCACAGAGGTGTATTCCTTCCCGAATTCATCCAGAAGAATAATCAGATCGGCGGTTTGCAGATACTTAATCTGGTTTTCGGCTTCCTTTTGTTTGTATTGTTCGATGTTCGACGTTCGCAATTAGTTTTTTTCTAGAAGATTATGGTTCTTAAGTTTACGCGCATGCGCGGCGGGGTTCCGGGCGCGCGAGGGATTATGTTGATAGGAAACATGGTAGGACGATCCTTTGGAAAGCACCCATGAATTGGAACTTGCATACAGTGGCGGGTTTGGCAATGATGTGGGCCTGCGGCGGCCTGGCCGCGACGGGTTTAGCCGCAGAACCGGTGAACGTGCTTGTGGCGTTGAAGGTTCCGGCCGGCTGCCGCGCGGTGACGGGGACGGCCGCCGCGGCCGTGCTTGCCCCGGTTGCCGGCTGGGCCCGCGAAGTGGTGCATGAAACGAGCGGAATGAGCTTGGTTTATATCCCGTCCGGCAGCTTCGAGATGGGAAGTCCCGCCGGCGAGGCGCGCCGGAAGGCGGACGAAACCCAGCACCGGGTTCAGATTTCCCGGGGCTTTTATCTCGGCAAGTTTGAGGTGACCCAGGCGCAGTGGCAGGCGGTCACTGGCGCCAATCCCGCCCAGTTCGTGGGGCCGGCCAGCGGCACGTTTCCGGTGGAGAATGTGCGCTGGGACGACTGCCAGGAGTTCCTGCGCCGGCTGAATGCGGGCGGTAGTCGCTTCCGCCTGCCGTCCGAGGCGGAATGGGAATATGCCTGCCGCGCCGGGACCACGACCCCGTTCAACAGCGGCGGCGCGCTGAGTTCGGAGCTGGCGAACTGCAACGGCAACCTGCCCTACGGCGGTGCGGAAAAGGGCGAGTACCGGCGCGGGCCGCTGCCTGTCGGCCGTTTTTTGCCAAATGCCTGGGGGCTGCACGACATGCACGGGAACGTGGCCGAGTTCTGTCAGGACTGGTACGGGGACTATGGTGCGGCGCCGGCCGTGGATCCGCAGGGCCCCGGGCGGGGCTCGGTTCGGATTTTCCGCGGCGGCGGCTGGGATCATGACGCGGCGCGCTGCCGTTCCGCCGTGCGTTTCCACGATTCTCCCCTCTACCGCGCGCCAGATTTGGGCCTGCGCGTGGTCCTGGATCCGGAGTAAAACCGTTGGCCGCCTCCGCCGTCCTCCCGATGGCCCTCGATAGCCCCCGACGGCCCTCGACAGAGATAGGCCCGCTGACCGGAAAAATCAAGCCTTTGTCCCGAACGGAAAAACGGAAGACGGAATGATCCGGCTGGAAAGTACCCTCGGTGGGGGAAAATAGGCGTCACGAATCTCGTCGCTCCCCGCAAGTCATTCCCCCACAAGCCACGAGCCCATAGACCTGCGGGCGGCTCTCACTCCTCATAAATCCCGCGGAGGTCCCGGCCCCAGTTGCCCTCGGGGGTGAACACCACGACGTGGGCGTCGGGGGTGCGGATCATGGCATGCTTGAGGAAGACAATGGCGGCCTGACGGGTGGGCGCGGAAAAGTAACAGTAATCGGCGAAGCAGCCCGGGGCCGGCGCCGGGCCTTCGGTAGAGGTGACCAGCGCGGCGCCGCCGTGCAGGGTGGTGACATCCGGCAGTTCGATATCTAGCGGGGGGGCTTCGCCGCACTGGATTTCCAAGGCGCCCTCGGCGTCGCCCAGGAGGATTTTGGCCTCTTCCCAGGCGGCATGGTTCAAGGCGCTGCCGGCGATCAAGGCGATGTGGGCGCCATCATTAATTTCATAGCAGCCCACTACGATGGGTTTGCGGGACGCGAGGACGACATCCGGCAGATCGCTTCCGGGCGGTGGCGGCAGGATGAAGGATAGGTGGGCCAGCGCGCGGCGGGCACATTCACCATCCTGGAATGACACGGCGACTACGGGCATGGTAGTTTCGCCGGCGGCCAGCGGATTCCAGACTTCTTTTTCCGCTTCCTCCAGGGTCGCGATGAACCGGCTTTGCGCCCGGTCGGGGTCGCCGTTCTTGCGCAGAATTATGACGGCGGCCAGGCCGATGGCGAAGAGCAGGGCGCCGGTGGCGAAGAGAACGGGCTGGAACAGCTTGCGCCAGATCGGAACATGGCGGGCCTGGACGGGTGGCGGTAGCGGCTTGACTGCGGCTGGTGCCGGCGGTGGCTTGACGGTGGCTCTTGTGCTAGTTATGGCCGCGGTGGCGGCAGGTGAAGTCGCGGCGGAAGCCGTGGTGACGGTTGCCGGGCCTGGTGCCGGCGGCTTACCCGGTGTTGGTGACGCCATGGCGGTCGCGGGTGTGGCGGTACTCGCGGTGGGCGGGAGCGCCGCCGGAGTGGTGGTGGGCGTCAGGGGAGCGGAAGTGGTGGGCGTCTCCGGTTTGGCGTGGGCGATTTCGCGGAGCCGGGGAAGTTCCTGTAGAAGCAGTTCCTGCACGGTCTGGGTGAGGCTCTGCCAACGGTCGTAAAACCAGATGAAGCCGGCCGCCTCATGGCGCCGCCGCCATTCGGCCTCCTGGAGCGGGAGCAGGCGCGCCTGTTCGGCTTCGAAGAACAGGGTCCGGCTGTACTTTTGGTTAGCCGCAGCCTGGGCAATATATGCGGCGCGGATTTTGGCGCATTGGACTTCATTGAACTGAAGCACGGCCGGGCTGGCGGTTGGGGTGACTACGTCTTTTTCTTGGATGCGCCGGGTGCCGATTAGCAGGACGCCGCCGGCAGCACCGCGGAAGACGTCGGTGACGGTGTTCTCGCGAGTGGGATTGAGACGGTAGGTAATGGTGATAGTATCGCCGGGTTTTACCAGCGGATATTTGGCTTCGGCCTCCCGGACGATGGCGGCGTCATTCTTGTCCGGGAAGCGGCTCTTGGCGGCGGCTTCGGCAGCGGCCAGGGCCTGTTTCTCGGCCCAGTCTGCGGGCAGGGCCTCGCCGGACGGTTCCCGGGGAATACCGGCCTTTACGGCCCGCTGCTCCACGGCCTGAACCAAGTCCCGCCGCTGGGCGTCGGGATGATACTGGTGGACGGCTTCGAGAAGCCAGCCGCGGATTTGCAGGATGCGCCGGTCCGAAAGCGTGTCCGCTGCCCGGAGGTTGCCGGTCGCGGCAAAGGCCAGCAGGATCGTTAGAAATTGAACCGCAAAGGTTCCTGTTCCCCGCCCTTTCTTCGGCTGGTCCGTCCCACTGGTCATCCGCCATTCCTCCGTCTTCTTGGCGTGTGTGTCCTGCCTTACATTGGCACCGGAAGTGGCCGGTTCAAGGCCCGGGCGGGAAAAAGAGCGCCGGCCCGGTAAGATCCTCGTGGCGGAATACCCAACGGCCGCCGACCATGGTTCGGACGATCCGGCCGGTTAACCGGCGCCCGAGAAACGGCGTGTTGACGGACTTGGAGTGGAGGGTTTCCCGGGAAACGGTCCATGCCGCCGCCGGGTCGAGCACCGTCACATCGGCGGGTCGCCCGGGCGCCAGGGTGCCGGCATCCAGGCCGAGGATGCGGGCAGGGCCGGTGGTGAGGGCCGCGACGAGGCGGGCGAGGGGAAGCACTCCGGTCAGCACCAGTTCGGTGTAGAGGATGGCGAAAGCGGTTTCCAGGCCGATGATGCCGAAAGGCGCCGTGGCCAGTCCCCGGGCCTTTTCCTCCGGGGCGTGGGGCGCATGGTCGGTGGCGATGGCGCCGAAGGTGCCGTCCGCCAGGGCTGCGATCAGCGCCTGGCGGTCGGCGTCGGTGCCGAGCGGCGGGTTCATCTTGGCCTGGGCGCCGTGCTCAAAGCAGCTCTCCGCAGTCAGGCAGAGATGGTGCGGCGTGACTTCGGCGGTGACGGGCGTTCCGGCGCGCCGGGCTTCCCGGACCAGTTCCACGGACCGGACGCCGCTGAGATGCTGGAGATGCACGGACACGCCGAGTTCGGCGGCCAGCGCGATGTCCCGCTCCACCATGGCGTCTTCGGCCGCGGCGGGCATGCCGCGGACACCGAGCCGTTCCGCCACGGGGCCCGTCCGGACCGTGCCGCCGGCGGCCAGCCCGTAGTTTTCGCAATGGTCGATGACCGGCAGCCCGGCCGCGCCGGCGCGGCGCAGGATCTCGCGCATCACCGCCGTGTCCTGAATGCAGGATCCGTCGTCGGTCAGCGCGGCGGCGCCCGCGGCTTTTACGGAACCCGCATCAACAGGATGCAATCCCTTGCGGTCCATGGTCAAGGCTGCGGATTGCAGGACGCGGACCAGTGCCCGTTTCCGGTATTCGCCGAGGATGGCGTGGATTCGTTCCGGGGTGTCGATGGCCGGCGCGGTGTTGGGCATGGCCAAGATGGTAGTGAACCCGCCGGCGGCCGCGGCCCGGGTGCCGGTCTCGATGGTTTCCTTGTGGCTCTGGCCTGGCTCGCGCAAATGGACGTGCAGATCCACGAACCCTGGCAGGACGATGCACCCGGCCAGGTCCACGACCTCGGGGTTTTGTAGTTGGCCGGGCTCCGCGAAACGTCCGTCGCGGATGCCGAGGTCGCCGATGGTATCAAGACCGCGCGCCGGATCGAGCAATCGCGCGCCGCGGAGAAGCAGGTCAGAGGGCATGGGCGTTCCTTCCAAGTTCATGGGGAAACGTACCATGTCCGAGCGGTCGCCGCAAGCTGAGCGGGGGGGCGAGGTCTGTGGCCTCTGTGGGGGAGGACGAAAAGGCGGCGCGGCACCATCACCAGCCGGTCCAACGGATTAGCCAACGGCGCGCCCCCCATAAGTCCCATACGTCCCATAGGTCTCATAAGTCCCATGTTCCGAATGCGCGCCGCCGGATCGGAAGAATGGGACGTAGGCGACGTATGGGACCGATGAGACCTATGGGACGGCGGCGCGGCCCCCCTCGGGGAATTCGAGGCCGCTATTTAGGAAGCAGTCATAGTCCCCCGGTTCCGTGATATACGGAACCGTTCAATAATGAGTTCGGTGTGGAGCCATCAAATGAAGCAAGAACCGAGAATCATTCGCCATCTCTACCTCCAGTGGGCTTCTGTCGCCGAAGCAGGGATGACGCTGGAATTGATTGAAGGAAACGCGTTGGGAGAAGTAAAAGAAGACGGGCTCTATCCTGCTGCAAGGATCGTTGCTGACAGTGCCGAGGATCAATGGTTGGAGATCTATCCTGACGGGGAAGTAGTCCGTATCCAAGTCTCCGAGATTGAAAAGGCCCTCAAAGAAGCAAGGGCCGGAGTCCACGGCGAAAAAAGCTTTTTATGATAGGCAAAACTCTGAAGCCATTAACAAAGAGTGAACCACCGAACCAGGGGCTGGTGCGGATTGTCGCTGCGCTCCAACACGCACAGCCCCGCCGTCAAACCCGGCCGGCGGCGGCCAGGGCGCGGCGGAGGTCGGCGGGGGCGGTGATGCGGGCGCGGAGGAACTGGTTGTGGCCGGTCGCCGCGGGGGCGTCGGGGACGTGGACTTCGAGGAACTGTTCGGACGTGCCGCGCCAGCCGCCGCCGGGCAGGGGGGCTTCGGTCAGCACGGTCACCGTCTGTCCGATTAGGCTGGTGACATAACGGTCGGAACAGATCCGGGAAAGGGCTTCGAGCGCCGCCACGCGCGGTTTGACCACGTTGCTTGGCGGATGGGCGGGCATGGAGGCGGCGACCGTGCCGTCGCGGGCGGAAAAGTGGAAGGCATGCAGGTAGGCCAGCGGCAGCGTCCCCAGGTTCGCCAGGCAGGCCGCGAAAATCTCGTCGGTCTCGCCCGGAAAGCCGGCGATGACATCGGTGCCGAGGCTGAGTCCGGGCACGCGCCGGACGGCATCCGTCACCGCCGTCGCAAACTCGGCGAAGGTGTAGGTCCGGCGCATGGCGGCGAGAATCCGGTCCTCGGCGTACTGGATGGGCAGGTGCAGGTGCGGACAGAAACGGTCTGGCCGCCGCGCCAGCCGCTCCACCGCCGCGGGCAGCCACGGGCCGGGCTCCAGGGAACTGAGGCGGACGCGGAACTCTCCGGGGATGTCCGTCAGGGCGTCTAAAAATTCCGGCAACCGCCGGCCGCCGGATTCATACAGGCCGAGATTGATGCCGGTGAGGATGATTTCCTTTACGCCGTGCTCTATCAACTCGCGGACCTCGCGGAGGGCGTCGGCGAATTCGCGGGAGCGGGGGCCGCCGCGAGTTTGGGGAATGATGCAGTAGGCGCAGCCGCAGGAACAGCCTTCCTGAATCTTGAGATTGGCACGGGTTTTTCCCAGGGGTAGGCTGAAGTCGGGAAGGGTGAAATCGGAGGACGGGGGCGTTGCGGGTTGATAGTTGTGAGTTGTGGGTTGTGCGCGGGGGGTCGGGGCGCGGGGGAGGAGGCGGAGCCGGTCCGGAAGACGATCTAGCCAGTGGTGCTTGTCCGGATTGGGGACGACCAGGTCGGCGACGCCGTCCTCGGCCCAGGCGTTGGTGGCAAGGGTGGCATCGCAACCGGTCAGGACAAGAAAGGCGTTCGGGTGCTCGCGACGGGCACGGTGGACGAGGTTCCGGGTTTTGCGGGCGGCCGCGGCCGTGACCGTGCAACTGTTGAAAATCAGCAGATCGGCCGGTTCGCCCCAGGGAACGATGACAAAGCCGGCGCCGCGCAGTTGTTCCGCGAGATGCCCAAGTTCCGCCTGGTTCAGGCGGCAGCCGAGAGCGAAAAGCGCCGCGCGAAGATGGTGGGGCGCGTACGGCATCACCGGTTGAGGGGGGGCCACGTGTATTCCTGAATGTCACAGCTTTCCAGGCAGATCGAGTTGCCGGAGCGGACGTTCAGTTTGCCTTGAATCGTTACGGACTCGCCAGGGTTGAAGATCACGACTTCATCCTTGGTGCGTGCGGTGCGGTCATTGACATGGCTGTCCGTATAGTGGGTGACGGTTTCCCGGATCAGCCGGGCCTGGTTAGACGAAAGGTTTTTTCGAATCTGCACTTTCCACTGTCCTCTCGCTGTCGAGGAGTCGTGGTAGACGTCACTGGTGAAACGATTTTCAATCCCCGCCTTGGCGATGCGGCAGCGCAGATTCCCGTCCAGAACCAGATAAAACGAATCCTTGTTCATGTCGTCCGGTTCGATCTTGGCCACTTTGCCGGTAATTTGGACGGTTTTTCCGGTAAAATTCGCGGGTTTGGCCATGACCTCGGCCACTTCTGCGGAAAGGTCCGCCTTCGCGGAGGATGCCACCGCGGGCCGGCTTGTCGTCGGGTTGCTGCTGGTGGTGCGATGCCCCGGTTCGGTGGTTTCGGCCAACCCATAAGTGTGATAGGAGCCCATTTTGTCCCAATAATGGCCAGAGACTCGCGGCCATTCATAGGTGACCACGACGCCGTTGTCGAGATAGATCAAGTAGGTTCCTTTTTTCTTCAGGACCCCGGAAATTTCAATGGCGTCCCCCGGGGTGAAAAGGGGCCTGCTCTCCTTGTATTCCGGGTGAAAAATTTTGACGTCGCACCCACTCATGTCCGGGATGACGGAAACTTTCATCTCCAGGTAGTGTTTTTCCACTTCTATCTTGGTAATGCGGCAGCGCAAGCCTCCGTCCAGAAGCAGGATAATCGCCGTTTTGGTTTGTCCGACCTGATCCGTTTCCACCTTGCGCAGAACCCCTTGGATACGAACTTCCTGGTTGAGGTAGGCATCCGGGTTCTTCATGATGTCGGCAATGGATTCGGCCCGCACCGATCCCATCGCGACCCCGACGGCGGCCAGAAAAACCGGCATCACCAAGTGGGAAAGGCGATGGCGAAAAATCGTCAAGTCTGACATGGCCATACTCCTCGGCGCTCCCCACAGGTTTGAATCTATAAGAAACACAAAGTACTGCAAACTTCGCCACGGTCAAGCTCCTCCCGGAATCTTCGGTTTGCCGGCCCGCGGTCGTGATTATCAAGAATCGCCAAACCCGTCATGACGTCCAGCAGGGAATGGGAGTTCCCTCAGAAGTCCGCGGCGCCCCAGTCGGCATCTTTCCCTCGCGCCCCGGTTTTATGACGTTGATTTAGTAGTAAATTCCGGGCCCCTTGCGGATATTGGCGACAGGTGGCGTCTAAAACCCATAAGTGGCAGAATGGCAATCTGGCAAAGTGACAAATGTTGACAGGTATAAAGGGCACGTATATAATCACTTAAATTCATTTTGAAAGTTGGTTTTAATAAGGAATTTTAACGTGGCTGAGTCCAGAAAAGTCCATCTACCAAACCCACTTTGGCGACGGGGAATTTGCCTTGTTCTGGGGATGGCCGGGTGTCTGCTGGTTCCGGCGGTCGGGGCGGCGGTAATTTCTTGGGATAGTGGCGCCGGCACCGCAAATTGGGGTGACTCTGCCAACTGGGCGCCCAATACCGGCACCGCGGGCCTGTTTGGAAGTGATCTGGTGTTGATCCGGTTGAGTCGGAACGGCAGCCGTCCCACCAATCAAAATATTGCCGGGCTTGCCATCAACAGCTTGACCCTTGCCGGGTCGCGCAACGTGGTGGTGAGCAGCGGGCAGGCGTTCACCCTTGGGGCCGGCGGCCTGACGCAGCTGACTACCGTGACCTCCTCCATTGGCATCGGGGTGAACCTGGGTGCCAGCCAAGCCTGGACGAATAACAGCGCCAGTGCCTTCACCATGGCCGGGGCGCTGGATCTGCGAGGCTATCAGTTGACCGTGACCGGCAACGGAGCCATGACGATCTCGGGCAATGTTGCCGGCACCGGTGGCAATGCGTTGGTCAAATATGGGACTGGTACCTTGACCCTGTCCGGGTCCAATACCTTCATCGGCAGCACCCGGGTTGCGGCCGGCATGCTGACCCTGGGCGGAAGCTATGCGTTGCAGAACAGCACGTTGGACTTGGCCACACTAGACTCCGGGACGGTGAATTTCGGTACCCTGACGGCCGCCACCTTCGGCGGTTTGGCCGGGTCGCGCAATCTTAGTTCGGCGGTAGCGCTCACGGTGGGTGGCAATCATGAGAATACGCTTTATTCCGGCACCCTCAGCGGCGCGGGGAGTCTGATCAAGAGCGGCACCGGCCTGCTCACGCTGGCCGGGAACAACAGCTACACCGGCAGCACCGTCATCGCCGCCGGCGTTCTGCAACTCGGCAACGGCGGGATCGCCGGTTCTCTTGGTACCAACACTGGCGTGATCAGCAACCACGGGATGTTGGTTTTCAATCGCAGCAACACGTTGCTGCTGGCCAATGTCATCAGTGGAACGGGCGGCCTGACCCAGGCTGGGACTGGGACGGTGACGTTAGTTGGAAACAACAATTACACCGGCAGCACCATCATCAGTGCCGGGACGCTTCAGGTCGGAGCCGGCAACGGCGAGGGCTCGCTTGGTTCCGGCAATGTCTTGGACAATGGCATGCTAACGATCAACCGCGGCCTGCCCGTCACCGTTGCCAACGCCATCAGTGGCACGGGCAGCCTGACCAAGACCGGGACGGGCCTGCTCACGCTCTCCGGGGTCAACAGCTACACCGGCAGCACCATCGTCAGCGGTGGCATGCTCCGTTTCGCCAGTGCCGCCGCCATGCCCTCCGGCGCGGGCAAAGGATCCCTGAAACTCGGCGGGGGCACGGTTCTGGATCTGAACGGGCTGAATCTTGCCGTCAACGGATTTGCCGACGGCAGCACCGGTGCCATCCGCAACGATCTGCAGGGCACGCTGGCCGGTGACGGCACCATGCTCAATGAAACCTTCAGCACCCTGACGGTTGGTGGCGGCAACACCTCCAGCACTTTCTCCGGCGCGCTTCTGAACGGTGGCTTCAACTCCAACGGCTATTCCGTATCGCTCGGCGTCGCCAATCTGGTCAAGACCGGAACGGGTACGCTGATTCTGGCCGGCGCCAACAACTACACTGGCAGCACGGTCATCAGCGGCGGGACGCTCCAGGTCGGCGCCGGCGCCGGGGCCGGAACCCTGGGCAACGTGGCGCCGGTGATCAACAACGGGGCGTTGGTGGTGAACCGCGCCACCAACTACGTCCTCGCCAGTTCGGTTTCCGGGACGGGCTCCCTGGTCAAGCGCGGCACCGGCACCCTGACCCTGGCCAATGCCAACAGCTTCAGCGGCGGTCTGACCGTTGAAGCCGGCAAGGTGGTCAGCGATCTGGCCGGCTCTCTGGGAACAGGCACGGTTACTTTGCAGGGGCAGACGGTCCTGAGCCTGGGCGGCAATACCACGCTGCAGGGGTTCGGCGGCAACGGCGCCGGCTGGCAGTTCAACAGCAATACCACGAACACCGCCAACTTCAATGTCAAAAGCGACGTGGCCACTATGGTCTATCAGACATCGAGCCAGGCCAGCAGCGTCTTCAACACCACCAAGGTCTCCGTCACCAGCGGCTATGTGGCCTCCTACGTCTATCTTTCCCGCGGCGGCAACTCGGACCGGGCGGACGGCGTTGCCTTTATCCTGCAGAACGATCCCCGCGGCATCTCCGCTTTGGGCGGCTGTGGCAGCGGCGATGGTTACTCGCAGATCAATGGCGGCTCGCCGATTCTTAAGAGCGACATCTTTGTCCTGGACACCCATGCCGTCTCCCAGACCGGCCACACCACCAACGGCGTGGAGTTGAGCGACGGCGGCGGTTACCATACCGGCCAGACTCTCACCGGCGGCACCGATACCTTTGTCACCACCACCTCCGCCGGCGCCGGCTACACCGGGTTGAGTGTGCGGGAGGCGCAGCCGATCTACGCGAAGCTGGTCTACAATCCGACCACCTCGACCGTGCTGGAAACGCTGACCAATCTGACCACCGGCCAGAATTTCATCCACACCTACACCGGCATCAACCTGATCACCACGGTCAGCGGAAACTCCGCTTATCTGGGCTTTTCCGGCGCCACCGGCTCCCTGGTGGCCTGGCAGACCATCAGCAGCTTCCGCTATTCCACGGGAACGGATTATGACACTGTGTCTTACACCAACACGTTCCGGGTGGCGGATGGCGCCACGCCCGTCCTGGAATCCGCTGTCCGCAACCTGACCGTCGCCAAGTTCGATCTGGGCAACAACGCCAGCCTGACCACTACCGCCGCCGCCACCTTCGGCCCCTTCAGCGCGACCAACAGCGCTTATTGGGTGACGGCGAATGCGACGGCCCTGTCCGGCTCCAATACCTTCTCCGTCGGCAACAACGGCGCCGGTCTCGGCACCCTTTCCCTGGACAACGTCAGCGGGGTCGGCGGCGCCCTGCTCAAAGGCGGGGCCGGCACCATGATCCTGCCTACGGCCAACAGCTTCTCCGGGGACACTCGGATCCTCTCCGGCGATCTTTTGCTCAACCACAGTTTGGCTCTGCAGAACAGCATGGTCGACCTGGCCGCGGGCGATGCCGGGACGCTGGGCTTTAAGACGGTGACCGCCGCCACTCTCGGCGGATTGACAGGTGCGCGTGACCAGATTCTGGCTAATTCCACGGGCGTCGCCGTGGCTCTGACCGTGGGCAACAACTCCCAAAGCACCCTTTACAGCGGCGCCCTGAGCGGGCCGGGAAGCCTGATCAAGACCGGCACCGGCACCTTGACCCTGACCGGTAAGAGCCGTCACACCGGCGGCACCGTCCTTGACGGCGGTACCCTGAATTTCGAGCGTGACGCCATTGGTTCCGCCCCCATCACCTTCCGTGGCGGTGTCCTGCAATGGGCCGACGGCAACAATCAGGATGTTTCCGGGCAGTTTGTTCCCGTCGCCGCCGGCCAGACCGCCCTGCTTGATACCAACGGCAATCGCGTCGTCCTGAATACCGCCGTCACCGGCGCGGGCGGCGTGACCAAACTTGGCGCCGGCACCCTCGTCCTGACCGACTCCAGCTCCTACACGGGCGCCACCCTGGTCGCCTCCGGCACCCTGCGCGTGATCGGTTCCGGCAACCTGAACAGTTCCAGCGGCATCACCGTCAACAACGGCGCCGTCCTTGCCTACAATGCCAGTGTCCTGATGACCGCGCCCATCACCATTGTCGATGGCACGATCACCGGCACCGGCCGCGTCAACAACCTCTCCCTGGTCATCGGCTCCCAAGCCACCATGTCCCCCGGCAACAGCCCGGGAACCCAGGACTACGCGGATCTGACCTGGGCTTCCAACGGCCGTTACCTTTGGGAAGTGGACACGGTCAAGGCCGTGGGTGGTGAACAGGATGCCGGCCTCAAGGGGATTGATCCGGGGTTCGACTTTGCCGGCATCACTGGCACCCTGACTATCACCGCCACCGAGGCCAATCCCTTTGTGATCGACATCACCGGTCTCGACCATGCCACCCATCAGGCTGGCGCCGTCACCAACTGGGACGGCTCCACCGACCGGACCTTTACCATCGCCAGTGCCGCCGGCGGCATCGTTGGTTTCGACGCCCGTAAATTCCTGCTGAAAATCGACAGCTTCGATGTGAACAACGTCATGCTGGACGGCAGCATGTGGACGATTGAACAGCGCGGGGCCAACGACGTCATTCTGACTTATCAGACCGTGCCCGAGCCCGCCGCGTTGGCTCTTCTACTCCTCGGCTCGCTGCCCCTCCTGCGGCGCCGGCGGTGACCCAACCCGGACGCTCTTTGTCCCTGAAGTTGGACACGAGCGGCCTATTTTGCCGGTGTCGGGGAGGCCGGTTTCCGGGCGGTGGCGATACGCGCCCGGCCGAAACGGTCGGGATGGACGGCGGCTTCTTCCAGCCCGTTCTCCTGGAACAGTGCGGTCACGGCCGCGGCTTGGGGAGAGTCGATTTCGCAGAGCAGCCAGCCGCCGGAGAGTAGCCGCGCCGGGGCGGCCTCCGCAATGCGGCGGAGCACGTCTAATCCGTCCGCCCCCGCTTCCAGGGCGAGTTTGGGCTCGAACTCCCGGACTTCGGGTGGCAGGGCGGCGTATTCCGCCGCCGGGATGTAGGGTGGGTTGGCGGTGATGACGCGGAAGCGCAGTCCCGGAGGCAGCGGTGCGAACAGGTCGCCTTCGAGCAGGATCGTCCGCTTTTCCAGGCCGAGCCGGGCGCGGTTGCGCCGGGCCCAGGTCAGGGCGGCGGCGGAAAGGTCAGTGGCATAGACGGGGGTTTCCGGCGGCAGGCTGCGGGCCAGCGCCAGGGCTACCGCGCCGGAGCCGGTGCAGAGGTCGAGGACTGGACCGGCGCCGCCAGTCGCGCCATAGGCGGCCTGCGCCAGTTCCACCAGGGTTTCGGTTTCGGGCCGCGGGATCAGGACGCCGGGCCCTGTCTCCAGTTCAAAATCACAGAACGGCGCCGTGCCGAGGATGTACTGGAGCGGTTCGCCGGCGACGCGGCGGCGGCGGCGCGCGTCAAGCTCCTTGGCGGCGTCTGCGGGTAGGGCTTCTTCCAGGCGGCAGAGCAGGCGGGTCCTGTCGGTTTTCAGGACATGCTCAAGCAGCCATGAGGCTTCGCTTCGCGCCTGGTCAATGCCGGCGGCGGCCAAGGCGGCGGCGGTCTCGTCCCAGGTTTGGCGAAGCGTGGGCATGGGGCTCCGGCACAAGATCCGTCAGATCGGTCAGATCCGTCCGATCCAAGCGGGAAAATTCTCACTCCCGCGGTTTTTTCCCGTGGCAGGCGAGGGCGGTGATGGCGATGCCGCCGCGGGGCTGGAAGACGCCCTCGACTTCGGCGTAACGCGGCTTGCAGGCGGCGACGAAGTCGTCGAGGATGCGGTTGACCGCCTCTTCGTGGAAGGTGTTGTGGTTGCGGAAGCTGAAGAGGTAGAGCTTGAGGGACTTGCTCTCCACGCACTGTTTGTCCGCGATGTAGCGGATGCGGACGCGGCCGAAGTCCGGTTGGTTGGTGACCGGGCAGAGTGAGGTGAATTCCTCGCAGTCGAAGGATATCCAGTAGTTGCGGCCGGGGTAGCGGTTGGGGAAGGTTTCCAGCCGCGCCTGGTTCGGAGAATCCGGATAGTCTTTAAAATTGCGGTTGAGCAGGGTCAGGCCGGGGTACGCCGGGATGGGGGGTGTTTGGGGTTTGCGTGGCATGGAAGAACTCCTGGAATCGGTAGGTAGGCTGTAGGTGGTTAGGCTGTAGGTTGTACCATAAGTCGATTTGCCTTTTTGGGCTTGGCTCGTCCAGGCTGTAACCTAATAGCCTACAGCCTAAACCGCTACAGCCTCCCGCGGCGGTTTTTCCGTTTTTCCGTTCCTGACGATTCTTTCGTCCCTGATGTCCCTTGATTCCCTGGCGTCCCTCTACCTGTCCCCTTTGTCCCTCAATCCGCGGAAAGGTTGGATTCTTCAGGCTACATTGTCCGGTCAGGAGAGCATGTATATGGCCCCATCTTCAGTTTCTTCCTGCGTTTCGGCCGGCGCCGGCGTTTTCCCGGCATTCCTGGGATTGCTGGCCGCATTGGGGCTCTGCGGCTGCGCCCATTCGTCGCGGCACCTGCCGGCGGTGACCGGGTTTGAGCTGCCCCGGTACACGGGCACTTGGTACGAAGCCGTGCGCTATCCCCACATGTTCGAGAAGGGACTCGACCGGGTTTCGGCCACCTACGCGATCCGGGCCGACGGCGTGGTCACCGTCCGCAACCGCGGCCGCAAGACGGAAACGGGCGCCTGGCGGGAAATCACGGGCACGGCCCGGCCGGCGGGCGCTCCGGATGTCGGCGAGTTTCAGGTCACCTTTTTTTGGCCGTTCCATGGCGCTTACCGAATCGTCTGGCTCGACGCCGGGTACCGCCGCGCCATCGTCACTGGCAGCACCATGGACTACCTATGGATACTTTCCAAAGACCCCGTAATACCGGATGAACTAGAAGTGCTTATATCTAGAGCAGAACAACTTGGGTTTGATCGTAACCGTATGATACGGGTGGAGCAGGGGGGCGGAAAAGATTGAAAAATCTCTAACGGATCGGATCTTGGAGGGATGCCGCCAGGCGAGCCAAGGTCGGCGGGCGGAGGATGTGTTACGGGAGTGTCCAGAAGGTCGGCCGGGTGTGAATCTGGGTTTGCTGCTCTACTACGCGGAAAAGTGCTACCTGAACAAACGGGATATTTTTGGATAATCAGCTTATATCATTTTTTTAAAAATATGA
>CAITSE010000228.1 GCA_903894975.1 uncultured Lentisphaerota bacterium
GCAAAAGCGGGGTTCAGGGTTCAGGGCCGTGAAAGCAACTGTCAGATTGTGAAAGTGTTGTACATCCAGCAGACTCTGCCTCCTGAACCCTGACACCCTGAACCCTGCTTTGCTGGCAGGACGGAGTTCTGCAAGCGCCTCTAGGGTAAAATTTTTGGTGATTTTTCATGTCTGTTACGGTCATGCCGATTTCATCCCGGTTCCGCGGTTCGCCCCAGGTGTGTTGGGCGGCGTTTCTGCCTGCCGTGGAGGCGGAGGTGCGGACTCTGCTGGCCGCGGTGCCCGGGTGTCATGACTGGGATCACACGGAACGGGTCCTGCACAATGCCCGGCACCTGGCCCGGCGGGAAAAGGCCGATCCCGTAGTCGTCGCGTTCGCCGCGCTGTTGCACGACGTCGGCCGTGCCCGGGAGATGGAGGACGAAGGCCAGACCGACCACGCCGCGCTCGGCGCGGACATGGCCCTGGAACTGCTGCCGCGTCTGGGCGTGGACGACGTGGCTTTTGTGGAGCATGTCGCGGCCTGCGTCCGCACCCACCGCTGGCGCCGGCGCGGCGGGGCGGGGCCGGCCTCGTTGGAGGCGAGGGTGGTCTATGATGCGGACAAGCTTGATTCCATCGGCGCCGTGGGGTTGGCCCGGGCCTTTCATTTCGCCGGCCGCATCGGGGCGCGCCTGCACAACACCGAGGCGGAGGCGCTGGCGGCGGCCAGCTACAGCCGCGGCGACACCGCTTACCGTGAATACTTGGTCAAGCTCCGCCACGTCCCGGAACGGCTGCTGACGGAACATGGCCGGAACCTGGCCCGCAAACGCCACGCGTTCATGGTCCGCTTCTTCGCCGAATTCCACCGTGAACTCCGCGGGCAGCCGCATCCACTCTAAGGCCCATGAAGATGAAACAGCAGTATGACCTGTCAGGCTTGAAATGGATGCTTGCCGGATGGGCGCCGGAAATCTGGCGGATGCGGCTCGCGTCGCCGGACGGGTTTGTGAAAGCCACGGATTGCGACCTGCGCGACGTGCCGGCGCCGGTCCCCGGCTCGGTCCAGGGCGCTCTGCGTGCCGCCGGCATCCTGCCGGACTGGGAAAAGGGCTTGAACTCTCGGCTCTGCGAATGGGTCGAAAACCGCCATTGGATTTATGAGACCCGGATCCCGGATGCCTGGCTTGCGCCGGGGAAAACGTTCCGGCTGGACTGCCAGGGGCTGGACTACTGCGGCTGCATCGCCCTCAACAACAAGGTAATCGCCGACTTCAAGGGCACCCATATCCCGCATGTGTTCGACCTCACGCCGCACCTCGCGGAAAAGGATAACGCGCTGGCGATCATCTTCACCTGCGCCCCGCGCTGGCTGGGGCAGTTCGGCAAAACCGCGGACATGCTGGACTGGAAGCCGCGCTTCTACTACACCTGGGATTGGACGCCGCGCCTGGTGCAGGCCGGGATCTGGGACGCCATCCGCCTCGTGGTCACCGATGACGCGGAAATCACCGCGGTGAACTGCGACGCCGGATACGACCACGCCTCCGGCAAAGGCCGGATTCATCTCCAGGTCGCCGCGGTCGCGGCGCGCGGCGCCAAAATCGGCGTGACCGTGGCCGGAAACCAGGGCGTCATCCGTTCCGGCGAGTATTCGTTGGCCGCCGCCCGCAAAGGCCTTGATCTGGCGGAACTGGCGGTGGAGCCCTGGTGGAGCAACGGCGAGGGCGCCCAACCGCTCTATACCGTGACCTGCAACCTTCTCGACAAAGCCGGCGCGGTGCAGGAAAGCGTCACCCGGCGGGTGGGGTTCCGGAACCTGGAGTGGCAGCCTTGCCGGGGCGCGCCGGCGGAGGCGCCGCCGTGGCTCTGCGTGGTCAACGGCAAGCCCGTGTTCCTGAGCGGCGTGAACTGGACGCCGATCCGGTCAAACTTCGCCGACGTGACGGCGGACGATTACCGGAAGCGCCTCGTCCTCTACCGCGATCTTGGGTTCAACATCCTGCGGGTCTGGGGCGGAGCCTCGCTGGAAAAGGAATGCTTTTACGATCTCTGCGACGAACTCGGGCTGATGGTCTGGCAGGAATTCCCGCTCAGTTCAAGCGCTGGTGGCAGCGTGCCGCCGGCGGGAAAACGGGCCGTGCAGGAAATGGCGGAGATCGCCCTGTCGTATATCAACCGGCGGCAACATCATGCGTCGTTGATCCTCTGGTGCGGTGGCAACGAACTCACCCGGGAGAACGGACAGCCGGCAGATGAGACGGACCCCATGCTCAGCCGGCTCCAGGCGGTCGTTGCCAAGCACGACCCGCAACGCCGCTTCCTGGCGACTTCGGCATACGGCAAGCACGGCTGCGCCGATCCCAAGAATTACGGCAAGGGCGAGCATTGGGACGTTCACGGGCCGTGGAGGGCAAACGACCTGAAGGATTGGCAGGAATACTGGGCGAAAGACGATGCGCTGCTGCGCTCCGAAACCGGGATGTGCGGGCCGCCCTCCGCCGCGGTCCTGCGCCGGTACGCCGGCGATTGCAATCCCTGGCCGCCCTCCGCCGACAATCCCTGGTGGCGGCACAATCTCTCGTGGTGGATCGAATGGGAGCAGTGCCTGAAAGAACTGGGGCGCGAACCGCGCGATCTCGAAGAGTATGTGACCTGGCACCAGACGCGGCAGGCGGAGGCGCTGTCCATCGCCTTCCGTTCGGCGCTTAACCGGTTCCCGGCCTGCGGTGGCATGATCTTCTGGATGGGCCACGACTGCTGGCCCTGCCCGTCAAACACCTCCATCCTCGATTTCGAGGGCAACCCGAAACCGGCCGCGCTGGCCATCCAGAACCTTCTGGCCGAAGCGAAAAAGGCCGCCAAGCGCAGGTGAACAGAAGGCCGCAATAGTCGCGAAGGGTTTGCCTTGAAACCAATTACGCACAAAGCCACACCCCGTTTGATCGCCGCTCGTGTTTGCCCGCTAAAGCCACCCTCGTCCCAGGGCCTGACGGTCCGGCTGTCCCTCACGGAAAATTGGCAGTTTGTCGACGCGGATCCGGATGCGGAAATGGCCGCGGCCTTGTTGTCGCCGGGCGGCGACACCTCAACCTGGCATGACCTCTCCCTGCCCGGCGACCTCAACGCCGCCTTGGTGCGCGACGGACGCATGCCCGATCCGCACCTCGGCGACCAGGCGCGCCGGTGCCTGTGGGTGTCGGCCCGGGACTGGTGGCTGCGCACGGAATTCCCCTCTCCCCCGGCCGGCCTGAAACAGGAATTGGTCCTGGACGGCATCGACGGCCACGCCGACGTGTATCTGAACAGCAAGCTTCTGGGCCGGCTGAAAAACGCCTTCCGCCCCCACCGCTTCGGGGTGACGGAACTCCTTTCCCGGGATGAGACCGCAAATGTCCTTCTGCTCCGGTTCCACGCCGTCGATAAGGTGCTCGGGCAGAAGCGGCACGACGAATCCTCCGGCTGGCGGGATCTCCGGGTCCTGATGCGCAAGCCGCAGTACAATTTCGGCTGGGACTGGGCCTTGCCGCTGCCCTCCGTCGGCGTCTTTGGCGGCATCCATCTGGAAACGCATTCCGGGCCGCGGCTGCTCGACTGTTCGGTGAACGGACTTGCCTCCGGCCGGATTGATTTCAAGTTCCACGCCAACACCGCCGCCCGCGATGCCGGGTACGAGCTGCGGCTCCGCGTGTCGGGCCACGGCGTTGACCTGGAGCAGTGCATTTCCCGGCCGGGACGCTGCCTATCTCACACCAGCCTGACCGTCCCCGGGCCGAAACTCTGGTGGCCGAACGGGCTCGGCGAGCCGAACCTGTACCATTGGCAATGCGACCTGATGGTCGGCGGACGGGTGGCCGACAGCCGGTCCGGGCGCCTCGGCCTGCGCGAGGTCCGCGTCGTGGAGGAACCTTTCACCGAAGCGGCCGGCCCGGGAATTTCCTTCCGGTTCGAAATCAACGGGCGGCGCGTGTTTTGCAAGGGCGGGAACTGGATTCCGCCCGAGCTCTGGCCGGCGCAGGTCACGGACGATCAGTATCGCTTCTATGTCCGCAAAGCCGCCGAGGCCCACTTCAACATGCTCCGCGTCTGGGGCGGCGGCATCTACGAGCGCGAGATTTTCTACGATCTCTGCGACGAGTCTGGCATCCTGGTCTGGCAGGACTTCATGTTCGCCAGCGCCGGCTATCCCGCCGACCTGCTGCGCGCCGAGACCGCCCTGGAAGCCGAATACCAGATCAAGCGTCTGCGGAATCATCCCTGCCTCGCCCTCTGGTGCGGCTGTAACGAGGACGTCTACTCCTGGAATCTCCCGGACGAACCGGCGGTGAATGCGGCCACCGCCGACACCGGAACGTATGCCGACGCCAGTGGCCGCCTGAACGTCAACCGGCTGCGCGATGATCCCATGATCTACACCATGCTGCTCCGCGGGCTGGTCGGCAAGCACGGCCTGGGCGTGCCGTACACGGAAAGCAGCCCGCAGTCCCACGAAGACGCCGGCAACCTGCCGGAGAGCGGCAACTGCCACCTCTCCTCCTGGAAGTTCGCCCTGTTCGAGACCGGGGGCAAATACGACCCCTGGCGCGGGCATTTCGAAAAGGTCTGCGCCTTCGACTCCGAGTTCTGCATCCAGGGCCCGCCCGCCGTGGCGACCATGAAGGCATTCCTGCCGCCCGGCCACCAGTGGCCGCCGGACGAGCTCTGGACTTTCCACATTCAGCGCGGCCACGCGAACCTGCCGCACTGGGAACAGACCCTCCGCGTCGCTGGCGCCACCTTCGGGGAGATCGACTCCCTGCAGAGCTACGTCAAGCACGGGCAGGCGACCCATGCCGAACAGATGCGTGCCGAGTTCGAGAGCGCGCGGCGTGACCGGCCCGACAACGGCGGCGCCATGATGTGGATGCTCAACGACTGCTGGCCCACGGCCAACTGGTCGATCCTCGACTATTACCGCCGGCCCAAGCCCGCCTATTACGCGGCGAAACGAGCCTGCGCGCCCCAGTTGCCGATCATTTTTGAGCGCGGCGGCAAGCTCGAATTTTTCTTCTCCAACGACGGCCCCACCGCCCGCACGGCGGCACTCCGCTACGGCCAGGCTCGGCTCAACGGCGCCATCCTCTGGGAAAAAGAAACGAAAGTCCGGGCCGCCGCCGTGGACACCGTGAAATTCGCTGCCGTCGCGCGCGCCACCCTGGCATTCCAGCCCGGGGATTATCTGTTCATCCAGGCCCGGGTCGCCGGCAAGGCCCTGCCGGGGGTCACGTATTTCCCGCTGATGTGGAAGAATGTGCCGTGGCCGCAGCCCGGCATCCAGACCAAACTGCTGGAACAAAAACCGGACGCGGCCGGCTGGGTCTCACGGATTCAGGTTTCCGCCCGCGCCTACGCCAGGTTTTGCCGCCTGATCCTGCCGGCGGCCGCCGGCCCGGGCTGGCTCGACGACAACTTCTTCGACCTCGCCGCCGGCGCCCGGCATACCGTGACCATCCGCTCCGAACACCCCTTCCCGGTTGCAGAACTTCGCACCGGCCACTGGCTCACTGAGTGGCCGTGACAGCCATGCCCCAGATTATTTCTAGTGGGGGTTAATACCCCGACCTTTTGGGTCGCTTAAGGGTTCGGTGGATCGGAGCGCTGAAGGCGCGGTTTCATAATAGCCTGGGGCAACGCCCCAGGTTGGAAAGAAAAATGAGAGAGGAGCCCTGTAGGGGCGAATCATTTTGGGCGGTGCATGGCATCTCGGAGAAATTCCTATGGGTCGCCCCTTCAGGGCTCAACCGGTGTGGTAACGCAATCCTAGGGCGACGCTACGCTCTGCCCTAGGCTGTTATGGTGCGCCCCCTTGGGGCTGAAAACGGAAC
>CAITSE010000229.1 GCA_903894975.1 uncultured Lentisphaerota bacterium
ATGTTCGACGTTCGCTTTTTTCCTTACGTTTACGCGCAAGCCCGCCGGGGCTCTAATCCAAGCGGAATCCGATCCCATGACCTTTACCTATCCCCCGCTGCGGAATGTCCAAATCAATGTGATCAAGTATGTGGACCTCGCGCCCGGGACCCGCTTTGAAATCGGGGTCATTCCCCGCAACCGCTATGCGCTGGTCTGGGCCGTGGACGGCCCCGAGTCACTGGTCGCCCGGGTGGACCGGCGCCCGCTGCCGCTGCCGACCGGGACGCTGCTCCTGCTGCGGCCGGGGTTTGATTGGGCACTGGAAAACCGCGGTGACGGCACCCGGCCGGCCACCATCGCCGAGTTATGGTTCGACGTCCGCCTCCCCGCCCACGGCTGGCCGCCGCCCGAGAGCTGGCCGCTGCAGGTAGTGATGGCGGCGGAGTCCGCGTTCTTTCCGCTGTTCCGCTTCGCCTTGACCCTGGCCTTCTGCGAGGAACCGGAACGCACCGCGTTTGTCCAACAGGCCTTCCCCATGCTGCTGATGATGGCGCTGACCGGCCGGCATACGCAATTCCAGCCGGAACTCACCGGCAGTCTGCCAGAACCGCTGGAACGGGTCTGGCAGATCGTGCACCAGGCGGGAATCGCCTCCGGCGAACCCCCGCCGCGCCTTCCCGAGTTAGCCCGGCGCGCGGGGGTCAGCGCCGGCCACTTGACCCGCCTGTTCCAGCTTTCGTTTGGGGTGTCACCCCGTGAGTTCATGCTGCGCCAACGCCTGGATCGGGCGGCTTCCATGCTGGCGGTTTCGCCGTTGGGCATCAAGGAGATCGCCCGGATGACCGGGTTCTACGACCAGTTCCATTTCTCGCGGCAGTTCCGCACCCAGTTCGGCTGCACGCCCCGGAAGTACCGGGACCTGCCGGCGGCGCAGCGGCCGGTGGTCAAGGCGCTGGAACGGGTGCAGCGCGCCATTCCCGAAGAGTTGCAGATCCCCTGCTATGCGTCGGCAGATCTCATGCAGCGCGCCGGCGGCACCAAAGCCACGCTGGCGCGGTTGCGGCGGGAGTTGCGGCATGAACAGACGGCCAACCGCAGTCCGTTCGCGTTTCCCGTTCATCTGCGGCGGCGCTGGCGGCCGCTGCCCCTGGCGCAGTTTGCCAACCGTTCGCGCCTGGGGGGTGTGGAGGAATGGTTTGGCCCGGGCACGGCCGCGCCCCATCTGCCGCCGGGGCCGCTTCAGGCCCACGGCATTCCCTTTGTCCTGCCTGACGAAAGCTCCACCGGCGGACGCAGCATCATCCTGCTGCGCTCCGCCCGGACCACGGGCACGCCGCTGCCGGCCAGCGTGGCGCTGCCGATTCCCGGCCGGGTGGCGGGGATCGGCCTGCTCCACGCCTGCGGCTGGACGCACTCCCGGCGCATGCGACTCGGCAACTATGAAATTCAATACGCCGACCATCGCCACCTGAGCCTGCCAGTGATGACCTGGGGCGGCCCGCAGTCGGAAGCCGCGAATGCCGACCTGAAAGCCAGCGGCCCCATGCTTCAGGATTACTGGCCGGACAATCCCCAGTTCGATTCCCCAACTTCACGCAAATTCGTCGTGACGGATCCGGAACATCCGCTGACGTCCATCCGCTACCTGTATGTCTTCTGGTGGGAGAACCCGCGTCCGGAGGTGCCCATCCTGCGCCTGGTTCTGCGCGGCCAGCCCGAGGCTCCCGGCATCCTGGCCGTCCTGGGCGTCACCCTGCTGGCGGCCCCGGCGCGAAAAGCGGCGAAACGGAAGCCCTGACCGGAATGCGATTGAACAGAAGGCCCCGAAGGTCACGAAGGGGGGCGGTGAAACCGGGTTCGTGTTCTTTTAATAAAGCCCTGTAGGGCATGCGCGTAAACTTGAGAAGCATTACGCATTATAATTAAGATTGTTATGGGTAATTACCGCGGCGTCCTCGCCGCTTTGGAGTGCCGGCGGCTTGACGCCGCTTTCCCCGGCGGCGGAGCCGCCATCCCACGCGTAGTTCGACTCCCACGTCCTGACAGAAGCGGAGCCGGGCCACCCGAGTTCGGAGTTCCGCCTTCAGGGCGGGTTGCTTTAGTTCCATCCCGCGAGACATAGACGAAAAAACATGAATCAGACCAAGAACATGAATAGCCGTGGGCGCAACCCACGGCAACTAAGAAAAACGAACCAATCCCCGGAAGGGGTTAAACATCATTCAATTTGCAGCGAACATGTTACGTCATAATTCATGTGTATCCCCTTCGGGGATCCTGGAGGTGTCCAGATGACCGCGGGTTGCACCCGCGGCTATTCATGTTCTCGAATTGATTCATGTTTTCCTGTTCTGGTTTGAGTTTGAATGGACTAAAGCAACAGGCCCTTCAGGCGGTGCCGGGTTCACGCTTCATTGCATCTTTATGTACTGCGAAAGGGTTCTTCATTTCGCGTACTTTCGCGGGCAAAACGGAGCGAAAATAATCCAGGCTAAGACGTCATCCCGTCCGCCCTTTCATCCATGAAACGAGATGTCGTGGGCGTGGCGGGTGACGAGGTCGAGCTGGTCCGCGTTCAGGATCTTGCGGCCCCCGAGCTCGAAATCCTCGATGCGCACGCCTGCCACGGGATGCTGCACGTCAAACCCGCACATGACGCTCAGCGTGTAGCCGGCGTTGAAGGGACTCTGCAGGGCGCGGATGCGGCGCAGCGTGATGTTGCGGATTTGGCCGCGCTCCGCGTCGCGGCTCCAACGGGAAAACACGGTGCGGAAATCCACCAGCTTGTCGAAGTGATGCTCGACGCGGATGTTGTCCCAGGTGACGTCCTCGACCGTGGCGTGATCGCCGTTATGGATGCCAAAGACGGACCCGAAGTTGTGCACCCCGAGGACGTCGATGTCCTCGAACCGGATGTCGTGGACAAGGTCGGTGCGGAGTTCAAA
The DNA here is from genome assembly GCA_903894975.1 of uncultured Lentisphaerota bacterium. GTDB lineage: Bacteria > Verrucomicrobiota > Lentisphaeria > Oligosphaerales > CAITYL01 > CAITSE01. Next base: position 2,928 of record CAITSE010000229.1, read on the forward strand.
ACCGATCTCCATTGAGCTGCCGCCAAGGGTATTATAGAACGAGCAACCGCTCACGCGCACGTCCTCGACCGTGCCGTCCCACGGCAGCGGCGCGCCGGCATCGCTCGCGGCGACGAATGATTTGACGGCGATGTTATCGTCGCCGTTGCGCAGGCAGCAGCCGGAGATGCGGACCCGGCGCGAGCCGACGATGTCGATGCCGTCCGAGCCCAGACCGTCGGCGATCTGCCGGACGCGGCTCACCTCGACGCCGTCGCATCCCCCGAGCACGAGCATCCACCCGGTCGGCCCGAGCATCAGGAGGTCTTCCACCCGGACGTCCCGGCAGCGGTCGAGCAGGATCGACCGCCGCTTGCCGCCGCGTTCGGCCCAATACGAACCGTCCAGGACGCCGTAGCCGCCGATGCGAATTCCGGCGGCTTCCGAGGCACGGATGCAGCCGCGCACGACCGCGCCGGGCTCGATCCAGCAGGTCTCGCCGTCGCGCAGGACAATCTCGCCGGCCTCATGCATTTTTCCGCCCTCGAAACGCCGCACCTTGCCGCCCGTGGGCGCCGCCGGGGCCGGCGGATGGGCGTAAAGGAAAAGCAGGGGCTGGCCGGGCATTTCGATCATCAGATAACCGGGGCCCGGGATGGTGAACTTGGCGCACCCGGCGCCGGACGCGCTCCGGATCCCCCGGCTCAGCGGGCGGACGATTGCCTCATCGGTGCCGGATCCGGCCTCGACGTCGATTTCCACCGCCGCATCGCATTCAAACGAGGTCCAATCTCCGTCAGGATGCTGGAGAACATCCAGATCCTGTCCGTTCGCCTTGACGCGAAACGCGGTGGAGCGGGTCAGGGAACCGGAAAAGACGTGTGCGAACATGAAACGCCCTCTGGGGTAGATGCGCTCTGAATGATTCTCTGCCTTGACCGCGGCGACCGCGCCGCTTTGGAGTGCCGGCGGCTGGACGCCGCTTTTTCCCGCCGGTGGAACCGGCCTCCTGTCTGACGTCTCCGCTTTCACCTGGGCGTGGGAGTTGAGAAGAGCCGATCAGGAGATCGGCGTTCCCGGGGGCAGCCGCGACCTTCGGGAAAGCTGTCGTCAGGCCGGAAACACGGCGCGGACGTTCTCCACGCATTTCGTGAGCGCCGGAACCGGGGCCGCCTCGTCGCCTTCATACTCAATGGTCAGGTAGCCGTCAAAACGGATTTCCTGCATCTTCGCGGAGAGCACGGCCAGATTGAGGTTGCCGGTTCCCGCCACGACGTCCACCGGACGCCCCGCGCGGTCGAACACGAAGTCCTTGATGTGGACGCCGTACAGGCGGGTGCCGAACTTCCCGGCCATGGCCACGGGATCCTCGCCGGCGTCGAGCGCCCAGGCGGTGTCCAGACACAGCCCCACGTTCGGGCTGGCCTTGGCGAAGAGCCGTTCCAGCGCGGCGACCGACCCCAGCGCGTGCTTCCGGCCGTGGTTGTGAATGGCGATTTTCTTTCCGAATTCCGTGCACAGCCGCTCGACCAGGGCCAGGCTCGGGCCGTCGTCCGCCAGGTCCGCGCTGATGGTCGGAAAGCCGGCCAGCGCGGCAAATTCAAAAACCTTGCGCGCGGCGGCTTCGTCCGTGTTGAAGCCGTTGACGCCAAAGCTGCTGATCGTGATCCCGGCCGCCGTGTATTCCGCCAGCGTTTTCTCCGGCGCCTGCGCCACGTTGACGTGGACGCCGCAGATCTCCAGGTTGGAGACGCCGGCCTGACGCAGGCCGGCGATCACCTGCGGCGTGGTTTTGAAGGCCCGGAAGCACCAGCTCTGGATTCCGAGACGCGCGTTCAAACTTGGTTTCGTCATGTTCGCAACTCCTTGATTTTGAGACTACAGAAATAGGGGGACGATCACTTGCTCCAGTCAAAGACCACGCCGCCGAAACGATCCTTATCGCATCGTTTTATTGTTTTCCCTGGTTGCCTGCCGTAATGCCCATGCGCGAGTAGAACAACTTCCAGACTGGTTCGCGCCGGCAGGAATAGACCCTGATCATGCGGCCGAGGTCATGATTCTGGACGAAGCGCATTTGCTGATCCATGTGTGGGACGTCGACCTCCTCCTGGACGCAAGTGGCTGGGTCGATCAGCCACGCGATATCACCGAGATCGAAAAAACCCTTTTTTTCACTGCGGAAGTAGTCTTGACGCATGCGATATTTGTGCAGGAAGGCCGGCATGCCACCCAAGGCCAGCAGGCGCTCGGTCTCGGCCATCGGAGCCGTCAATTGGGCCCCCGTATCGAACCAGACGAGCGGCACCTTTGAGGCGAGGAGGCTGCGGGCCGCCAACACATCGCCTTTGACATTAAACTGCTCGCTGCGCTCCGGCCAGCTTTGCTCCGAGCGGGCATGGAAGACCACCCGGATGCGGTCGGCGATGCCCGGATCCAACAGCAAGGCCGAAGCGACGTTGGAGGCGGCACCCAGTGCGACGACCCACAGGGGCTCCTCCGGTGTCCCGGCGTGTGCCCGCTCGATGATGAATCTGGCGCCGGCGCTGTCGCTCGCATCGCTCAGCGACCGGAGGAGCGCGCCGCCCCGTTCGACCCGGATCGCCGATCCCCCGGCCTCGCTGGCCAGCAGTTCCTTGATGACGGCATAGGAAAGCTCGATGGTCTTCGGGCTATCGACGGTATTTCCCTCGAGAAAATGGGTGGCCACGAACCCTTCGAGCTGGAAGCGGTCCGGGCTGCGAAGCACCAGGGCGATGGCATAGAGATCGTCGATCTCGTTCGCCGCGTCGGTGTCGATGAGCAGACGCATACGGCCAGCGACCGGGAGGCTGGGCACGAGGCGGGCCGCGCCGGGTGCGACCGGTGGCGGAGTCGACGCGGCCTCGCCGGCGAGACAGGTGGCTGCCAGGGCCAAGGCAATCGGTATAGGGCTGAAGGCGAGGAGGGTATTTCTGATGTCCACGATGTTAGCTCCGGTAGCGCGGATTGCGTTGGACTGAGCGGACACGTTTTTGTACTTTACTGAGGCGCTTGCAGAACTCCGTCCTGCCAGCAAAGCAGGGTTCAGGGTGTCAGGGTTCAGGAGGCAGAGTCTGCTGGATGTACAACACTTTCACAATCTGACAGTTGCTTTCACGGCCCTGAACCCTGAACCCCGCTTTTGC
>CAITSE010000230.1 GCA_903894975.1 uncultured Lentisphaerota bacterium
CATTTGGGCAAGGGAGCCAGCCACGCGTGGGATGGGCGGCTCCGCCGCCGGGGAAAGCGGTGTCAAGCCACCGCACTCCAAAGATGCTGCGCATCAGGACAAGAGAATTCAAATCCTTGTCCGCCCCGTTCGACCTGACGCTCGCGCGGTCTACGGGCTGAGCTTTAGGAATTCCTCGCACATGGCGTCGATCGCTTCCTGCCGGTGGCCGGCGCCTTTGGCGTCGCTGTACCATTTCGGGAGGAAGCCGCCCTTGGGCGAGCCGAGCTTTGCGTACAGGTCATGGCAGTAACGGCGGATGTCGTCGAGTGAGCCGCGGCACATCACGCTCTGGATGTCGACCGGGCACCAGAAGGCGATCCGGCCCTTGAACCGGCGCGAGAGCAGGTCGAGCCCCATGTTCTCCTGCTGGTCCATTTGGATGACGTCGAGGCCGGCCTCGATGAAATCGTCGAGAATGTCGACGATATGCCCGCAACTGTGCAGGATCGTCTGCATGCCGGCGGCGTGCGCGGCCTGGAAGACTTTGGCGTAGCGCGGCTTCCAGATTTCCCGCCACGCCCCCGGGGAGATCATGAGCTGGTTCTGCAGGCCCCAGTCGTCCCAGAAGATGTATCCGTCCGGGCTTTCGGCCCGGTAGCGGGCGATGGCGCCAAGGTTCAGGTCGACGAGGACGTCGAGTAGTTTCTCCAGATTTTCCCGTTCGTCGTAAATGTCGAGCCAGAGATTTTCGAGGCCGCGGAGGAAGTGGGCGCGCTCATACAGCGAGATGCCGCCGGCGAGCAAGTAGCGGTCTCCGGCCCGGGCCCTGGCGCCCGGAAGATTTTCCCAACGTCCGGGCGCCGCGATGTCCGGGATCTTGAGGGTTTTGAAATCGTCCCAGGTCTTGAGCGGGAACTCTTTGACCTCGCCGAGGTTGCAGACGCCGAGGTTCTCCCAGACCGCCCCCCATTCGTCGGTCTCCAGGCCAGCCTTGTTGCCCGGGCGGGCGTCGGGCGACGGGGACATGCCGATCCAGGCGAAGTCGTCGCCGTACTTCTCCGGGAAGCTCCGCGGCAGGCGTTCGGGTGAGGCGAAGGCGATGGTCCGCCGCACGATCTCTCTTGGCGTCATGGCCGGTTCCTTGTCGGTTCGCAAACCCTTGACCCCCGGCGAAGCTTCCGGTCAATGCGCCTTGGCGCGGAGTTCCGGGGGGAGCAGGTTTTCCAGGTGCACGCCATTGGAGCCCTTGAGCAGCACCCACTGGCCCGGAGCCAGGCGGCGTTCGAGTTCGGGCCGGGCCGCCGCCCAGTCGGGGAAAACAGCCAGCCCGCCGCCCGCGGCGGCAACCGCCGCCGCCATTTCCGCGCCGACCAGCAAGAGATTTTCGTCCGGGATCAGGCGCCGGACTGCCACCAGCAGATCGCGGTGGTCGTCGGCGGCCGCCGCGCCCAGCTCGCGCATTTCCCCGAGCACGATCAAGCGCTGCTCCCGCGGCACGTTAGCGGTAAGTTCCCCGAACCATTCCAGCCCCGCCAGTACACTGTCGAGATTGGCGTTGTAGGCATCATTAACCCAATGTACTCCAGACATTTCCATAATTTCCATGCGCATCTTCGGCAGGGCGCAGGCGCGGAGGCCGGCGGCGATCGCCGTAGCCTCCAGCCCACACAAGGTGCCGACGGCCGCCGCCGCGCCGGCGTTGAGTGCCTGATGCCGGCCGCCGAGCCCCCAACGCAGTTCGCAGGGGCCGCCGCGCAGCGCCGGGCCGCTCAGGCGCAGGCCATAATCGCCCAGCGGCCCCAGGCCGAGATATTCCACCCGGATCGGGGCGGTGGCTTCCGGCCCGTAAGTCACCAGACGCCGGTTGCCTGTCCGTGCCCGGAGTATGCCCGCCTCCGCCACTCCGGCCGGACAGACCGCGACGCCCTCCGGCGGCAGTGCGACGAAAAGCTCGCCCTTTTCCCGGGCCACCCCCTCCAGGTCATGAAAAAATTCGAGGTGCGCGTGCCCAATGTTTGAGATCACGCCGATCCGCGGCTGCGCCAGCCGCGCCAGTAACGCGATCTCCCCAGGATGATTCGTGCCCATCTCGATCACCGCGGCGCGGTGCTGCGGACCGAGTCGCAACAGGTTGCGCGGCACACCGAAATGATTGTTGGTGTTCCCCTCGGTCTTGAGCACGGCGCCGGGCACGCGCCGATCCAGCACCGCCGCCAGCATCTCTTTCGTGCTGGTCTTGCCGCAGCTCCCCGTGATCCCGACCACCACCAGGTCCGGGTACCGCATCCGATGGGCGTGCGCCAAGGCCTGGAACGCCGCCAGCGAATCGGTCGTCAGCAGGACCGGAACGCCCCGGGCCGTCAGCCGCGCCGCATCGTCGGGCGCAGGTGCACGATCGGCCAAGATCGCCGCCGCGCCGGCCTCGGCCGCGCCGGCCGCAAACCGGTGCCCGTCCGTGTTCTCCCCGCGGATGGCGACAAAAAGCATGCCCGGACGGACACCGCGGCTGTTGTCCGTCACCCCGGTCACGGACAAGCCCGCGGGCGGCGGCGTCTGCCAGGTCCCCCCGGTGATGTCCGTCAATTCTTCGCTGGTAAACCGGTCGAATCGTGTCACTGCCGCGTCGCTCATGCCCGGAAATTCCTCCTGCTGGCGCGTCAGATCCTGCGTCCGGAAACTCCTGCCGAACCGGTTGACGCCAGCTGCCGCAACGTACAGGCGTCGCGGCGAAAATCCAGCACGCCGGAAACAGGATTGAATTTGCAGGCAAGGAAAGTATCGTTTTCATTATTCTGCTGGTGGTCTGCCTGCCCCTGTGCTGGATCCCCTTCCTGATCGACGCATGCAAAGCCGCTGAAAAAAAGAGCTGAGGCTGCGTTGACGACCGGGCCAGGCCCCGCCGGATCTGCGGCCGGGCGCCTGGCCTTTTTTCTGCCCGGATGCAGTTTTTTGCGGGAAGCGGACGTTATGGAACAGGCCTGGCGCCGGCTGTTGGGAGTGGTGGGAGCCACGGCCGCTACACTCTATGTCCTGTGGAACCTGTGGTGGTGGGGCCACGGCCAGCTTGCCCCCAGTGTGCTGACCGCATGGGCGTTGAAGCTGGCGATGGGGCGGACAACCTGGTAATAATACCCCAATTAAACATCAAACAGGGGGTACTATTCGCGTTCATTGGCGTTCATTAGCGGTTAAAAAAGAAATGTTTATATAATTATAGAGATAAAAATATGTTCCGGTTTTTTGAACCGCGAATAAACGAGACCCGCCTACCCGTTCGGCCTTTGCGGGAATAGAGTTACGCTCTCGCGCTCAGCGCAGCGGCGCTCGCACTCGCCAATCGCACTCGAAAAGATTTACCCTGACTCCGGCTCCGGCTCAGCTTCGCGGATTGAAGATGTCCTCGTATGCCACCATCAGGGCCGCGAACGCGATCGGGCCGGTGAGTAAAACTCCCACGCCGCAGAGAAGAAGCCCCGATCCGGCCTGCAGGGAGATGACCGCCAAAACGCCGAACATCCGCCACCAGTGCCGCCCGATCACCTTGCGGCTTAATTCCATGGCCTGCCACGGACGCATCCGCTTTTCCAGCACCAGCATAAACGCAAAAACGTAGGAAACGCTCAAATAGATCATGATGGCGGCGGCGGGAACCGCTCCAAGGATCAATCCCGCGAGACGGCCGTTCTTGCCCAAAGGCGCGGTCAAGTTCGTGATCGTCTGGGCGGCGCCGCCGGGGAGAAACTCGGCAATCGTGGTCTCCATGGCGGGAATCACGCGCGAAATTGCTCCCGTGAGAATCTCCGTCTTTCCGGAAGGCGCGGTCATTTCCGGGATCATCCCGATGGCGACCCCCGGCAGGCAAGCGAGGAGGGCGGCGGCCTCAATCACCAAGCCACTGATCAGGCCCACCAGAATCAACGGTTTCAGGTTGCCCCCCCGCAAGCCCGCAAACACCATGCCGAACTCCGCGTATTCGCTACGCATCTTCTTCAGATAAAAAAAGGCCAGCCCTGCGAAGAAAACGTCGCCGAACAGCAGCGACATGGCGTAGCCGCCCGGATACGGAATTGCCTCGATGGCAAAGAGAATGACCCTGATGACCAGCCACGCCGCCATCAGATTCCAAAAATCACACTTTACTACCATCCAACCGCGGGTGAGGCAGTTGCGGATCGAGAGATCCCAGTCCCGGGCCAGAACCACCTGCGGATCCCAGCCGGCCGGTAGCGCGGCCGGATCCACGGCCGGCGGCGACGGCGGCGCCATCAGGAGTTCGGCGAACTCCGGATATTCCCGGAACGGCCGCCATTGCTCCGAGCCCTCTGGCGCCAGGCGCGTGTCCGCATGGGCCCAGCGTTCCCGGAACCAGGCCCGGACCTGGTCCGCGCTGAGCGGGCCGTACAGCTTCCCGTCTTCGCCCTGCACCCGGTAGCTCATGATTCGCGCGTCCTTGAAAAAAATGCCGGCTAACGTCCCGGCTTTCCTCGGGCTAACTTTACACCCGCAGAGTGAAGATGCCCTCATCTGTGTCACCTTTCCCGCGGCGCGGGCTTGCAGGACGGCCAATCCGCTTCAATAGTAAGGCGGAACCCGGTTCCGTGCCGTTTCCCGGCGAAAACCGGATCGACCGCAACCCGAAGACCCGACATTCGGAGGAGATCACCCCATGTCAGCCGCCGACGTTCTCAAAACCACCGGCCAGAAGATGAAAACCGCCGTCGAAGCCATGCAAAAGACCTTTGTCGGCGTACGCACCGGCAAAGCCTCCCCGGCCCTGGTGGACGGCATTCAGGTGGACTACTACGGCACCATGACCCGGCTCAAGGACATCGCCGCCATCACCACCCCCGAGCCGCGCCTGCTGGTCATCCAACCCTGGGACCAAAATGCCATCAAGCCCATCGAAAAAGCCATTCTCGCCTCCAATCTCGGCATCAGCCCCATGAGCGACGGCCGCGTCGTCCGCCTTCCCGTGCCCGAACTCAGCGAAGAGCGCCGCAAGGTTCTGGTCAAACAGGTCAAGGACCGGGCCGAAACCGCCCGCATCGAAGTCCGCGGTTTCCGCCGGGACGCCAACGAGGCGGCCAAAAAACTGGAGAAAGACGGCAAGATCACCGAGGACGAACTGACCAAGTCCGGCAAGGACGTTCAAAAACTCACTGATGACACCGTCAAGCAGGTCGATCAGATCCTCGCCGCCAAGGAAGCCGAGTTAATGCAGGTGTAGTTCCCAAAGCGGTCCGTGGCCCGTGGCCTGTAGGTCTGTGGGAAAGCGTGGACGGGAGCAAACCCATCCGGCTCTTCGGTCCTCCTCTTCACCACAAGCCACAGGCCTACAGACCACAGACCCGCCTCGGTCTTGCCCCTCCCGCAATCGCACCATGACGCCGCGAGGTTTGCGTTTGTTTTGCGCGGTAGTACATTACAGATTCTTGTCTTTGGCGCGGTAGCCAAGTGGTAAGGCAGAGGTCTGCAAAACCTTTATTCACCGGTTCGAATCCGGTCCGCGCCTCCAGTTTCAGGATCAGGTTTTTTGAGGATTACGGTCGGAACTATCATTCCGGCCCGGTTTTCCGGTTGCCCCGGGGATGAATCTGAATCCGTCCCCGCCACCAACCGGAATAACCCGCACCAGATATGGCCAAGGTAACTAAAAAAAAGGCGTCCGTTGCGACGCCTGAAGCCGCCCCCGCTCCTGCCGGCAAGCCCGCGAAGCCTGCCAAGGCAGCGAAGCCTGCTAAGGCCGCCAAGGCCGTCCGCCGTCAGGCGGCCGTCCTCGCCCCGGCGGCGCCGGTCGCCGCGGTTGTGCCGCCGCCGCCCTCCGGCACCGATCTAGTCAGCCAGACCGTCATGTTCTGTCAGGAACAACGCTGGCGCGAGGCGGATCTGGTCTGTCTGAAAGTCCTGGACCGCGCCCGCCTCGACGGCAATGAACCGCTGGTTCAGGGCATGTCCGGCGCCAGACTTAAAATCGAATGTTCCCTGCGCCGGCAGATGGCGGCCTCCGTCATCGCAGCCACCCGTGAACTGTTAGCCAAGGAGTTCCTGCTGGATGTTGGCTCCGCATGAAAATCTGGAAGGTGTCCGCATCGCGGACGCTTTCGCCGGGATGATCGGAGATCTGCCCTGGCCTAATTTCCGGGCCTATGTCCTGGCCAACAGCCAGCTGAGCAAACTCTGCCAGCTCGGCGGTTACCGCCTGGAGCCGAAGCATCGCAAACGCTTCGAGCTGTTGCTTCAGAAGGAGGCGGAAAAGAACCTATTCTCCGCCTCATTCTGCAATCCCATATTTGCCCAGTGGTATCCCATCCACGAAACCCTCTACCGGGCGATCGAAGATTATTTCCACGGCGACGAGTATAAGCGGTACCGCGAAGCCCAGAGCCTGGCCGAGGACGCCTACGTCCTGCCCGAGGAAAAATTTGACGCACTGTTCAAGGTTCCTGACCTTGCCAAGTGGCGCATCCTTCTCTGTTTCAGCCCGATGCAGTTCTCCACGGAACAGGCCGAAAAGGTCGTCCAGAACGCCTCCGGCAATGACGAACTCCTGAGTCGCGTCAAGGAGATCGAGGAACGCCTCGACGCCGCCCGTGCGGAAAACGCCCGCCTCGAAGGAGAAATCGAGCGCGCCCGCTCCCAGTCCTCCGGCGCCGGGGACGAACTCCAGGAACTTCGCAAGGCTAAGCGCGACCTCTCCGGCGAGCGCGGTGAACTCCAAACTAAGTTCGAATCCTCCCAGGCCGAAAACCGCAAGCTCCGTCAGGCGCTCGTGCAGCAGGAGGAAGAGCAGAAAACGGCTCTCGCCAAGGTCGCAGCGGACGCGATTCAGGACAAGGTTCGCCTCGCCGCCGGTCTCGAAAAGCTTGAAAAAGATCTCCAGGAATGGCGTTCTCGCTACGAGCAGCAGCGCGCCGAAGACCGCGAACTCAAGGATCGGATCAGCCAGGCCGAAAACGACCTCAACCAGGAACGCGCCCGCCTCCAAACCCGCGACCGCGCCGTACAGGAACTGCAGAATTACGCGGACCTCGTGCTGCGGCGCATCGACTGGCTCCAGGCCGGCAAAAACCTGCGCCTGACGCCGGAACTGCAGAAACAGTTCAACAGCGTCATGAAAAAACTGCACTATGAATCCGGCACCCCGAACTTCGAGGCGACCCTGCCCGCCTTCTGGAATTCCCTCCTGGAATCCGAGCGCGAACTGATCGAGCATGTGGCCCAGAGCAACACCCTCGAAGTCGCCAGCGGCAATGCCGAGGCTTACTGGACCAACCTCAAGGAGCCGTTCGAGGACGTCATCATCGGCGTCGAAGCCCGCCTGATGCTGCTCAAGCTCCTGCGCGAAATCTTCTACCAGGCCATCGAGATCGAAGACCTCGAAGCGCCCAAGCTCCCCCCGGGCCTGCTGAAGATCAAATAACCCGGTCGCCGAAATGGACCGCTTATCTGAAACGCCGGGGCCGCCCCCCGGCGTTCGGCATTTCTAAATCGAAGCTTTACGGTACCCCGCACCGCCCGGGCGTTCCCGCCCGGCCGATAAAATCCATCCCCCCGCCGACCTTTGTGTTCTCTGTGTTCTTTGTGGCAAAAACAGGAGCCGCTCATGAACCCGTCCTTTCTCGTTGTGGCAGACGGACATTGCACCTCCCCCGCCGGCTGGCGCGCCGCCGGCGTGGTCTGCGGCCTGAAACGCAGCGGCGCCGAAGATCTGGCGCTCCTGCTCAGCGATCACCCCGCCGTGGCCGCCGCCGCCTTCACCGCCAACGCCTTTGCCGCCGCCCCCGTCCAATATGACCGCGACCTGCTCGCCGCCGGCCGGCCCGTGCGTGCCGTCCTGGTCAACAGCGGCTGCGCCAACGCCTGCACCGGTCCCAAGGGGCTGGAAGACGCCCGCGCCATGGCCCGCCTGGCCGAACAGACACTCGGCCTGGACGAAGGCGAAGTCCTCATCTCCTCCACCGGCCGCATCGGCGTGCACCTGCCCATGGAGAAAATTCAGCGCGGCGTCGAACTCGCCAAGGCCGCCCTCGCCCCGGACGGCGGCGCCGCGGCCGCCCGCGCCATCATGACCACCGACACCCGCCCCAAAAACCTCGCGGTGTCCCTTATTGTGGACGGACGGGAAGTCCGCATCGGCGGCATGACCAAAGGCGCCGGCATGATCGCGCCGCGCATGAAGCCTCTGCGCGAACCGCAGGCTACCATGCTCGCCTACCTCACCACCGACGCCGTCGTCACCCCGGACTTCCTTCAGCTCTGCCTCAACCGCTCCCTCGACGCCTCCTTTAACCGCATCACCGTGGACGGCGACACCAGCACCAACGACACCTTCCTCGCCTTGGCCAACGGCGCCGCCGGCAACCGCCCCCTGGACGCCCGTCACCCGGATGCCGCCGCGTTCCAGGCGGCCTTCACTTTTGTTGCCGGCCGGCTCGCCCGGGAAATGGTCCTGGACGGCGAAGGCGTCACCCGCTTCGTCGAACTCGTCGTCTCCGGCGCGAAAGACGACGCCGAAGCCCGGAAATGCGCCGAAAGCATCGCCAACTCCCTGCTGGTCAAGACCGCCTGGTTCGGCGCCGACCCGAACTGGGGCCGCATCCTCTGCGCCGCCGGCTACTCCGGCGTTGCCCTGAACCCGGACCAGGTCGCCCTGGACTACGGCGACACTCCCATCGTCCGCCACGGCCAGGACTCCGGTGTCCCCGAGGCCGAACAGGCCGAGGCCATCCGCAAACGCGAATTCCAGATCCGCCTCGACCTCGGCGCCGGCCCCGGCGCCTTCACGATCTGGACCTGCGACCTCAGCTACGACTACGTCAAGATCAACGCCGACTACCACACCTGACCGCCGCCCCAGCCCGGGGATTCAACGAGGCCCCCACCCTGGGAACGCCGAGCCCCAGCTCGGCGCGGTGGACTGTTGATTAAGAGCGTATCTACCAATAAGCTCTAAATGTTGGACCGAGATGCTTCTTTTCACTGTGGAAAGCATGACATGAAGATACAGGGTCGCATCCTTTCTGTCTTTCTCCTGAGTCTATTGCTGAGTCTGGCGGGGCAGGCTCAAGAAATCCACTATCGCGTGCTGAAGAAAGTGTTGCACACAATTGATCCACGGCTGTTCGGGAGTTTCATGGAGCGGCTAAGTGACGGCGGGGGCGGCCCCGAGGGAGCTCTGGTGCCGGGCACGCATCAGCTTCAATCGGGTGTAGTGAAGCTGCTGAACGAAATGCAAATTCCGATCGTGCGTTTCCCCGGTGGAACGGATGTCGATTACCTCGACTGGCGGGACATGATCAGCAATGTGCCGGGGCGTGGAGCCAACCGGCCCGTCAGCACCGGCCAAAATAATGTCGAGGTGACCAACAACTTTGGTTACGATGAATTTCTCCAACTGCGACAGAGATTGGGTTGGGAGGCCATTCTTGTGGTCAATTTCCGCGATGGTTTGCTGAAGGTCAAACCGATAGAAGAGGCGGCACGGCAGGCCGCGGGCCTCGTTGCTTACTGCAACGCCCCCGTCGGAGCAAAACTGCCCGACGGCATGCCGGATTGGCCGGCCATCCGGGCGAAAAACGGGTACCCCGCGCCCTTCAAAGTCAAGTATTGGCAAATCGGGAATGAGACCTGGTTCTTTGAGAAACAGGTCGCCACGTTGGCCCCTGACAATGCAGACGCCTATTATGCGGAATGTGTGCTGGCTTATGTGCGCGCCATGCTGGCCGTTGACCCAACCCTGGAATTCATCGTGGATGGGGGCAACGGAGGCGAGTTGGCGCGACAGCAAATGCCCAAGCAGATTCGGCACCTGGTCTTCCATATTTACCAGCCTTGGGCGATCAAGGAAGCACTTCGGAATGGAGAGCCGGTGCCGTTTGAGACTTTGAGTGACGCCGAGATTTGGCGGGCTTGGGTCGCCACGCCGGGGTTCAACAAGCAAGGGTTGTCCGTATTCCATGACAAGTTGATTGCCAAAGCCCGCCAGCACGGAACTAAAGTGGCGGTAACGGAGTGGAATTGGCTCGGGTGGTGGCACGGGGGAAATGCGGCACTGGATTCCCATTTTGTAAGAGGCGTGGGGGCGGCTGGCTTTGTTCATGCCCTGATGCGCGACGGCGATGTTATTGAAATCGGCTGCCAGTCCGATGTGCTGGGCCATGTCAAAGCATTCCATGCCATCGTGGCCGACATTGAGGGGCTGGACGACCCCTATTACATGCCCTCGGGTCAGGTGATGGAACTCTACACCGCACATCATGGTTCCAAGATGCTCGCGCTAAAAGCGACCGGAGTTCCCACTTATGAACAACCGCTGCAACTCGGAGGAATTCGCCCCCAAACCAAGGTGTCGTACCTCGACGCGCTGGTTACGGCTGACGACAACGCGGTGTATTTCCACGTCATTAATCGACATTTTGACGAGGCCATGACCATGACGCTCGATACCACCGCATGCGGTCCGCTGGAGAGCCGTGCTCGGTTATTCGTTCTGGAGGGTCGCTTGGAAGATCAGCCGGCACCAGGTGAACCGGTCCAGATCGGCCATATCACGGAATCCGCAATCCCCGGTGGCCCGGTCATTACACTGCGCGTACCAGCCCGCAGCGTCTCCTGTCTCGAAATGCCCCGGAGGCTTGCACAGAAGGAATAGAGCTTTCCGGCGACACATACACATGAAACAAAGGGGGGCAGGAAATTCCCACGGATTTTTCCCCGCCGCGAACTCCGCGCCTCCGCGCGAGACGGGATCGGGATTCGATTTGAGAGTTCCCACCTCACAAGGGACGAAGGGACTCGAACAGGGACACCAGGGACTCAAGGGACGCCAGGGACGCGGCCGTGGCGTGCGTCCTCGGGTTTTCGTTCCATTGCCCCGTCCCTTGAGTCCCTGACGTCCCTGATGTCCATCTCCCGTCCCTGCGTCCCTCACCGCGGGCCAAGCCCCGCCACCCATGCGCGTCAACTTAAAGACTTGAGTTTCCTTGTACCGATGCGCAGCATCTTTGGAGTGCGGTGGGATGGCGGCTCCGCCGCCGGGGAAAGCGGCGTCAAGCCGCCGGCACTCCAAAGCGGCGCGGCCGCCGCTGTAAATACCCATAACAATTTCAATCACAACGGAGGCGGAAGAATTATGGATCCAAAATGTTTTGCTGGAATACGCTAAAATAGCCCGGGCAAGCCAGCCGCAAAGATTGCATAACACTACAACCGTGGTTCCGGCTTGGCCGGGCTAGTAATAGGCAAGGGCAACGCCCCTGCAAGCGGAATTTGCCTTCGCTTTGCGTGCCGTTGGTACGCGGGGGGAGGTGTACGGGAGATACGGGGAGTTTCCCGACGTACCGCTGGCCCGCCAAACTCGGCGGCTTCCGTCTACAGAGGCGTTGCCCCTGCCTATTTACCCAAAACTTTCTACGCACGGTTTTTTGCCGCGAAAGAACGCATAGATCGCAACGAGTTGTGGCGTTTTTTTTGCGTTCCTTGCGTTCTTTTGCGGCAAAAACAGCAGAACAGGTAATTCTTATGGTCCCTCCTCTCCGCGAACTCCGCGCCTCCGTGCGAGACGGGATCGGGATTATGCCCCGCCGGCATCCGCATCGGCGTCCGCGCCGGCCGCTGCGGCCGGCGGCGGCAATTCTCCGCCGGGCCGGCTCAGCCGATCCAGGCGGGCGCGGCGCGCTTCCAGCAACGCCTGCAGCTCCGCCGCGGGCACGGTCGCCACCTTGCCCGCGTCCAGACGCAGCCCCGGAAACCCATTGCGTACGGCGCTTTCCAGCTCCGTGCGGACCGCCGGATCCTTGCTTGCGGCCGCCAGTTCGACCAACGGCGACGCGGCCTCCGGGTCGCGCAGCCGCACCAGGGCCTGCGCCGCCACCAATTGAACCTTGCCATTCCTGGCCTTCAGATACGGCAGCAGAAGCGCCGTGGCCTTCAGGTTCTGGCTGTTGCCGAACCAGACCAGATTGGCCAGCAGCGCCGGCTGAACTTCAACCGCGTCCCCGGCCGCTAACCCGGCCAGGTCGAAAGTTTTCACGACCAAGTCAAACTCCCGGCGCGTGGCATTGCGCAGGATCGCCATGGCCGCGGCCCGCCGGGCCCCGGCCTCCCCTTCTTCCTGCATGAGGTCCAGCAGCACGGGACAGAGCCGGGGATCGTTCGCCTGCTGCAAGGCTCGGTACAGGTTTTCCCGGGTGTCACAGGCAACTTTGTCCTCGGCCGGTAGGTTCTTCAGCAGTTCCAGCACCAGCGGCACGGACTCTTTCAGCAACCGCCCGCCGATCAGCCCCGACCCGGCCAGGCGCACCTCGGCGGAACCACCGTCACGCAGCCACGAGAGAATGGTCTCCCCGGCTTTGGGATTGCCGGTGGCGCGCAACGCCTTGACCGCCTCCACGCGCCCCGTTAGATCCCCTTTCCCGGTCATTTCCAGCAACCGCTTCTCCGCCGCCTCCCCGCCCAACCGCGCCAGGGTCTGGATCGCGCCATTGCGGGTCTCCACGTTCGGTGAATAGGACAGGCAGATGGCGGCATCCAGAAAGGTGACTTTGTCCTGGGCGGCAACCGCCGGGTTCTCGACCCGCGCGGCAAACCAGGACGCCGCCAGATCCAGCGTCCGGTTCAACCGCTTCGGCAGCGGCGCTTCCTGCCCCGCGGCCCGGGCCCGCCCGTCCGCCGCCACGCCCAGTCCTTCCATGGCCCCGGTCAGCCGTTCCAGCGCCGCCGCCTGCCTGCCGGTCACCTCTCCCTGACGCCATTGCAGAGCCAGCACCCCGCCGCCAAGCAGGAACATTCCGGCCATGACGCTCCAAAGGTTTTTCTGATTCATGTCCCACTTCTCCTTTGTGTTCTATGTGTTCTTTGTGGCAGAAAAAGGATCACGGCGTTTTCCGCTGGTTGGCGAGAAAGGCGGAATTGTCCCCCTTCCGGATCTTTTCCAGGTATTGCTCCGAGCCGCGCGCCATCCAGCTCCCTTTTTCTTTTTCCAGACAAGTCTCAAAAAGCTTGCGGGCCGCCGGAAAATTGCCTCGGACAAACAGGTATTCGGCCTGATGGTAAACGGCTTCCCGCCCCCAGGTCGAGCTGGGCAGGCGTTTGCTGATGCGCTGCAGATAGCCCAGGGCCGCATCCTGTCCGCCCGGCCGGGATTGGGCGAGGGAAAACAGGCTCATCATGGCCCGCGGCCAGGTCGGGGTGTGGGCATAGGTCTTGTCAAAGCGCAGAAACAGCTCATACGCCTCGGTACGGTCGCCCTCACCCATGAGTGCGCAATTGCCCAACTGGTAGTCCAGGTAGGCCTTGGCCGCCAGGCCGAGCCGGTCCCGGTTTTCACGGTTGAACTTGCGGTACAATCTGGCCGCGGTCTGCCAGTCCTCAATCTCGAAATAATATTCGGCGACCATCAGGGCCGTCCGCTCCCGCCCCTTGAACAGGTCCAGCTCTTCGCGGGTGGCGAACATGCGCCCCTGCTCAAATTCGGCCTTAAGCCGGGAATAACTGTTGGGGAAGCCGGTGCGCCGGGCCGCCAGCTCAGCCTCGTCCACTTCCAGGATGATACGGATGTCCTCCAGGGCCGGCGCCTTTTCGCCGCGGATGAAATGACAGAGACCGCGCCGGGTCCGGGCCATCATTCGGTGCCAGGGCACATACCAGGCCGCGGTGCGGCGGTTGAAAAGCTTGCCGACGCCAAGGTCGGTCCATTTGACGTTGCCCCAGTCGTCTTTCTGTTTCATGGTGGGCGGCGGCGCGGAAACCTTGGCGGCCTGTCCGGGAACGTCAAAGGCCTCGATGGACGCGTCAATACCGCCAATCTGGTCGAACCAGGCCACGGCCCGGTCATAGAGCGGCAGCGCCTTTTCCGCGTCCCCCTCGCCTTCCAGCCAGCCATCCGCCAGGGCCAGGAGCGTTTCCCCGCGGTACAGGCCGAATTCATTCTCTTTGCTGAACGCCGCGGCCAATTCTTCGGCGGCGCGCAGAGCCTTTTCCCCGCAGGGCACCGCCGCCAGTCGCCGAGACCAGGCTTCAAGATCCTTGAGCGCGGCCTTGACCTCCTTCTGCGCCGCCTCGGGCGCGCCGGCCTTGCGGATGGCCGTGAGTCGGGCCTTTTTTGCTTCCACCTCTTTTTGTGCGTCGGCCACGGCGGCTTCCACCCGGGCCGGACCATCCACCCTGTCGGCGAGAGCCAGCAGGCTTTTGACGGTGTAACAGGCTGCCGCTTCGGCATATACCGTCCGGGGAAAATGCGCGCGCAAATCCTCCAGCCGCAAGACCGCTTCCGGCAGGCAGGGTTTTTTGCCCCGGCGCAACTCTTCCGCCTCGCGGTACAGGACATAGCCCTCGCCGTAGGCCTCGATGTCGCGCAGCCGCCGGGCGTCGTCCAAATGCCGGCGCATCCGTTCCAGCACCAGCTTCTGATCCTCGGTCAACGGCGAGCTTTCCGTGGCCTGGGACTGTTGGCAGCGGATGGCAAACTCGTAAAAAAGAATGCCCTTGTCAAAACGGTTGAGCCGGACCATGAGATCGGCGGCACACTCGGCCGCCAGCACCCGGGTGTCACCCTCGAATTCCGTGCCGATCTTGTCGATCACCGCCAACGCCTCCTTGACGCCGCCCAATTCCAGCAGGCAGCGGGCAAGTTCCACAGCGCAAGGGGCGTTGTCACCGTTGACTTTCCATTCGGCAGGGGCGGGGAATGGCGCCGCAAGTCTCTGAGCTTCAGGAGGTGGCGGATTCGTCGTTGGCGGACTGGCAAGAGTCCCGGGCTTGGCGGAAGCGTCCGCCGCCGGGAGTTTTTCTTTTGCGACTTTGAGTCCGGCGGCCTGCGCCTGCCGCCAGGCTTCCACCCGCGCTTTCGGCAAGACCGCCGGCCCCAGCAGGGTCAGGGCGGCCAGCGGATCCCCGTTCATGACCCGCTCCTCCCGGGCCAGGAGCGCCAGCGCGTCACTCCGGTCGCATTCGGTTTTGGCTCGTTTCCAGAAGCGCTGCAATTCGGCATGATCCTCCCGGCCGAACACCCGGTTTTCCAGACGTGCAGAACACTGGCGCAGGAACGCCGGGGGATTGCCGGCACCGGGCCGCGCCTCCGCGGCCACCCCGCTCAGCCCACTCAGACAACCGGAGACCACCAGCAGGCCGAGAAGACACACCGTGAAGATTCGATTCTTTTTCATGACATTTCCCCCTCCCCGCTCGTTTTTGAACAGAAGCTCACGAAGAACACAAAGGATGTTCCAACGCAAACACTTCGTGACCTTCTGTTCAAATGAATTCCGGTTTGTTGTGAATAATTCAGGTTAAACCGGCCATGATGGTTTCGGCCTCAGTCCGTCAAAGTCGCATGGTTTCCCTGGTAATGCCGCAGCTCTTTTTTGACTTCGTTGCCGGCGTTGATGGTCAGGACGAAGCCGCGCTCTTCCCGGACACCCTGGAAATGGAACAGGATCAGGCAGGGGGCGGGCCGGCCCTTTTTCCGGTCGAACTCAAACTTCTGCTGCAGGATCGTGTCATAGGCCTGCTCCACGGCCGTCGCCAAGACCGGGACGATCTCGGCCAGGGGTTTGGTCGAATACAACTGGTTGATCACGACCAGGCCGTCCTCGTTGTCGTAAAACCCGCCGGAGGTCAGGGTGCAGCCGCCGGCTGGAAAGGCGGTCTTGAGCGTGGCCCGGAATTGTTCCACGAACCCGTCCAGGTCCGTCGGATCCACCCGGGCCTGATGAACCCGGGAGCCGTGTTCGAGAAACGCGGCAAAAAGGTCGTTGAACCGGTCAATGTCCAGGGTGGTGACCTCTTTTTTTGCTTTCATCTGCTTCACCCAGTTGCCGATGGCCTCGTAATCCCCGCGGATTTTGTCCGGATCAAGGCCGAGGCCCATCTGGAAAGACTGGTTTGCGAACCGGAGATTAAAATTGACTTTTTCAAGAGCCTCTTCTCCGGACGGATTTTCCAGCAGTTCAAGCCGGAATGATTTGGAGGTGTAGTCCGGCTGTACCCAGGCGGTATCGGTCATCAAAAAATGACTGAATTCGGCAATCTGGCAGTTTGTCCGCTCGTAGACTTGATCCAGTCCCTGGTTGTTTTTGGTGTATTTCCGTAACAAAGCCCGCTTGGTCACGCCGACGATGCAGGAGCCTTGCTTCAGGAAGAAATAGAGCTTGGTCTGATCGCCCATGGCCTGATAGATGGTTTTTTCCAACTCCTTTTCGTTCAAGATGTGGTACACATAGGCCTGATCCAGGGCGTAAAGATCGGCAAACACTATTTTCCGGTGGTCGTATTCAACGAACAGGGTTCTCAGGCCAACCGTTTTTGCGTCTACCTGCAGTTGTGTTTTCAACTGGTTGGTCACGATCGCGTCTTCCGTATGCTCATTTCCGGCCCGCGCGCCATAACCGATAAAAAAGGTCAACACCGCCGCGAAAAGGTGAAGGTATTTCATGGGTGTGCTCTCCGGTCAGTTGGCATTCAAAATGAATTTTGTGGTTGGTGCGGAAGCATTTTGCGTATAAGGAGCCAGGCTTCCCAAGGCGTAATTGACATTGTCCACGGTGATGACCAGAGATTGCGTGCAGTTGGTGGCGACGGTGTCGGCATCGGTCGGATCGGAAGCCGGCGTGGAGCGGGGGCAATGGGTGGTGTACTGTGGTTCCATCAGGGGCGACGGAGTTTTGTCCGGGTCGCCTTCACAGGCACAGGCGTAGTGGCAGAACTTCTGCATCTGGATGGAAAAGTTGCTTACCAACATGGCGGAGACACCAATGACGGGGACGTCAATTTCGATGCCGTGAGTAGCGCTCCCTGTGCCTGTGATGACGTGGGGGTGTCCTCCCGTGCCGGAATAAGAATTCTGGACATTGCTCAGCAGGATCACTTGTGCTTTGACGGTGATGGGTAAGTCCAGGACTGGCAACCGGTAGCTGCCTTCCGGGATGGTCATTTGCCGTGTTTCCGTCGTGGTGTAGTTGGTCTGGAAACTGGGATAGGGGGTGCCGGTCCGGCTGTCGCAGACGTGGATGAAGGAGTAGAGGTCGGTGTTCCGGCTGTTCACGTGAAGGGTGACGGGGGCCACTTTGTTGGGGGCGTCCCAAAGCGGGCGGTAGGTCGCGTTCGTGGTTCCGGTGGCGGGATCGTGGGAGGAGCCGCCGCGCCAGGAGATGTGCCCGTCCAGGTTGTAGCTGCCGGCGGCCGCGCTGCATTCAACCGGGGTGTTGGTCACCGCCCATTCCGGACAGTTGATGGTGATGCCGTTGCCGTTGGTCGTCATTTCCCAGGTCAGCGGGTTGCTGGATCCGTCGCTGCCGCTGACGCCGGCCACGGTATAAGCGCCGCTGAACTTGCCCTGATGGGCGCCGGCAAAATTGACGGGGACTGTACCGATCCAGTCTTTGGGGCCGCCTTTCCAGCCCAGCCCGCCGGCCTGATCGACCTGGCCGGAAACGATGGTGCCGGGAGGATTGGCGGTGATGTTCTTGGTGTCGCCCACGAGCAATTCACCCAGGTCCTCCGACTGCTGATAGGCGGCGAACGTGGCGGGAGCGGCGGCCAGCAGAAGGCTGAGCCCGATGGTGTGCAGGGAACGGTTGCGGTTCATGGATGAATCTCCTTTTTTGTGGGTTTGGGGACAAGAATTTTGCGTTTTTCCGGACATGGTATTCCCTCCTCGCAGCGTCGTGTTTCTTTGAATTCCGGCCGGGGCGAATCTCAGCCAGGGGCGGCTTTTTTCCCCGGCCCCGGATCCGCCCGCAGCCCATCTGTCTGCCGCCATTCCTGGAGCGCCACCAGCCGGCGCAGGGCCAGAACCTCGCGCTGGACGATCTCCGCCTGGGTCTCGATGCGGTCCAGCGCCTCCCATAACAGCTCCCGGCTGAGTCCGGCCCGGCCCGGATCCCGGTCGTTCCGCCGCCGGCGCAAACCCGGGCCGCGGGCTCCGGCGCCGGCGGCGCGGCTGCCGTCGGGTTTGGTCCTGGCCTTGGCTCCCGCCCTGGCCACCGCTACATTACCGGCAGACTGCATGCTTGACATGACAATGCTCCCCAATGACTCGCCCGTTCCATGATTGCACTATATGCATTCACTGAATGAATGTCAAGGGGGCGGAAAAGATTTTTTTGCCGACGTCTGTCCGGATCCTGAATTCAGGAGGAGAGGCCCCGTGATGACACCCCGTGATGCGGCACAAGATACTGGATTGGAACTGGGCAGCCGGCTGCGGTATATCCGCAAAGAGTTGGGCTGGACCCAGGCCAGAATGGCCGATAGCCTTGCCATCAGCTTGAGTCATTATTCGAAACTTGAGATCGGGGTGGGGCGGATGAGCCCGCTGCTGGTGCTTGCACTCTGTGAAAAACTCGGGGTCCGCCGCGACTGGCTCAAGACCGGCGCCGGCAGCCCGTGGAAGAGCAACCGCCCGCCGGAAGCCGCCGGCCTTCCCCCGGAAGTCCGCGACGACGGTGTGCCCTACGGCAGCCCGGCCTTCCGTGATGCGGCTTCTCTCGAACGGATCGTGGCCTTGGCCCAGGATCCGGAGTTGCAGAAGCTGGCCGCCGGCATGGCCGCACGCCTGGGGCTGCCCCGCGACAAGGCCCTGGCCAGTCTCATCCAGACGGCGCTTCAGGAAGGCACGTCCACGCCGGCCGCCGGGAAAAAACGGAGTTGAACCGTTAACCCTCGTGACTTCGTGGTGAATCATCCGGATTAGCGGAAAGTTAGCGTCCGTCAGCGGTTAAAATGGCTTTATCATGCGTCTTGCCCTTTTCATCGAGCATTTTCACCCGGCTGCGGGCGGCGCTGAGGGTGTGGCCGTCGCCGTGGTCCGCGGCCTGCTCCGGCGCGGGCATGAGATTCAGGTCGTGGCCGCCGCCGGCGAGGTTGTAGACGGGTGCGGACTGCGCACCGTGCCGCGGAACCGTCAGGCCGAGGCCGCGCTGGATTTGGCGGGCGCCGGCTGGCTGACCGTGGACTGGGGATTGGCAGTGCCGGCCCGCGTGCACCGTCTCGGCGGCGGCCTGACCCGTCCCTTCCGCCGGTACAACCGTCACGCCAAGCCTCAGATTCTGCGTGGACTAGCCTGGGCTCTGGACACGTTTTCACCGAAGCGTCTGGTCGAATACCGGATCGAACGGGAGCTGGTGCTGCAAGCGGACACGAAATTGCTGGCGGTCTCGCAGTTTGTCGCGGACCAGGTGGCCGAGGTCGCCCCAGCGGCGGTGCCGCGGGTCACGGTGTTGCACAACGGCGTGGACATCAAGCGGTTCAGCCCGGCTGTCCGGGAGGCGTCCCGCGCCGAGATGCGTCACGAACTGGGGCTGCCCGGGGACGCCGTGGTTTTCCTCATGCTCGCGCACAATCCGCGGCTGAAGAACGTGGGACTGGCACTGCGCCTGTTTCACACCCTGGCCAGGAAACATCCCGGGGCGCGGCTGGTCGTGGCCGGCCGGCATCCGTCCGGCGCCGGCCAGCCCTGGCTGGTGGAACCTGGAGCTGTGGTCGCGCCGGAACGGCTTTACGCGGCCGCCGACGTCCTGCTGCACCCGACCTATTACGATGCCTGCGCCAACGTGGTCCTGGAAGGGCTGGCGGCCGGGCTGCCGGTGGTTTCCAGTGACCGCAACGGTTCCGCCGAACTCATCACCTCCGGGCACGACGGCTTTGTCCTGCCCGTGGCCGGGGAGGCCGCCGCCGTCCGGGCGCAGTGGTGGGAGATCGTCCGCTGGTTGACCGAGGACGCCGCCCTGCGGGAACGCCTCGGCCTCGCCGCCCGCACCCTGGCCGAAGCCCATTCCTTTGACCGCTACCTCGATGACTTCGAAGCCTTCCTGCTGGCGGCCGGACGCGCGTGATGGCACAGAAGGCGCGGGGAGAGGGATTCAGGCCCTTGCGGTCAGTTGCGACAGCGGAGCTTTTACCCGGCTTTCCCGGCCAGCAGTTTCATCATAAGTTATTTAATCCGATGCGGATGTACTGCTCCGGCGGGGCGTCATTCTCCTGGAAGAGCCGGGCGAGGTGCCGGCACATCCGCTCTTCAACGGCGGGATCCGTGACGGGAGTTTTCTGCCCGGGATCCCGGTCAATGTCGAAAAGCTGAGTCAGGGAATGGGTCTTGCGCCCCCAATCATTGCCGCTCCGGATCTTCATGGTCTGGCAGCCCTTGGTGAAGCGGAACGGTTCTTGCAGGCCTTCCAGCTTGTGCATCTCCTCGACCTCGAACGTCCGCCGCATGTGCGTCGGCATGAGCGTGTAATTGTAAAGCGGCTGGTTGTCGGGCGTGGCGTGGCCGCGCATGTAGACGTAATGGCCGTCAGTGCAGTTGACCTGGCCGCCGTGGATGCCGAACAGGCCGGCCTCGCGGACAGGACGGTCGGACTTGATCGTTTCCGCCAGCGGCTTCCCGAGCATGTCCGGCGGCAGCGGCAGCCCGAAGTACTCCAGGATCGTCGCCGGCAGGTCGATGGTCTGGACCAGGCTCTGTCGCCGCTCGCCCCTGACGCCCTGCCGCGGATCCCAGATGAACAGTGGCGTCCAGGCCACCTCGTTGTAGAACGGCATGGCGCACTTGCCCCACCAGTCGTGCTCGCCCAGAAGGAACCCATGGTCGGTGTTGACGATGAGCATGGTGTCCTTCCAGAGGTCGAGACGGTCCATTTCATCCAACACTTTTCCCAGGTGGTGGTCGCACATCGAAATCAGCGCGGCGTTGAGCATCTGGTAATGTTTGGAGAGCGCCTCGTCCCCGGCCGGGCCGTACGCCGGCCAGTCGTCCTGGAACCGGGCGTAGTCGTAGTCGTAGAGTTTCTTGAAAGATTCCGGGACAAAATATGGCTCGTGCGGGTCGAAGGTCTCAATTTGCAGGAACCATTTGTCGCAGGCGGCGTTGCGGCGCATGAAATCCAGCCCCATGGCGACCGTTTTGGCTTGGGGAAAATCCGTTTCGCCGCGGAGGTATTTGCGGTTGACCGAATCCTGTCTTTCCATGGCGCCAGGACGCCGGGGATTGGCGGGTGGGACGTCCGGGTCAAGGTCTCCCATCCACGGATCCCCTTCCTGGCCGCGCGCGATCTCCCAGGTTTTGAACCGGGTGTGGTAATTACAGCCGCCCTCCTCCCAGTAATGGTAGTGGTCGCTGGCGAGGTGGCTCCAGATCCCGTTGCGCTTGAGGATCTCGGGCATGGAGTCGTCGAACGGCTCGATGGGACCCCAACTGCGGTGGAGGAAGTTGTAGCGCCCGGTGTGGAGCTCCCGGCGGGCGGGCATGCATGGCATGCTGCCGACAAAGGACTTGTCGAAGGTGACGGCCCGTTCCGCCAGCCTCTTGAAGTTCGACGCCTGCACCCAGTCGCAGCCGTATGGCGGCAGCATGTGCCGGTTGAGCGAATCGAACATTAGCATGAGGACTTTCATAAGCGCCCCGTGATCCTTTCTGCCGTGGTTTTGACCAGCCATTCCAGGCTCGGCCGGATCGTCCATGACCCTAAACCGGGCGGCGTTTTTTTCAACCCGTGGAAACGCCGCGCGGCGCGCTCGCGACCGGCGCCTGGTACGGGGTTTACGTCAACCGTTCGTGCGGGCGGACTTGCTTTTCCCCCGGAAACCATGACAGTGAACGTTCCGGCTCCCCTGCCCTTTTCCCGCCCCGGAGCCGGTGTCTGATTTTATGGAGGATTCATCATGCAGGAACGTATCCGCTGGGGTATTTTGGGCACGGGCTCCATCGCCCGGAAATTCGCCGCCGACCTCGCCCTGCTCCCGGACGCCGAGCTGGCGGCCGTGGGCTCGCGCAGCGCCGAAAGCGCCGAAACCTTCGGTGCGGAATTTCACATCCCGCGCCGGCATCCCACCTATGAAGCCCTGGTCGCCGATCCGGCGGTCGATGCGGTGTACGTGGCCAACACCAACCAGGCCCACCGCGACAGCACCCTCCTCTGCCTGGAACACGGCAAGGCCGTCCTCTGCGAAAAACCCTTCGCCCTGAACGCCCGGGAGGCCGAAACCATGGTCGCCTGCGCCAAACGACGCGGCGTCTTCCTCATGGAAGCCATGTGGACCCGCTATTTCCCCCTCTCCGCCAGGATGATCGAACTTCTCCGCGACGGCGCCATCGGCGAGATCCGCCAGATCGACGCCAGCTTCTGCTTCGGCGGCGCTCCCAAGCCCGACGGGCGACTCATGAATCCGCAGCTCGGCGGCGGCAGCCTGCTGGACGTGGGCGTGTACCCGGTGGCCTGGGCCCGCATGATCCTGGATGAATCCCCCGCGGTCGTCCGGGCCGTCCAAACCCCCTCCGGAACCGGGGTTGACGCCCAGGCCGCCATCCTGTTCCGCTACGCCACCGGCGCCCTCGCCCGGCTGACCTGCGCCGTGACCGTCAAAACCCGCAATGACGCCACCGTCTACGGCAGCAAGGGCCTTCTGCGCATGCCTGAACCCTTCTGGCGCCCCGAAACCCTGATTCTGGAGCGCGACGGCCAGGAGGAGCTCTTCTCCGACCCCAAAAACGGCCACGGCTATTTTCATGAAGCCCGCGAAGTCATGCGCTGTCTGCGCGCAGGCCAGTTCGAAAGTCCTGCCTGGCCCCTGGCCACCACCCTGGCCGTCATGCAAACCCTGGACCGCATCCGCGCCGAAATGGCCTAGCCCGGCCAAGCCGGAACCAAGGTTGAGGTGCTATACCCTCTTTGTGGCCGGCTTGCCCGGGCTACTGTTGGTGGTGCCAAAATTAAACACCTGCACACCTTCTCCGATCCACCTTTTCCACGCCACGAGGTTCCATCCCGGCGGGGTGGCAACCGGTAGCCGGTGGTTGAGCGAGGTCCGGCGAGCGACACCACCGGTTTGGACGTCCCCTGGCGAATGCACCCCGGCAGGGGTGCCAGCCCGCGCCAGGGACCCCGCTCATACCATCACGCCCTGCCCCCAGACCGCTGGCACCCCTGCCGGGG
>CAITSE010000231.1 GCA_903894975.1 uncultured Lentisphaerota bacterium
ATTCTCCGAGGGTTAAGCTGCTTTTTCTTTCTTATCCGCGATGGCTTGTAACACATACACGATGGTCGCCGTCTTCTGGCTGAGCACCGTTACCAGGTTGCGGGCCGGACCCTGCAGAACGCCCAGCATCATGGACAGGAGCACTTCGCGCGGCGGCAGATCCGCCAACACTTCGATGCCGGCCTTGTCCAGACGCTTGCCGTCCAACACGCCGGCCTTGAAGCCGAGCGCGGGACGGATCTTGACGAATCCCTTCAGGATCTTGGCCGTCCGGGCGGAATCACTTCCGCCGGTCACCAACGCCGTTTCGCCGGGAGCCTTGAGCTCCGCCAAGGCGGGAATTCCCGACTCGGCGGCAGCCCGACGGAGAATGCGGTTGGGTACCACATGGCACTCCGAACCGGTTCCGCGCAGCTCTTTGCGCAGGGCGCTGAAATCGGCAACCTTCATGCCCTTATAGGACATCAGGAACGCGCCGGCCGACTTGCCGAGCAGCACCTGGATGTCCTCGCTGATGTGAAGTTTTTCCGATCTCATGGGTTTCAGGCCTTTTCCGCTTCCCGGGCGTCAACGCGGACGCCGGGGCTCATGGTGGCGCTGACCGTAATGCTGAGGACGAACTGCCCCTTCACCGCCGCCGGGCGAGCCCGGTGCAGCGCGTGCAGCACAGCCAATGCATTTTCGGTCAGCTTCTCCGGAGCAAACGACAGCTTGCCCACCGGGACATGTACGACGCCGCCCTTGTCCGCCCGGTATTCGACGCGTCCGGCTTTGGCTTCTTTGACCGCCGTTGCCGTGTCGTCCGTCACCGTGCCGGTCTTGGGATTCGGCATCAGCCCGCGGGGACCGAGCACCTTGCCCAGGGTACGCACTTTCTGCATGGCCGCCGGCGTGGCAATCATCACGTCAAATTCCAGCCAGCCACCTTTGATGCGTTCCAGGAGTTCTTCGTATCCGACGATGTCAGCCCCTGCCGTCTGCGCCGCTTGTGCCGCGTCGCCACTGGCAATGACCGCCACCCGGACATGTTTGCCCGTGCCATGAGGAAGGCTGACCGCGCCACGGACCACCTGGTCCGTCTGCTTCGGGTCCACCCCAAGACGAAGGGCGAGTTCGACGGTCTCATCGAATTTGCACGCTGGCATCTTCTTGAGTACCGCCATCGCTTCCGGCAGGCTTTGCAGCTTCTGGCGGTCGAGAATGGCGAGACGGGCGCAATACAATTTGCTGCGCTTAGCCATCGACCACCTCAATTCCCATACTGCGGGCCGTGCCTTTGATGACTCTCACCGCGGCATCCAGGTCGCGAACGTTAAGGTCCGCATGCTTAGTCTTGGCGATTTCCTGGACCTGCTTCACGGTCACCTTGCCCACGACCTCGCGCCCCGGCGTTTTCGCGCCGGAGGCAAGTCCCGCTGCCTTCTTCAAGAGAATGGAAGCGGGGGGGGACTTGGTGATGAACGTAAAGGAACGGTCCTGGTAGACGGTGATCACAACAGGGATCACCAGACCAGCCTGAGCCTGGGTCGCGGCATTGAACTGCTTGCAGAATTCCATGATGTTGACGCCAGCCTGGCCCAGCGCCGGTCCGACCGGGGGAGCTGGGTTGGCGGCGCCGGCAGGAATCTGCAGGCGGATCTGCGCCGTTACCTTCTTTGCCATGGTTCCTCATTCTTCCCGGCGAGTTCTGGTGCGAGTCGGCAGGACCTCTCCCAGAAATCGCCTTGGCTTTGTGGGGTTGCGGAATCGGAACGGGGGTCAGCCCCGTTCCACCTGCCAGTACTCCACCTCCACGGGGGTGGAGCGTCCGAAAATTGTCACGGAAAGTTTGAGCTTGCCACGTTCGGGGTCCAGGCTCTCGACCGTGCCTTCAAAGTTCTCAAAGGCGCCATCCTTGATCGTCACCGTCTCGCCGATGGTGAAATCCATCTTCGGCTTGGGCGCTTCTTCGCCAACCTCGGCCTGGCGCAGGATCTGGTCGACCTCCTGATGGGAAATGGCCACGGGCCGATCCGTCGCGCCGCCGATGAAACCGATCACGCCCTGGGTTTCGCGGATGTAGTACCAGGCAAGATCGTTGAGTTTGCCGTCCGGATTGTAGACCTGGGCATGAACCAGGATATAACCGGGGAAGAACTTGCGGTTCTGGGTGGTCTTCTTGTTGCGGCGCACTTCGGTGACCTTTTCCATGGGCACCCGGGCGTCGAACACCACGTCCTCGACCGCCTCCTGCTTGCGGCGTTTGAGCAGGCTTTCGCAGACGCGAAATTCCTGTCCGGAAAGCGTCTGCACCACAAACCACTGGCCTTGTTCGTTCTCTGCCATTGTGTGAAAAACCCCCGGGGAAACCGGCCGCCGTCCGTACGTCAGCGCATCAGCCATTGCATGACGAAGTTGAAAAGAATGTCCAGCGAATAAACGAAAAGGCTGAGAATGACCACAGAACAGATGACTACCAAGGTCGACTCCACCAGTTCCTGCCGCGTCGGCCAGGTACATTTGCGCAGTTCCGCCGCAATGTTCTGGTAGGAGGATCGGATCGTGCGCACCGGATTCTGCATGGAGAAAGCTCCGTCACCGCCCACCGGCGGCCTGCCGCCGGTTCGGAGAATGGATTTGGCAGGTGAGACAGGAATCGAACCTGCGACCTGCGGTTTTGGAGACCGCTGCTCTACCAATTGAGCTACTCACCTGGGGGAAAAAGACGTCCCGACGCCGGGTTACTTGGTCTCCCGGTGCAGCGTGTGCTTCTTCTCGAAGGGGCAGAATTTCTTCTTTTCAAGACGCCCCGTGGTGGTGCGCTTGTTCTTCTTCGTGCTGTAATTCCGGCGCTTGCAGTCGGTGCAGGCCAGGGTGATTTGTTCGCGCGCCATGGCGGCGGACCTTTCCTAAAAGAGACAAAAAGGTTCAGGATAAAACTTAACTACAATAGCCGGTCATTCCCGAAACGCAACCACCCCGAGGGCCACCGCTACCCCCGATCAGGGGTCGCACCGCAGCCTCCGGGGCCGGGCACCGTTCCGGGCACAAGGCCCGGAACGGCTTCCAGAAAGACCGGAAAAATCAGGCCAGAATCTCGGTGACGCGGCCGGCGCCCACGGTGCGTCCGCCTTCGCGGATGGCAAAGCGCTGGGCCTTCTCCATGGCGATCGGCGAAATCAGCTCGACCGTGAGATTGACATTGTCGCCGGGCATCACCATCTCGGTGCCCTCGGGCATGGCGATGGTACCGGTCACATCCGTCGTGCGGAAGTAGAACTGCGGACGATAGCCGTTCATGAACGGGCTGTGGCGACCGCCTTCTTCCTTGCTCAGGACGTACACTTCAGCTTTGAACTTGGTGTGCGGCGTGGTCGTGCCGGGCTTGCAGAGAACCTGCCCGCGTTCCACGTCTTCCTTCTTGGTGCTGCGCAGCAGGGCGCCGATGTTATCGCCAGCCTGGCCCTGATCCAACAACTTGCGGAACATTTCCACGCCGGTGACAGTCGTCTTGACGGTCGGCTTCAGGCCGACAATCTCGATTTCCTCGCCGACCTTGATGACGCCGCGTTCGACGCGGCCGGTCACCACGGTGCCGCGGCCTTCGATCGAGAACACGTCTTCGATCGGCATCAGGAAGGGCAGTTCAATCGGGCGGACAGGTTCGGGAATGAACTCGTCGCACGCCTTGAGCAATTCGCCAATACACGCCGCTTCCGGGGCATTGGCGTCGGTGGCATGCATGGCCTTGATGGCGGAGCCGCGGATGATCGGGGTGTCGTCGCCGGGGAACTCGTACTTGTTCAGGAGGTCACGGATCTCCATCTCAACGAGGTCGAGAAGTTCCGCGTCGTCCACCAGGTCAACCTTGTTCAGGAAGACCACGATGCGCGGCACGCCGACCTGGCGGGCCAGGAGCACGTGCTCCTAGGTCTGCGGCATCGGGCCGTCCACCGCGCTGACCACCAGGACGGCGCCGTCCATCTGCGCCGCGCCGGTGATCATGTTCTTGATATAGTCGGCGTGTCCGGGGCAGTCCACATGGGCGTAGTGGCGCTTCTCGGACTGGTACTCCACGTGGGAGATGGCGATGGTCAGGATCTTGGTCGGGTCACGGCGACCCTGGGACTCGGAGGCTTTCGCCACTTCGTCGTACTTGATGAACTTGGACAGACCCTTGAGGGCCTGAACGTTGGTGATGGCCGCCGTCAGGGTGGTCTTGCCATGGTCAACGTGGCCGATGGTGCCGATGTTCACATGCGGCTTGGTTCTGACGAATTGTTCCTTAGCCATGGTGTGCTCTCCTAGTCCTCTCTCGGGTCTCGTTCGCCGTCGTTACGGTTGTATCTCGGGTGGTATGTGCAACATTTGGGATGCCGGAATGATTTCCTGCGGCCCGCCCTGCCGTCGCCCCGCGGTTCCGGCAAATCCGGACGGCGCGGGAAAATGGAGCCCACGACCGGGATCGAACCGGAGACCTCTTCCTTACCAAGGAAGTGCTCTACCAACTGAGCTACGTGGGCACAGAACGGAGTGGAACTATAGCGGCGGGTCACGGCTTTGCAACCGCGTCCCGCCGCAGATTCCAGTTCAATCGTTGGCCGGCTTTTCTTCTTCCGGACGATCCTTCTCTTTTTCGGAAAACGCCTGGTTGAAGACGTCGCCCAGATCCACCATCGCTTCGCCGGGGCGCAGCGAGTCGGACGCGGGCATGCCTTCCATGGTGGTCTCGTCGGAACCGCCCGCCACTTTCAGGCTGAGGCCGATGCGCCGTTCTTCGGCGTCAATCTTGATCACCCGCGCCTTGACTTCGTCGCCGACCTTGATCACATCCTTGACCTTCTCCACGCGCTTGTCGGAAAGCTGGGAGATGTGGATCAGCCCCTCGATGCCGTTGGGCAGTTCCACGAAGGCGCCGAAGGAGGCGAGCTTGGTGACCTTGCCTTCGACGGTCTCGCCGAGGCGGAAATGATTTTCGATGTTGGTCCAGGGATCGTCGGCCAGCTGCTTCATGCCGAGGCTGATGCGCTGCTGCACCGGATCGATTTCCAGGATTAGGGCCTCGACTTCCTGGCCCTTCTGCAGGGCTTCGGCCGGATTCGTGATCTTGCGGGTCCAGGACATGTCGGACACATGGATCATGCCGTCGATGTCTTCGGTGATCTGAACAAAGGCGCCGTAGCTGGTGAGGTTGCGGACCTTGCCCTTGACGCGGGTGCCGCGCGGGAAGGTCTTGGCCAGCACTTCCCACGGGTTCTCCATGGTCTGACGCAGGCCGAGGGAAATTTTCTTGGCGTCCTTCTGCAGGTCGAGCACCACGGCTTCGACCTCGTCGCCGACCTTGAGCACGTCGCCGGCCTTGGTCACGCGCTTGGTCCAGCTCATCTCGGACACATGGATCAGCCCTTCCACGCCTTCCTCAAGTTCGACAAAGGCGCCATAGGGCATGACGTTGACGACCTTGCCCTTGACGCGGGTGCCGATCGGATACTTCACGGCGACCGTATCCCAGGGGTTGCCTTCCTTTTGCTTCAAGCCGAGGCTGACGCGCTGGCGGTCGTGGTCCACGCTCAGGACCATGACTTCAATCTCGTCGCCGACCTTCACCATCTCGCTCGGGTGGCCGATGCGGCCCCAGCTCATGTCGGTGATGTGAAGCAGGCCGTCGATGCCGCTCAGGTCAATGAACGCGCCGAAGTCGGTGATGTTCTTGACCACGCCGCGCCGCAGCTCATTGGCCTTGAGCTCGGACAGCAGGGCGGCGCGCTGTTCGGCACGCTGGGCTTCGATAAGGTCGCGACGGCTGACCACAATGTTGCGGCGGTCGCCGTTGATCTTGATGATCTTGAATTCGTATTCCTGGTTGAGGTAGGATTCCAGGCTGCGCACCGGGCCGACGTCGACCTGGCTGCCGGGCAGGAACGCGTCCACCCCGTTGACATCCACGATCAGGCCGCCCTTGACGCGGTGCTTGACGATGCCCTTGATGATGCTGCCTTCGGGATGATTCTGGGTCAGGTTTTCCCAGGCCGCCTGCAAGCGCGCCTTCTGTACGCTGATCCGGGGCTGGCTCTCGTCATCCTCGACCTGCTCCAGGAACACCCGGAGCACTTCGCCAACCTGCAGCTTTTCAAAGTCAAAGCCGAATTCTTCCTTCGGCACAAACCCTTCCGCCTTAAAGCCGATGTCGACCATCGCGCCGTTGTCGAGCTTCTTGCTGACCTTGCCTTCGAGGACGGAGCCTTCCTTGAACGACGGCGCCTGGGTGCCGCCCTTAAGAAGCTCTTCCATGCTCATGGAGCTGCCCATGTCGACGAACTGGGAGCCGGTGGATTGGGTTTTGATGCCGAGCTTTGCCATAGATAATACCTTGTTTCCCGTTATTGCCGCGGCCAAAACACGCCAGTGTCTTCCGGCAGTCACTGCGGTCGTTTGGATTACGCCGCGGGCACCGCCGGCCATCGGGAGCCGGAGACAAAACGGAGAAATATGCCCCGCCCGCGGCGCTTTGCAACCGGACGCCCGCCGCGCCCGGCCGGATCCGGCGGATCAGCCAGTGTGAGCCCGTGGATTTCAGGATTGCCGGTTTCACGTTTTCGCCACAAAAACACCACAATACAAAGAGTGGCAGACATCTTTTAAACTTGCAACCACGGCCACCGCGGCCGTGGTTGCAAGGCGGGGTTGCCTCTGTATAGTGATGAAGTTTCGGCGCGTGTGCGCCCCGGCTGGCGGAGGAACCCGCACGGCCGCAATTTTCAACCTTTTTTCCGGAGCGACAGGCGGGACATGGGCATTGTCATTGTCATTCTCACGGTTTTGCTGGTCATCACGGCGCTGCTGCTGATCGGGATTGTGCTGATCCAGCCGAGTAAATCCGGCGGCGGCCTTGGATCCATGGGCGGCGGGATCACCGAGTCCGTGTTCGGCGCCGGTGCGGGCAATGTCCTGACTAAGACCACCGTCGTGCTTTCGACGGTTTTCATGGTCCTGACCCTCGTCCTCTTCCTGCTCAACAAGAACCGGCATGTCGGCGTGGACATTCCCGGTCTGCCTGTCGCTACTCAGACGACGGTCCCCGCCAAGGGTGCCACGATTCCTGCCAAGCCTGCCGAAGCCCCCGCTGTGCCGGCTGCCCCCGCCGCTCCGGCCAAGCCCGCCGCTGCTCCCTGACGCCGCCTCCAGCCGGCCCGCGAGCCGCGCTTTCCTGCGAGGACGACGGGAAATGTCCGTTCCGAACGCATCACCCGACCGCAACCCCCGGATAGTCCGGGCCGTTGCGGTCGCGGCGTTTTTGGCCCTGGGTTTGCTCGCCTTCCAGGGCTGCGGCCCGGGGCGGAAGCCGGACCTGCCGGCCCAGGACGGAACGCTGGCCGTCACTCTTGGCCGGGTCAAGACCCTGGATCCAGCCATGGCCGACGATCTAGCCAGCTGTATAGCCGCCGGCCATCTTTATGACCGGCTTCTGCAGTACGACTATGATGCACGTCCCTACCGCCTGGCGCCCTCTCTGGCGGAGGCCTTGCCTGAGATCCGCGATGGCGGTCGGACCGTGGTCTTTCGACTGCGCGCCGACGCCCGGTTCGCGCCGCACCCGTGCTTTGCGGAGTTTGCCGGGGCCGCGGCCGCTGGCGGCCGCACGGCGGAGGAACTGCGCCGGGTCCGGCCGCGGGATGTGATCTGGTCGCTGTTGCGGCTGGCGGACGGACGCCTGAATGCAGGCGGCTACTGGATCTTGCGCGGCAAGCTTGAGGGGCTTGAGGAATTCCACCGGCGCACGGCGGCGCTGCCCGAAGGCGATTTCCGGCCCTATGAAGAAGGGATTTCCGGGCTGCGTGAAGGTGCGGCCGGCACGGTTGAGTTCCACCTTGTCGAACCGTATCCCCAGCTTTCCCACGTGTTGGCCATGACCTACGCCGGGATTCTTCCGGAGGCGGCGATCCGGCTGTTGGGGCGGCGCCTGGCGGACGAACCGGCCGGCGGCGGTCCTTTCCTGCTGGAAGAGTGGCGGCGCAATTACCGGCTGGTCCTGGCGCGGAATCCGGACTACCGGCCCGAGCGTCTGCCGGACGGCACGGTCGCGACCTTGCCGCGGGTTGAGCGGGTCGCGGCGCTGATGGTCCAGGAACCGGTCACGGCCTGGCTGTTGTTTCTGCAGGGGCGGTTGGACCAGGCCGGGGTGCCGGCGGAAAATTTGGAAACCGTGGTGGATGCGGAGGGGACCTTGGCGCCGGCGCTCCGGGAGCGTGGCATCCGCCTGGAGCGGTTTCCGGAGTATCAGATCAACTACATTGGGTTCAACGCCCGCGATCCACTGCTGAGTGGGAACCTGAAGCTCCGGCAGGCCCTGAGCCTAGCCTATGATCGGGATCTGCGGCAGCGTCTGTTCGGCCGGCAGCAGGTTCCGGCCTGGGGCCCGGTGCCGCCGGGCGTGGAGGGCTATGATCAGGACTTTCGTAATCCTTTTGCCCGGCATGACTTGGCGGCCGCGAAACGGTTGCTGGCGGAGGCCGGCTATCCCGACGGCCGGGATCCGCGCACCGGACAGCCGCTGCACCTGCGCTTCGACCTGGGCGGCGCCGAACAGGCGGCCCGGCGCCATGCCGAATTGCTGGCCGGCGATTTCAAGGCCCTCGGTATCGAACTGGAACCGGCCATCAACAGCCTGCCGCGGCTCCTGGAAAAACTCAAGCGCGGCGATGTGCAACTCTTCCGCCTGAACTGGGTCGGCGATTATCCGGACGCCCAGAATTTCTTTCAGCTCTTTTACGGCGCCAATGCCGGCGGCTGCAACCGTGCCTGGTACCGGAATCCGGAATTCGATGCGCTTTATGAAAAGGCTGCCGCGCTGCCGCCCGGCCCCGAACGCACCCGGCTGTACCGCGAGATGGAACTGCTCCTGACCCGGGATTGCCCCTGGATTTTTGAAAGCCATCCGGTGACCTACCGGCTCGTGCATTCCTGGGTTTCCGGCTATATTCCCCACCACTTCGCCTATGACGGCTGGAAGCGTGTCGGTCTGGATGCGGCGCTCCGGCAGAAATGGAATGCCGGATACGAACCGGTCCTGCTGTCGCCCGCCCGTCCGGCGCCGTAATCTTTCCGCGTTTCGACAGGATTAATCCCGGTTCTTTCCGTTGTTCCGTCCTTCCGTTTTCCCTCTCTCCCGGCTATCCTTCATCCTTGAGTCTTCATCCTTCATGATCACCCGCCTCGCCAAAGTCTGCAATCCGTACGGCATTCATGTGCGTCCTTCGGCGGTCATCGCCAAGGCCGCGCGCGAGTTTGCCAGTGACTTGGAAGTGACCTCGGCCAAGGGCGAGACGGTGGAGGCCAAGAACCTGCTGGCCCTGATCAGCCTGGGCGTGACCTGCGGCCAGGAGGTGACTCTTCGTGCCAACGGCCCGGATGAAGCCGAGGCCGTGGTCCGCCTGGCGGAACTTTTCCAGACCCGTTTCGATTTCGAGCGGCAATAGGAATGATTCACAAGAAGCTCGAATTTGTTGAACAGAAGGGCGCAAAGGGCACGAAGGGTTTGGATTGAAAAACTTCGTGTTCGTTGCGAGCTTCTGTTCAAAAACGGTTTTGTCGGGATCGGGAATTTTGTGACTCTTTTCATAACTAGATCAGACTGAACCATGTCCGATTTTCTCTCACTGTCCGTACAGCTGGCCGATCCCGCGAAGACGGTGGCCTTGAACATTCCGCTGCTGCTCGCCCTGGGATTGACGGCCGGAGTTCTCAGTGGTTTTTTCGGGATTGGTGGCGGTTGGGTGGTCACGCCCGTGCTCAATTTCCTCGGGCTGCCCATTGGTCATGCCGTGGGCACGGGATTGGCTTACATCTTCGGTACCAGCCTGATTTCCACTTATCGCCACAGCCGCCATGGGAACGTCAGTGTGCGCCTGGGGCTGCCCGTGGTCGTGACCATGATGGCCGGTATGAAAATCGGGGAGTTGGTGGTGGTCGCCCTTGGCAAGGGCGGGCGGGCTGAATCCGTGATTCACTGGTTGTATATCATCTTCCTGTTGGTGCTGGGTAAAATCCTCTTGGTGGAAGGGGTTAACACGCTCCGGAAAAAAGAGGTGCACCACGACGGCGGCCGGTTGTCGCGGTGGTTTCACAACTTGCACTGGAAACCGGAGGTGACCCTGCCGCATGCCCCGGGCCGCGTCTCGGTGTGGTTGCTGCTGGGCATCGGCATCGTCGGTGGCATGCTGGCCGGGATTCTCGGACTCGGCGGTGGCGTGATTGTGGTGCCCGCCCTGGTTTATCTGGTGGGAGTGCCCACGTCCATGGCCATTGGCACCAGCCTGTTCTGCATCTTTTGCGCCAGCCCGTTCGGCGCTTGGTGCTATGCCCAGGGTGGGCGGGTGGTCTGGATGCCGGTCCTGGTCATGGTGATCGGGGCCATGGTCGGCGCACCGCTCGGGGTCGCGGCCACAAAATATGTCAAAGGTCCCTGGCTGCGTGTGCTTTACGGGTTCACCATGGTGATGGGGGGGCTTGCTGTGGTCTTGAAAGAAGGCTGGAATCTCGGGCGCACGGCCACCCTCATCACCACCATCACCGCCGGCGGCATGGCGGTGCTGATTCTGTCCCTGGCCTGGCGCAACCGGCGCCGCGCGGCCGCAGGAAGTTGACGGGCGCGGAGGCGTCCCCGCCGGGCCGGCTGAATCATTACAAGCGTGCGCTTGCATTTCGCGGCTGACTGCTTTTATTAAGACAAGTTTTGTCAAATTGTGATAAAACGGACAACGGACACCTCCTGCGGAAGGGGGTTTTTGAGCATTTGATGCTCGAACTCTCCGCCTTGGTGGTACGGTGGTTTTGATCCTCACCCAGAACCCAGACGCACGCAAACCCAACAGAAGGACAATCACGTGAAACGGCACAGTATCCTTTCAGCCTTGTGGCGGACGGCGGCCGCGGTGGCCACCTTTGGCGCCGGTTCAGCCATGGCCAGCGAAGCCGATCTCAAGCTTCCGGATTTGAGCGCGGTCAAATTTTTCAACGACAGCATTACCGGTACCAACCTGATGCTGCTCGGCTTGGTGGTTTGCGTGATCGGCCTGGGCTTTGGTCTGATCCAGTACGTCAAGACCCGGAACCTGCCGGTGCATAAGTCGATGTCCGACGTTTCCGCTATCATCTGGGAAACCTGCAAAAGCTATCTGGCGCAGCAGGGTAAGTTCCTGGCGATTCTGTGGGTGCTGATCGCCATCTGTATGGTGTACTATTTCGGCTTCCTGACCCCGCATGAAGGGAAGTCCACGGGCACCGTGATGGTGAATGTCGCCATCATCCTGGGCGCCTCGATCCTGGGCATTCTGGGTTCCTACGGCGTGGCCTGGTTCGGCATGCGCATCAACACCTTCGCCAACAGCCGCAGCGCGTTCGCCTCCCTGCGCGGCACGCCCTGGGATGCCCTGGCCATTCCGATGCGTTCCGGCATGAGCGTCGGCATGCTCCTGATCACCGTCGAACTGTTCTTCATGATCTGCATCCTGGTTTTCCTCCCCTCCGATCTGCGCGGCGCCTGCTTTATCGGCTTCGCCATCGGTGAGTCACTCGGCGCCTCCGCGCTCCGTATCTGCGGCGGCATCTTCACCAAGATCGCCGACATCGGCTCCGACTTGATGAAGATCGTCTTCAAGCTTCCCGAAGACGACCCGAAGAACCCGGGCGTGATCGCCGACTGCACCGGCGACAATGCCGGCGACAGTGTCGGGCCGACCGCTGACGGTTTCGAAACCTATGGTGTGACGGGCGTGGCGCTCATCGCCTTCCTCGCGCTGGTGCTCGGACCGAGCGCCCTCTGCGGCCAGATGATCGTCTGGATCTTCGTCATGCGCATCCTGATGATCATCTCCGCGCTGGCGGCGTACCTGGCCAACGACGTGTACTTCACCGCGAAACTGAAGGACGCCAAGTCGTTTGACCCGGAACACCCGCTGACCGTCCTGGTCTGGCTGACCTCCCTCGTCTGTATCGGCGTGACTTATGTCGCCAGCTATTTCCTCATCGGCGGCCTCACGATCAACGGCGTGGCCCAGGCGAATCTCTGGTGGGTTCTCTCCACGATCATCTCCTGCGGCACCATCGCCGGCGCGCTGATCCCCGAGTTCACCAAGGTCTTCACCAGCACCAATGCCAAGCATGTGAAGGAGGTCGTGACCGCCTCCAAGCAGGGCGGCGCCTCCCTGAACATCCTCTCCGGTTTCGTTGCCGGTAACTTCTCCGCCTTCTGGGAAGGGCTGACGATGCTGGTCCTGATGCTGGTCGCCGCACTGCTCGCGACGAACCCGGCGGTGGCCGCGATGATGCCGGCCGAATACGCGTTCGCCGCGCCGATCTTCGCTTTCGGCCTGGTGGCCTTCGGCTTCCTCGGCATGGGCCCGGTGACCATCGCGGTCGACAGCTTCGGCCCGGTTTCCGACAACGCCCAGTCCGTGTACGAGCTGAGCCGCATCGAGTCCATCCCCGGCATCGAGAAGGAGATCG
>CAITSE010000232.1 GCA_903894975.1 uncultured Lentisphaerota bacterium
CCCGCAGGGCGGCGACACTTTATACCAATTAAAAATCAAACAGGAATACTATTCGCGTTCATTGGCGTTCATTCGCGGTTCAAAAAGCAGGAAAATCGTTTTGCCGACACAATTATATAACATTTTTTGTTTAACCGCTAATGAACGCCAATGAACGCGAATAAAGCATCTGTAATTGGAATTATTCTTGAGAAGGCATAACCAACACCGCGCCTACGCCCACACCACTGTCGCCCCGACCGGGGCTTTCCTCGTTTTTCTTTTCCTGCCCTGGGGCTCACGCCCCAGGCTACTCACGGCTGCCCCGCCGGGGCTCCAATCCCAATTTCCGCGCATTCATGAATAATCCAGGTTAAACCGATTCCTTCTCGACAACTTGTTTTTTCCCTCTCTTTCAGCTATGGTTATAACTGAATTTGACTGGTTTTTCTTTTTACCTTCCCCGGACAACAGGAGACTCCGATGAAACGTACCTTCACCGCTCTTGCCGCGGTTTTGGCTCTGGCCCTCGGCCAGCCGCGACTTGCCGCCGCCCCCGCCAGCGCCAATGCCCCGGACGCCGAAAATAAACCCCAAGGGACGTTCACGTTCAAAAAAGTCACCCCAGACGCCATTATGGTTCAGGACGATGAAAAGAAGATCGTTCCTGCCAAAGTCGGACAGACCTACGTCACCGGGGCGCTCCTGACCCTGCCCGAACCCCCGCCATCCACGGGCAAGCCGATCTTCACCTCTTTCACCGTCAAGGGCGCGGCCGGCGACGTGAAAATTCAGGACGAAAAAAATAAAGAATTTATCGCTGCCGTTCTCAACCAGGCATATCCCTTCGGCACCCTGATGAAAACCGGGCGCAACGCCAATACGGTCCTGGAACTCTCCTCTGAAAACACCTTCCGCCTGCTCGCCAACACCTCTCTTAAGGTGCTGCCCAACTCCACCCATCCCAACCTGGTTCGTCTCCGTCTCGCCAACGGCACCACCAAGTTCCAGTTGGACAATTATCCCAAGAATGCCAAGTTCGAGATCCAGTCCCCGGTCGGCGTCTGCGGCGCCGTCGGCACCGGTGCAAGCGTGGGGTACACCATCACCGAAAAAGGACTGATGAACTATGAAGTCGAAGTCTATTCCGGCATGGTTTCCTTCGAAGGCGAATTCCTCAAGTTGAACTCCCCCCTCAACCCCGGCGAATCGTTCACCCTTATCGTAGACTGGGTCAAGCACACAGTCGATGTCCGTTTTTCCGGGCCGCCCGGAAGCACGCTCTCCCTCGAGCTCTGGGACCGCCCCATCACTCTGAGCGTACCGCCGGGAACTACGGACCCCATCAGTTTCTCCGTCCAATTCACCAAGTTCGTCGACATCCCGGAAGTCTTCCGCCCCTTTGAGCCGACTCAGGGCGAGACCATCATCCACTTCAACCCGCCCCCCATGCCCGACCCCCCCCGCAGCCCGGCCTTCTGATCGGATCGCCTCAGCCTGAAGACCAACAGCGGAATTCTCCATCTTACCTTTTCAGCCGCGGCCCCCCGGTCGCGGCTGAATTGCATATGACCCAAATCTCTCCCAATATCCATCTCATCGACCGCCGCACCGGCTCCACGGTTTACGAAACGGTACTGGGCGACCGCTTGCTGCGCCTCGCCTGTCTGCCGCCCGTCCGCGGTATAGCCCGTGGCCTCCTCTTTAATTCCGGCCTGCCCACCCGTCTGCTGGGCTGGTACGCCGACTCCCGCTGGTCCCGCGGCAAAATCGCCGCCACCATCCGCGATCTCGCCATCGACATGGCCGATTACGAGACGCCCGCCGGCGGCTACGCGAGCTTTAACGACTTCTTCACCCGCCGCCTCAAGCCCGGCCGGCGCCCTTTTGACCCTGATCCCGCCGTCCTCGTCTCCCCCGCCGACTGCCGGCTGCTCGTCTACGAACGGCTCAGCCAGGCCACCTGCTTCCCCGTCAAAGGGGTCTCCTTCACCTTGGAAGAACTGCTCGGCTCCGGGCCTAACGCCGCCGCGGAAGCCGCCCGCCTCGCCAACGGCGTGCTCCTGGTCTGCCGTCTCTGCCCGGCCGACTATCACCGCTTCCACTACCCCGCCGCCGGCCGTACCGCCGCCACTTGGACCGTACCCGGGGCTTACGAGTCCGTCAATCCCTTCGCCCTAGCCGCCGGCGCCCGCCCTTTCTCCGGAAATGCCCGCCGGGTCTCCATCCTGGATACCGCCGCCACCGGCCGCACCGCCTTTATCGAAGTCGGCGCCTTCGGCGTCGGCCGCATCGTCCAGACTCACCCGACGGAAAAATTCGCCAAGATGGACGAAAAAGGCTTCTTCGCCTTTGGCGGCTCCACCCTGGTCCTGGTCTTCCCCCAAGGGACCTTCCAGCCGGACACCGACCTCTGCCGCAATTCCGCCCAGGGTCTCGAAACCCTGATCCGCGCCGGCGAACCCCTCGGCCGCAGCACCGCCGCCCCCTGAATCCACGAGGCTCGTGCCATGTTCACCCCCGGCCATCATAACGGCTGTGCCCGGGCAGAGAAGTCGGGGGATGGCATTCTCCCCTCCCCCGACACCCCCTGGAGAGTGGCAGCGGCCACGTTTCTATTTGGCAACCGCCGGGCGTGGCGAAATGCGCTGGCGATCCATGGCACGGTCATCTCGCCGACGCGCTCTTCGCCAGCGGATTTCGCCACGCCTGCCTTTCCAAACAGAAACGGGTCGAAGACCCTCTGCAGAGGGGTTCGGGGAGAGGGCAGAACGCCATCTCCCCGATTATCCCTTTCCTTTCAGGACTGGTGAACTGTGGTTGATCGCAAGCTTATTTTGGTTTCGCCCCATGGCTTTTGCGCCGGGGTTCGGCGCGCCATCGCCATTGCCGAAGCCGTGTTGCAGCAGACACCCAAACCGGTCTACTGCCTGAAACAGATCGTCCACAACCGCCAGGTCATCGACGACCTGACCGCCAAGGGCATGGTGTTTGTGCAGGATCTGCGCGACGTCCCCCGCGGCGCCACGATCCTGTTCAGCGCCCACGGTGTTCCGCCTGCCGTCTGCCACACCGCCCGCGACCTCGGCCTGAACGTAGTCGACGCCACCTGTCCCTTCGTCACCAAGATCCATCAGGGCGTCCTCCGTCACGCCGCCCGCGGCTGGTCGATTCTGCTCATCGGCCACCGCGACCATGATGAAATCATCGGCGTCGCCGGCGAAGCCCCGGACCGGGTCACGGTCATCGAATCCGCAACCGCAGCCACAACGGTTCAAGTTTCCAATCCGGCCAAGGTGATCGTCATGAGCCAGACCACGCTGAGCCTGGACGAAGTCGCCCAGTCCCTGGCCGTCCTGCGCGAACGCTTTCCCTCCCTGAAAACCCAGGCCGCAGGCGACGTCTGCTATGCCTCGCGAAACCGGCAGGAAGCCGTCCAACGGTTTGCGCAGCAGGCCAACGCCTTCATCATCCTCGGCGCGGAGAACAGCTCCAATTCCAACCGCCTGGTCGAG
Source organism: uncultured Lentisphaerota bacterium (assembly GCA_903894975.1). Taxonomy (GTDB): domain Bacteria; phylum Verrucomicrobiota; class Lentisphaeria; order Oligosphaerales; family CAITYL01; genus CAITSE01. The sequence continues at coordinate 3,495 of CAITSE010000232.1, forward strand.
GTCGCCCGCCACGCCGGCTGCCCGGCCCACTTAGTCAGCACCCTCGAAAAACTGGCAGGGATTAACCTGGATCCCATTAAAACGCTGGGTCTTACCGCCGGGGCATCAACCCCGGAAGCCTTTGTCACTGCGGCGATTGCGCAACTGCAGGCCCACGGCTTCCCGGAAGCCCACGAATTCATCGCGGTGCAGGAAAACGTCTGTTTCCCCCTCCCCGCCGAGCTTTGCGGGAAACCGACATCCACAACCAATCATAAAGATACACAAAAAAGAGCCGAGCCCCTTTTGTGATCTTGGTGTTCTTTGTGGCAAAAACGCATTCGCCTGACCGGGGCCGGACCCGGCCGGTCACGGAACGGGCTTGCAGCCGCTGTCCAAAATTGCCTTTTTTAACCGGGCGTATTCTTCCGGCGTCAGGGCGCCCTTGTTGTTGGCCGTCTGCAGGTCCACCAGTTCCTGCCCGGTGGTCGTGGTCTTGGTCATGGCCACGCGGTTGAACATCACGCAGCCGCTTCCGGCAAAAGCCGTGGTGACGGACAGGGCGGCCAAAATCCAAGTGATACGGCGCGTTTTCATCTCGGAACTCCCAGGATTCCCGCCACCGGCGCGGCGACGGATGGGTGAATCTACCCGCGGCGCGGAATTATGCAACGGCGCGCCGCAGGCATGGGGCAGAAGGAAGGATTCGAGGGCCGGCGGGCGACGGCACTCGGGAGCTCTCGAGGGCACTCGAGAGCCCTCGATGCTGGGACAGACGAGCCCGGGAAGAGGGGAGCCTGGGCCGCCCCTTGCGATCTTTGCGTTCTTTTGCGGCAAAAAACGGCGCGTTTCACGGCTCGCGGTTCCGCGGCCCGCCTCACCCGGCCTGATGCCGGCCGTGGTGGTCGTGGCGGTGTTTGACTTCCAGCAGGGCCAGGGCCTTGGCCAGGGAGGCCTTGATCGTGACAATCTCCTCCTGGCTGAGCTGTTCCTGCAGGCGGGCCTCGGCTTCGCGCCGGGCGGTCTCCGCCGCCGCCTCATCAATGTGCTCGGCCTCCACCGCCAGGTCGGTCAGGATCGAAATGTGGTCGCCGGTGATCATGATGATGCCACGGCCGACAGCCAGGAAGCTGTCCTTGCCGCCGCTACGAACCACCATCTCGCCGGGAACCAGCCGTGACACCAGCGGCATGTGCCCCGCCAGCACCTGAATCTCCCCGCTCGCCGTCGGCAAGGTCACCGCATCAGCTTCGACATGAACAGCTTCCGCCTCAGGCGTGACCACCTGCAAGCGCAGCATGCCGGCGTGGACGGGATTTTCCTCGGGTTTGGCGGTGTCGTCGGCCATGGTTATTCCCTGACCTCGTCGATGCCGCCCTTCATGTAGAAGTTGCCTTCCGGCACGTCATCCATCTTGCCGTCCAGGATGTCCTTGAAGCCGCGCACGGTGTCGGCCACCGGAACCTGCTTGCCGGGACTGCCGGTGAAAACTTCGGCCACGGTGAAGGGCTGGCTGAGAAAGCGCTGGATCTTGCGGGCGCGGCCGACTGTGACCTTGTCCTCGGGCGCCAGTTCGTCCATGCCGAGAATGGCGATGATGTCCTGCAATTCCTTGTAGCGCTGAAGGACGCGCTGGACTTCACGGGCGACCTCGTAATGCTCTTTGCCGACGATTTCCGGGGCCAGGGCGCGCGAGGTCGAGGCCAGAGGATCCACGGCGGGGAAGATACCCTGCTCGGCGATGGAACGCTCGAGCACGATGGTGGCGTCCAGGTGGGCGAAAGTCGTGGCCGGGGCCGGGTCGGTCAGATCGTCCGCCGGCACATACACCGCCTGGAAGGAGGTGATCGACCCGTCCTTGGTGGAGGTGATGCGCTCCTGGAGGTCGCCCATTTCGGAGGCGAGCGTGGGCTGGTAGCCGACCGCGCTGGGAATGCGGCCGAGCAGGGCCGAAACTTCGGATCCGGCCTGGGAGAAGCGGAAGATGTTGTCGACGAACAGCAGCACGTCCTGGTGTTCGGTGTCGCGGAAGTATTCGGCCACGGTCAAGGCCGAGAGCGCCACGCGGAGGCGGGCGCCGGGCGGCTCGTTCATCTGCCCGTAGATCAGGGCGACCTTGGACTGGCTCAGGTCTTCCTGGTTGATAACGCCGGAGGAGGACATTTCGTGGTAGAGGTCGTTGCCTTCGCGGGTACGTTCCCCGACGCCGGCAAACACCGAGAGGCCGCCGTGCTGCTTGGCGATGTTGTTGATCAGTTCCATGATGACCACGGTCTTGCCCACGCCGGCGCCGCCAAACGCGCCGATCTTGCCGCCCTTGAGAAAGGGGCAGATCAGGTCAATGACCTTGATACCAGTGGTCAGCACTTCCGGGCTCGTCGCCTGTTCTTCCAGGGTGGGCGGCCGCCGGTGGATGGGCAGGCGCGTTTCGGTCTGCACGGGGCCGCGCCCGTCCACAGGGTCGCCGGTGACGTTCAGCACCCGGCCCATGACCGCCTTGCCCACGGGCACCCGGATCGGCGAACCGGTGGAGGTCGCAGCCTGGCCACGGCGCAGGCCGTCGGTCGAGGACATGGCCACGGCCCGCACCCAGCCGCCGCCCAGGTGCTGCTGCACCTCCAGCGTCAGCGGCGCGGCGCCGGCCGCCACGGTCACAATCAGCGACTCGTAAATGGCCGGAAGGCCGGCGACGTCCGGAAACTCGACGTCCACCACCGGGCCCATAATCTGGACGATTTTGCCTGTGCTCATGCCGAAATTCTCCACATCAACTTGATCGCATGGTATCCACGAATTTCACGAATCTCACGAAACCGTTAAAAGACCACATTCGTGTCATTTCGTGGAATTCGTGGATGAAAAAAAATGCCTTTGAATTGTATTCGGCTAGCCTTCCGCTGCCATCGCGGCGCTGGTGATCTCGAGCAGTTCCTTGGTGATCGCCGCCTGCCGCATCTGGTTGCTTTGCAGGGTAAGGTCGTCAATCAGATCCTCGGCGTTCTCCGTGGCGTTCTTCATCGCCACCATGCGTGCGCTCTGTTCGCTGGCGCGAGATTCCAGCAGCATCTGGTACAGCGTGAAATTCAGGTTGTGCCCCAGCAGTTCCTCCAGCACTTCCGCGGTGGACGGCTCGAACTCGAACTCGGTCGCGCCCTTCAAATCCACGTCCGTCAGTTGCGGCAGGTAGCTCTCGGTCATTTCGCCGTGGACGCCGGTCTCACAGCCCGCCACCCGCGCCATAGGCAGCAACGTCCAGGCCACCGGCTTCTGGCTGAGGGTCGAGATGAAATTGGTGAAAAGCACGTCCACCCTCTGGACTTCGCCCTTGAGGTAAAGCTCCTGGACGAACTTGGAGATGGCGCGCGCGGCGGGATACACCGGCCGGTCCTGCCAGCTGAATTCCGCGGCCAGCTTGCGGTGGGTGCGCTGAATGAACTGGGCGGCCCGCTTGCCGGCGGCGATGAACACCGTCGTGGCCGGATCATAGACGGCGGCCTCGCGCAGGAGATTGCTGGTGAGGCCGCCGCAAAGGCCCTTGTCCGGCGTCACCAGCACCACGGCGCACGCCGTTCCCGGCTGCCGCTCCATGAGCGGATGCCGGTAGGAACCGGCGTGGCTCAGCGCCTGGGAGGTGATCCGGTAGACGAGGCGGGCGAAGGGACGGCTCTGCAGCGCCGCGTCCTGCGCCTTGCGCATCTTCGAGGCCGCGACCATCTGCATGGCCTTGGTAATCTTGGCCGTGCTGCGCACCGACTTGATGCGCCGGCGTATGTCTCTGACGTTCGCCATGACGCAGTGCTTACCCTTGGAGCTGCTTGAAGGATTCCACGGCCTTTTTCACCTCGGCGAGAAGGGCTTCCGACAGCACCTTTTCCTGCCGGATTTTCTCCAGCAGTCCGGCCTGGTTCTGCGCCAGCCAGGTGGCCAGGCGGCCGCGGAATTCCGTGGTTTTGGCGGGCGGCACGCCGTCAAACCCGCCGTTCTGCACCGCCCACAGCAGCACCACCTGCATGGCCACGGGCACGGCCTCGTGCTGCGGTTGCTTGAACAGTTCCACGATGCGCCGGCCGCGCTCCAACTGCGCCTGGGTCTTGGCGTCCAAGTCGGAACCAAACTGGGAAAAGGCCGCCAGTTCCCGATACTGCGCCAGTTCCAGCTTGATCTTTCCCGCCACCTGCTTCATGGCCTTGATCTGTGCCGAAGAACCGACGCGGGAGACGGAAAGCCCCACGGAAATGGCCGGGCGCACGCCCTGGTAGAACAAATCGGATTCCAGGAAAAGCTGGCCGTCGGTGATGGAAATAACGTTGGTCGGGATGTACGCCGAAATATCGCCCGCCTGGGTCTCGATCACCGGCAGCGCCGTCAGGGAGCCGCCGCCGGCCTCCTTGGTGACGCGCGCCGACCGTTCCAGCAGGCGGCTGTGCAGATAGAACACGTCGCCGGGATAGGCTTCGCGGCCGGACGGACGCTTAAGCAGCAGCGACACCTGGCGGTAGGCCACGGCGTGCTTGGAAAGGTCGTCATATACCACCAAGGCGTCCTGGCCGTGGTCGCGGAACCACTCGCCGATGGCCGTGCCCGTGAACGGCGCCAGATACTGGCTCGTCGCCGAATCGGACGCGCCGGCCACCACCACCACCGTGTAGGGCATCGCCCCGTGTTCTTCCAGGGTGTTCACCACCCGGGCCACGCTCGACTGTTTCTGGCCCACGGCCACATACACGCTGTAGAGCGGGCGGTGCTCTTTATCGCCCCGGGTCTCGGCCGCGCGATTGAGTTCGGCCTGGTGCAAAATCGCGTCCAGGCAGACCGTGGTCTTACCCGTGGACCGGTCGCCGATGATCAGCTCGCGCTGGCCGCGGCCGATGGGAATCAGCGCGTCCACCGCCATGATCCCGGTCTGCACCGGTTCACTCACAGGCTGGCGGGACATGATGCCGGGCGCCGCCCGTTCGATCGGGCTGAACTCTTCCGTCGCCACCGGGCCCTTGCCGTCCAACGGCCGCCCCAGCACGTCCACGACGCGCCCCAGCATGGCTTTGCCCACCGGCACACTCAGCAGACGTCCCGTGGCGCGGACTTCGCGGCCCTCGCGCACACTTTGGAAGGAGCCGAGCACCAACGCGCCCACGTCCGCCTCGTCCAGGTTCATGGCCAGCCCGGCCACGCCGTCGCCAAAGTCCAGCATCTCTCCGCTCATGATGCCAGAGAGCCCTTCGATGCGGACGACGCCGTCACCGATCTCGCGCACCACGCCAGTCTGCTGCCGCTGTGGCGCCGAGGCCAGGCCGGTCAGTTTCGCCTCGATGTCTTGCAGGATGTCGTTCATGGGAAATTTCAGGGTTGGCTTCGACGTTGGAGGTTCGGCTTCAAGGAAAAGGGATCAGGCCCCGCTGGGCATGCATGGCAACACAAGATACATAATTTTTTAGAAATCAAAGTATTGCGAACATTCAACATTCAACATTGAACATTCAACGTCGAACCGGGATTTTTGATTCGGTCATGATCTCCGGTCGGTCGGTCTTCACTTCAATGCTGGACGTTCGATGTTGAATGTTCGATGTTCGATTTCTCCTTACCGTTGAGGCATCTGAAAAACGAGATCTCTGGATCACATGCTCTGTTCCATCGCGGCGAGACGGCCGTGGATGCTGCCGTCCCAAACCTCGCTGCCGACCCGCACACGCAGGCCGCCGATCAGCGCCGGGTCCGTGGTAAAAGCAGTCTGCAAATCCGCGCCGTGACGGCGGCGCAGCACCGCGGTGACCTCTGCCTGCAGCGCTTCGGAAAGCGGCTCGGCCGAACTCACCGCCGCGGTGCGTTCACGGGTTTCCTGCCGCAACCGGTCGGCCAGGCAGCGGACGATCCCCTGCCAACCCCGCGGCTCCGCATCCAGCAACAAGCGCAACACGCTGCGAACCTTTTCCAGGTCCGCCCGGCCGCCAGTACGGCACGAGCGCCAGAGCCGCGCCGCCTGCAGCCGTTCCTGTTTGTTACCGTGTTTCATGACAAATCCGTGGTTGGGTGACCGGCAGCAGATCCGGAATTACGCGGCCGCCCGTTCCATGTCCTTGACGGCTTCCGCGGCCAGCCGGTCGCGGTCCTCGGCGGTGAGCATCTTGCGCGCCACCTGTTCCGCCGCCGCCACAGCCAGACGCCCCAGTTCCCGCCGCAGCTCCGTCCGCATCCGGTCCGCTTCACGGACGGCGGCGGCCCGGGCTTCGGCCATGATGCGAGCGGCTTCCTCCCGGGTCTTGGCCAGTTCCGCCTCGCGCAGCTTGGCGGCGGTGTGGACGGTTTCCTCCAGCATGGCCTCCGCCTTGCGGCCAACCTCGTGCAGGATCCGCTTCCGTTCCGACTCGGTCTCAGCCAGTTCCTTCTTCACCTGCTCGGCATCCGCCTGGGCCTGAGCGATGCGCTGGCGGCGCTCTTCCAGCATCCCGAGCACCGGCTTGAAGGCGAACTTCGCCAACACCGCCGCCACGATCAGAAAACAGATCGTGTGGGCAACGAGCATGTGCACATTCACGCCCAAAGTCTGGACGATGCTCTGCCCGGGTTCGCCGGCAGTCGCCAGGACAACAGGGAGGTTAAACATGGCGGAATCCTTGGTTGAACCGGATTGCCGATTTCACGTTTCGACTTCCGCAGGGGAAACCGGGACCTGAAATTCGGACTTGAAAGTTATCGGGCGGGCCGTTTCAGCTTTGAACGCCCGACCGACGTCTTGTCGTAAATGTCAGGAAGAATGCTTTCCCCGTACAGATCAGAAGCCTGCGCTACCAACCGTCGTCCAAGGAAACCAACCCCACCGGCAGGCTTCTGACTTAAGCGAAACTCTTGCCGAGCAGCAGGGAGATGAAGAAGATCGCTTCCGCCAGGGCCGCCATCAGGATGCCCATGACCAGAATTTTGTTGTTGGCGCCGGGATTGCGGCCGACGGCGCTCACCGCGCACATGCCGATCATGCCGATGCCGATGGCCGCGCCCAGCGCCGCCAGACCAATGTGAAGGTTGCCTGTAAGACCGCCCATCGTGGTGTACTCCTTGCGTTCGTCACGTTTCCCGGATCGGGAAGTTTCAGGAATCAGACCGTCGTCATCTCAATGCGCAGCGCCCGGCTCGCCGTGTTCCTCATGCTGGCACATCAGCAACGTGAACACCGCCGACAACAGCATAAACACCAGCGCCTGGACCAAGCCTACCAACAGTTCCATGAAATAACCCAGAACCGCCGCGATCCAGCCGCCGTAGGGA
>CAITSE010000233.1 GCA_903894975.1 uncultured Lentisphaerota bacterium
CTTGAGCAGCCCCCACTGAAGTGGGAACTCCCAACGTGAAGCCGGACCGTCCGAGTTCGGAGTTCCGCCTTCAGGCGGTGCCGGGTTCACGCTCCGTCGCTTCTTCATATCCGCAAACAGTGTCTTAAGTACGCGCATGCCCACATGGAGGCGGCGCATCATGGGGCTTGCAACGTCTTTATGGCATCCTGTTCCACGGGCTACGCCCGAGGCTAGGCGAGTGCCATCCCCTGCGGGGATTCCGTTCCCCGCCATCTGAGGCATGATGGAGCCGCGGAAAACGCGAAGGGCAAACGCGGGCTTCTGTGCTACAGTTTTCCACCTTTCAAAACCCCGTTCTCCCGGCGGTTTCCGGGAATCCCGGCCGCCTCCGCCGGACCCACCCAGACAGCGAGCATTGCCATGGACCGCACGATCTACGAAAACCCGCTTTCCGCCCGGTACGCCAGCCGGGAGATGAACGCCGTCTGGTCGCCCCAGACCAAGTTCGGGCTCTGGCGCAAGCTCTGGATCGCCCTGGCCAAGTGTGAAAAGGATCTGGGCCTGCCCATCACCGACGCCCAGGTCGCCCAGCTCGAGAAGCATGCTGGCGACATCAATTTCGATGTGGCCGAAGCTTGGGAGAAAAAGCTGCGCCACGACGTCATGAGCCATATCCAGGCCTACGGCGAGCAATGCCCGGAAGCGAAGGGGATCATCCACCTCGGCGCCACTAGTTGCTATGTCACCGACAATTCCGAATTGATCCAGATGCGCGAGGGGATGAAGCTTCTGCGCGCCAAGCTGACCGGAGTGATGGCCAATCTGGCGGAGTTCGCGCAGCAGTACCGCGAACTGCCGACCCTGGGGTTCACCCATTTCCAGCCGGCCCAGCTCACCACCGTGGGCAAGCGCGCCTGTCTCTGGCTGTATGATTTCGCCCTGGATTTTGAGGCGCTCGACCGGCTGATTGCGGAACTGCCGTTCCGCGGCGTCAAAGGCACCACCGGCACCCAGGCCAGCTTTCTGGAGTTGTTCGAGGGCGACCATGACAAGGTGCGTGAACTCGACCGGCGCGTGACCCGGATGATGGGGTTCGACAAGGCGGTTCCGGTGTCCGGGCAGACCTACAGCCGCAAGTTCGACTTCTCCGTGCTGGCGGTCCTCTCCGGCGTCGCCCAGTCCGCCGCCAAAATGGCCTCCGACATCCGGCTGCTGGCGCATCTCAAGGAGATCGAGGAGCCCTTCGAAAAGGGGCAGGTCGGTTCCAGCGCCATGGCCTACAAGCGCAATCCCATGCGCTCCGAACGGATCTGCGCACTGTCCCGTTTCGTCATGAGCCTGGAGGCCAACGCCGCCCAGACCCATGCCGCCCAATGGTTCGAGCGCACACTCGACGACTCCGCCAACCGCCGGCTCTCCCTGCCGCAGGCGTTCCTGGCCGTGGACATCATCCTCTCCACCGCCGCCAACGTCACCAAGGGCTTGCAGGTCTGGCCGAAGGTCATCGCACGCCATGTCCAGGCCGAGCTTCCGTTCATGGCCACCGAGGCCGTGATCATGGCCGGGGTCAAGGCCGGCGGCGACCGCCAGGAACTGCATGAAGCGATCCGCACCCATTCCATGGCTGCGGGCCGCCGGGTCAAGGAAGAGGGCGCGGACAATGATCTTCTGGACCGGCTGGCCGGCGACCCGGTTTTCGCCAAGGTCCGGGCGCAGCTCTCGACTCTGACCGACGCCAGCCGCTTCACCGGCCGCGCCCCGCAGCAGGTCGATGAATTCCTTGGCGAAGTCGTGACGCCACTCCTGTCCCGCTCCGCCGGCGCCGCGTCGTCCGCAGCCGAAGCCGTCCAGGTCTGAGCGCAAGCGGTCGGGGGGCGCAGTTCGCGCGCCCCCCGAACCCCCCGGCGAGGGTCTCCGACCCGTTTCCGGTGAAGGCGTGGCGAAATGCGCTGGCGAATGGCGTTCTGTCATCTCGCCAATGTTCTCTGCGCCAGCGAATTTCGCCCCGTCGGCGGCGTTCTGCAGATTTAATTCGACGTTGAACGTTCGATGTTGAATGTTCGACGTTCGTTCTTTTTTTGTGGAGGGCGGGTGTCTACACCCGGCGACACAGGCCGGCGGGCTTCCAGCCCGGCGATTCTGAACGGACTCATGGGCGGTCGGCGGCGGGTATGGTAGATTCTTGGCGTCTTGGAATGCAGATTGTTGTAACATGTTGGGAAAAACAGGGAGGCCTACGTGAGAAAGTACCTACTGCTCTGCGCCGCTCTGGCCAGTCTCATGACCGGCATTCCCAGCCGGAGCGACGAATTCCCCAGCCAAATTCCTGCGGCCCCGGGACGCGAGAGCGCCAGGGCTCAGGAAGTGATGACGCTGGTCGCGCAAGATCTTCTGGCGCTCAAAGGGGACAAATTCCCCGAGCTGGCAGAACTGAAGATCGCATTGCCTTTGAAATGGCCCGGGATTGGCTACGAATACAAAACCGTCTATGTGGCCGCGCAGCCTAAAAATCAAAGTTACACGCGGGTGGATGCCGGCGGATGTGAACTCCGCGTCCAATGTTTCTCGGCCGGAGAGTCCGGGTGGGCCGCTTGTCGCGTCGGTCCCACAACCAGCTCGGGATTTTGGCTGTTACGCCGTGGCGGCCGGGTGATGTTTATTGTGGACACTCCCAATCCGGCCCTGCGTGAGGCGGTCATGGCCATTCTGGCCACGCGTTTCGCCGACGACCGGCAACCGGAACCGGCTGGCCGCCAGCACTGAAGTCGCACAGGGCGAAAAAATGCGCCGCCCCGGAGCCCCCTGCGGGGCATGCGCGTAAATGTAAGGAAAAAACGAACGTCGAACATTGAACATTGAACGTCGAACGTTGAAGTAAAACCTGACCGGTTCAAGCTTCTATGCACCGCATGGATTCCGATTCGACGTTGGACGTTCAACGTTCGATGTTCGACGTTCGCA
>CAITSE010000234.1 GCA_903894975.1 uncultured Lentisphaerota bacterium
CCCGAGAATCACTCCCAGCATGTTGTTGAAATCGTGGGCCACGCCGCCGGCCAGCCGCCCCACCGAATCCATCTTCTGCGCCTGCCGCAGCTGCACTTCCAGTTTCTCCCGCTCCGCCTCGGTCTTCTTGCGGTCGGTGATGTCCTGGACGATGCCGGACATCCGCACTGCCTGCCCTTTGGAGATTTGCTCATGCCCGCCCGCGGCAAAAATCCACCGCACCTCGCCATCGGCGCGGCGGATGCGGCACTCAAAGTTCCAGTCGGACTGCGTTTTCATCGCCTCACGGAAACGCCGGTCCACCTCCGTCCGGTCCTCGGGCAGAACATGTTCGAGGAACATTTCGTAGGTCCAGGACGGCAGCGGCGTTTCATAGCCGAAGATCTGGTCATGGATCAGGGTGCGGTGCGCGGTGTGATTTTTCAGGTCAAGTTCCCAGGCCCCGATATGGCTGGTTTCCATGGCGAAGTTCAACCGTTCCTCACTGCGGCGCAACGCCTCCTCTGCCCGCTTGCGCTCGGTGACGTCGCGCCCCACGACCACGGAACCGACGATCGCGCCCTCTTGGTTGCGAATGGGGCCGAAGCTGTAACTGCCGACCCAGCTTTCCCCCGTGTCCTTGCGGCGGAGGCCGTATTCGGCATTGGTCACCGTCTCGCCGCGGAGCGCCCGCGGCACCGCCCACATCTCCAGCGGTGCCGGCTTTCCGTCCGGCAGGAACACCTCGAGAAAATTGGGATATTCGGCAAGGGTCTTGGCGCACTCGGCCTTGTTCTTGAACCGGTGGAACGTGGCAAAGGCGTCATTGAATTCGATGAACCGGCCGGCGGCGTCGGAGATGAACACGGCGTCGGTCATGCTGGTCAAGGCCGCCTCCAGATTGGCCCGGCTCGCCCGCAACGCCTCTTCCGCCTGCTTGCGCTCGGTGATGTCCATAGAGAGAATGAACACGCCCTCCGGGACCGGCTGGATGCTCAGGTCGAACCAGCCGGACGTCCCGTCGGGAAAGGCGAAAAGGTTTTCGATACGCTGGGCGGCCTGTTTCTCCATGCAGTCCCGGATCAGGGCGAAGATGGGAGTCCCCTCAATGCCAGGCCAGGCATCCATATAGCGCTTGCCGAGAAGATCCGTTTTCAGCCGACGATTGTGCCGTTCGGCCGCGTCGTTAATGTACACATAGCGCCAGTCGCGGTCCAGGATCTGGCATCCCTCCAGCATGCTCTCCATGGCGCTGTGGAACCGGTCCTGGCTCTGCCGGAGCGAACCGTTCGCCGCCGCCAGGTCGGCGGCGCGTTCCGTCACGTGGGGTTCGAGATCCTTCGCCTGCAACGGATTCGTCATGAATTGGGGATCCCTATCGGTCGCCTGGTTCATAAGAGTTTCTCCGGTTCCTGCCCAACGGCACCGTTAACAAATTTCAAGGTTTCACCGCGGTTGCGCCATGAGAAGATCATTCCCGATCCGCCCATATTATTAACCGCGAATAAACGCGAATAAGACCGTTTTTATTAGCGTGCATTAGCGTTCATTAGCGGTTGAAAAAGATTTATTAAGACGTCCATTGTTATTAACCGCGAATAAACGCGAATAAACGCGAATAAGACCGTTTTTATTAGCGTGCATTAGCGTTCATTAGCGGTTGAAAA
>CAITSE010000235.1 GCA_903894975.1 uncultured Lentisphaerota bacterium
AGAACTCCCAGAACTCCCAGAACTCCCAGAACTCCCAGAACTCCCAGAACTCCCAGAAACTGGCTCCTCATTGGGTTGTTCGCCCCAACGGGGCTGGGGAGAATAGCCCAGGGCCGCGCCCTGGGAAGCTCCCCCTTCCCTCTCTTTTTCGCCGCCCTGAAGGGGCAAAGGAATGGGCATCTCCATTGCCACTACAAGGCGCAAACCGCGGAAGGAAAATGCCGAAAGTGAGATCGCCTTTCATTCTGAATTCTGGCTTCTGGTTTCTGAATTCCGGGCAACCGTGGGTTTGGCAAGGGACACCCTTATTCCGGCGGGACTAAGACCGGAGTGAAGTGATAGGGCGGCCAGGGGCCGGAAGACGCCAGTTGCAGCCCCAGTGCCTGATGGCTGGCGTTCCACTCCGCAGTCAGCTGGTGCAGCCGCCCGACGGCGTCATCGGGAACGAGCAGGGCGGCCTGGAAGAACATCTCATCGTCGCGCCCGGTCAGTTCCGCTGCTTGCAAGCGCCCGGTCCGGGACGCTGTGGCGACCGCGTTGACCGCATCGAGCAGTTCGGCCGTGACGCCCGTGAGCCAGGACGTCAACTCCCGCTCCACCTCGCCTTTGATTTTTTGTTCCAGGAAGTAGCGTTTTCCCGGGGCCAGCCCGGCGAGTTGCGCGTGTTCCGCGGCCAGCCGCGCAGTCAGGAGCCGCGCCTTGGCCTGTGGCCGGTCCACAAACGCCTTGAGATTCCATTCCTGCTGGCCGGCCGTCTCACGGAAGAATTGCGCCAAGGCCACCCGCTGCCGTTCCAGCGACGCGGCCAAGACAGTGGCGGACGAAAACACACTGCCGAAGCGCACCGGCAAGACGGGCGCCTGGCGCAGGATGCTCATGATGACCGCTTCGTGCCGCAGCGCCCGGGGCGCCACCCACGCCAGGTCCGCCAACTGCTCACGGGCGGCCGGCCCGCAGAACTCATCCAGGGCAACGCTGGCGAGAACGGCGGTGACGCCAGCGACGGCCACGGTAAACAGCGGCGGCGCGTCGGCAAGCCCCGGGCCCGCGAGATCCAGTTGCGACGTTTCCGGGGTCAGGCAAAACAGGTACAGCCCCTGGCTCATCCCCGTCCTCCGCGCACCTCGGCCATGGCGTCGTCAAGATCCTGGCGCTGGATCAGGATTTGGGGGTCGCCAGCCGCGCCCTGCGCCAGGCTCTTCACGGCCCGCCGCACCGCCGTCATGGCGGCGCGGCGCGCGACGGCCGAAATGTCAGCACCGCTGAACCCGTCCGCTTGCGCGGCGAATTCCGCGCCGTGCAGCCCGGCCGCCAGCGGTTTCCGCCGGAGATGAACCGCGAAGATTTCCTCCCGGTCGGACGTTCCGGGCAGGCTCATTTCAATGATGTCGTCGAAGCGGCCCGGGCGGAGGACGGCGGCATCCAGCAGATCCCGGCGGTTGGTCGCCCCCAACACCAGGACGCCCCGGAGTTCATCGAGCCCGTCAAACTCGGCCAAAAACTGGCTCAGCAGCCGTTCCGAGACATGCGAGTCCGTCGTGCCCGAGCTGCGGGTCGCCACCAAGGCGTCGATTTCATCAAAAAAGATGATGCACGGCGCCGCCTGCCGGGCTTTGTGAAAAATTTCACGAATTCCTTTTTCCGATTCCCCGACCCATTTTGACATCAGGGCGGGGCCTTTGACGGAGATGAAGTTGGCCTGGCTCTCGGTGGCAATCGCCTTGGCCATCAGGGTCTTGCCGCACCCTGGCGGACCGACCAGCAGAATCCCCTTGGGCGGCGCCACGCCGCCCTGCTCAAAGAGCGCGGGATATTTCAGCGGCCATTCCACCGCTTCGACCAGGCGCTGCTTCAGGGCCGCGAGCCCGCCCACGTCGTCCCAATGCACATTGGGTGATTCCACGAAGACTTCGCGAATGGCGGACGGCTCGATCTCCCGCAGGGCGGCCAGGAAATCGTCCATGCGCACTTCGAGTTTGGCGAGCGTTTCGTAGGGAATGCCCGCCTGCGCGAAATCAATCTCGCCCATGATCTGGCGGAGGCAGCTCATGGCCGCTTCCCGGCAGAGGGCCTCCAGATC
>CAITSE010000236.1 GCA_903894975.1 uncultured Lentisphaerota bacterium
CAGGCCGGATTCCGCCAGCCCCTGGCGCATCTCCAGGAAAAGGTCCCGGAGTCGTTCCGCCTTCGCCAGGGAGGGCGTCCGGCCTTCGGGATGCAGCGGCAAGATGAAGGCCACGTCGGTGACCCCGCACTCTTGGTGGAGGCGCAGCAGATCCGCCGTCATCTCGGCCCGGTGTTCGACGAACAGCGGGGTGATGTTGATGATCCTGAATTTGTGCATGGTGAAAATGCTCCTGATAACGTTGTTGATTGGGAACCCCCTTTTGAGGAAAGGCGGTTCCCAAACCCTCTGTCAAACCTTTTTGTGTCTTTTTGCGGATTTCGCAGGCCGCCCCTGTTGCCCCAATCGTGGATTGTTGCACTGGTGCGGCCTGCGGAATCCGCAAAGGGAGCACCCTTTTTCAAAAGGGTGGCCCCAACATCGTCTGCTAAAATTGTCACACAGTCAAATAACCTCAATCCTCTTGATGGCGCAGAAATCTTCCAACACCGCCCGGTGGTCGCCGTAGGCAATGATGTAATGCTGGCTCATGACCTTTTGGGTGAACTCCCCCGGATCGCCGTCAAAGGCGAATTCGAGGCTGGGCAGTTGCGGCGCGGGCGGCGCCCAGCCGGCCTCCTCCCACGTTTGCGGAGTCCGCGCGGTCGCGGTCATCAGGTGCATGACGTAACGGCCGTTGGTGCGGCCGAGACGCGCCAGCGTCACCTTGCCGGTCTTGAGTTTTGACACGTTCAACAGCCCCTCGCCAAAGGAGCCGAAGGCGTTCGGCATGACCGTCACCCCGCCCTCGACAATCTCCGCGGGCACGTAGTCGGGAACGCCCATCAGGGCGCCATCCGCCAGGAACTCGTAAAACTCCAGGTAGGCGGCGACCTGCCCGGTGAGGCGGCGCACGATCAGCTGGGTGACCGCCCCGAGGCTGTCGTTCTCCGGGACTGAGGAAATGTCCAGTTCGTCATGGAACAGGGTCAGCGCGCCGGCCGGGGCAAAGCCCAGCAGCTTCTTGATGCCGTCGACATCGTTGAAGGAGAAGCCCTGGTAGCCGCGTTCGTCAACCTTGCGCTTGATGGCCAGAAACAGGCGGACGGAGTTTTCGACCGTGCCGGGCTTCGGCTCGCGGACGAACCGCCAGCGGGCGCGCACCCGCTTGGCCAGCGCGGTCACCTCGCCGGCATCGATGCCGTCCATGAGTTGCTTCAGTTCCAGCAGTTCGAAATGCTCGATCTCCGGGCCAATCTCGGCCTTCAGCGACACGCCGTCGTAGAGCGTCCCGTACAGCCGCATGTCGCGGTAGCCGGCCATGCCGATCCGGTCGGTCTTGAGGGCGGCGGCGGCGTGCGCGGCCCGGGCGTAGGCGGCGATTTCGGCCAACGGCGGCGGTTGACCGCGGCGGGTGACGACGTATTTGAAGGTGTACCCCATGTCCACCAGCGGCTTGCGCAGGGCGGTGGTTCCGGCCTGGTCGGCGGTGGTGACAAAGCGGTCGCCGTCCTGCCAGCCGCTGAGCCCCCACAGTACCATCGGCTTGTGCTTGAACGGCTCAATGACGGCGATCACCGCCCAGGTCGGGATCCAGCCGGCGACGCAGATGACAAGCAGGTCGAACTCCGCCCGGGCCAGCTCCGCCACGGCGCGCGCGGCCTGCGCCCCGGCCGGATCGTCGCTGACCGGCGCCGTCTGGATCAACTCCAGCCCCTGCTCCTCAAGCTGCCTGGTGGCCGCCGCACAACGCCCGTCAATGAACTCCCGCGGCGTGTTGACCTCGCCAAACCCCACAAACCCCGCCTTGATTTTCGCCGTTTTTCGCATCTGCATGACTCCTCGTAATTGATGTTCCCGCCAGATG
>CAITSE010000237.1 GCA_903894975.1 uncultured Lentisphaerota bacterium
ACCTGGGGCGTTGCCCCAGGCTATTATGGAACCGCGCCTTCAGCGCTCCGAGCTACCGAAAACGTAAGCGACCCAGAGGGTCGGGGTATTGACCCCCAGTGAGAATTAAAAATGCTACTTTGTGAATAGTATATGCTCAATTGATCTGTAATTAGAATTGACGTCCGACGCCGAGAAAGTTAAACCGTTTTACTTTGTCGCAATTCATTCCATTTTAGATTATTACAACAAAAAATTGGCACCATAATTCTCCGACCCCGGGAACGCCGATCTCCCGATCGGCATGTCTTTCAGGCCGGGCACGAACAGTCAGGTTCGCGGCCGTTTGCCGGTTTTCAATCCGTCCAATTGCCGGTTTTGTGCTTAGAAAAAGCGGAGACGGTGGGGTTCCGCGGAGTCTGCGGAAAGGCGGCCGCGTGCGGGTCCCTTTCCCCGTGAGGCCGGTTCCCCCGGCGGGAAAAGCGGCGTCGAGCCGCCGGCATTCCAAAGCGGCTCTGCCGCAGTAAAAACAGTAGCCCGGGCAAGCCGGCACATAAGGTTGCATAGCACCACAAACCGAGTTCCGGCTTGGCCGGGCTAATTGACTCCGGATTCCGGGGTGATACAGTCTTTTGCCTGAATTCATGCGCACATGAAACGCGGCGGCGCCGCCGCCAAAGACAAACCGCTTAATTTACGAGGTTCTGATGCATCCCGTCCGCACCCTCACCGCACTGCTGGCCGCCCTCGCCTGTTCCCTTGGCCTCAGCCGCGCCCAGGAACCGGCGGGCAAGGTGCTTTTCGATCCGGCCCAGCCCGGCGCTGTGGAACTGATTACCGCCAATGAGACCTTCGGCGAGACTACGTTTGCGGTCAAAGACAGGGCGCTCGACATTTCCGTCAAGGCCGGCGGCAAATCCAGCTTCCCCGGCGTGGTCATCACGCCCAAGACGCCGTGGGACGCCTCCGGGTTCGGCCATCTTGAGACCACCGTCACCAACAACGGCACCAAGCCGATCCGCGCCAACCTGCGCGTCGACAACCCCGGCAACTGGCAGGACAACCCCTTCAGCGCCAGCATCGTCACCGTCAAGCCCGGCGAGACCAAACCGCTGCCGGTCATCATGGGGTATTCCTACGGCAAGAAGGGATACGCCTTGAAACCCGAGGCCATTGCCAAGGCCATTCTCTTCATCGGCAAGTCCGATGTGGAGCAGTCTTTCCGGGTGACCGCGATCCGCGCCGCCGGCCCGGCCGGGGAAGTGCCGTACGTCGATCCCAACACCGTGGCCGTCAAACCCGCGGGCGGCCAGATCCTGGGCGGTCCGGCGGCGTTTGATCCCGCCAAACAGGTCGTGGCCCGCGGCGGCGCGAAGATCACCGCCTCCGACGCCAAGTCGTTCACCGTGACGTTTCCCGCCGCCGCCGGGAAGGCGTCGGTCCTGGTGAAGCCGGTGACGGGCATGTGGAACCTCAGTGAATACCTCCAGGTGCGAGTGCAGTTCCGCAACACCGGCGCCACCCCGGTGCAGCCCGCCGTCCAGATCGAAAGCCGCGGCAACAACGCCGTCTCCGACGTCTTCAAGGCCGAAAAACCCGTCGCCCCCGGCGCCACCGGCGAGATCATCGCCTCTTTCATCCCCGCCACGCCCTGGCAGGGCGCCAACCTGCCGGAAATGCTCGTCGCCGACGGCCCGGTCCGGGATTTCCACGAGCACCAGGGCGGCACCGAATTCAAGAGCAACGCGACCAGCGGCGTCGTCATCTCCGCTGACGCGAAGTCCGGCGCCGCCACGCTCGCCGTCACCGGCATCGTTGCCGACATGCCGCCCCGCCAGCCGCTGCCCGTCTGGATTGGCAAGCGTCCGCCGGTCGAGGGCGAGTGGAAACTCACCTTCGAGGACAACTTCGACGGCGACAAGATCGACCTGCACAAGTGGAACCTCTACTCCCATCAGGGCGATTACCACCTCGGCAAGGCGACCGCCTGGTCCAAGGACAACGTCATCGTCAAGGACGGCAAGCTTCTCCTGCGCGTCGAGAAGCGCAAGGCCCACCACAACGACGATCCCAATCAGCCCGTGAGCGACTACGCCACCGGCAACTGCGACACCTTCGGCAAATGGACCCAACGTTACGGCTACTGGGAAGCCCGCCTGAAAATGCCCGCCACCCCCAGCGCCTTCACCGCCTTCTGGCTCATGCCCGACCGCGGCCTGGAGTATGGCGCCGATCCCAAGGCCGTCGCCTATGGCGAGTCCCGCCATTTCCAGCGCGACAGCACCAACGGCTTTGGCATGGAGTTCGACATCCAGGAGCAGCTCTCGATCTGGGGGCCGAACCGCCATGACTTCGGCTTCCACTGGGACCATTACATGAAGAACCACAAGTCCACCGGCAACTTCGGCGGCTATTTCCAGCCTGATGCGGAAGGCTTCGTCACCTGCGGCATGCTCTGGACCCCCGGCCGGATCATCATCTACCAGCAGGGGCGCGAGGCCGGCCGCTGGGAATGCCCGCGCGTCGGCAGCGTCCCCGAGCACATCATCCTCCAGCACATCACCGGCGGCTGGGAAACCGAGGGGCTCGACGATGCGCAGCTCCCCTCCGACATGATCTTCGACTACGTCCGCGTCTGGCAGCGGCAGGATCTCGCCTCGGCCGTCGACGGCCCCAAGCCCAATGACGGCGGCCCGACGGCGCCGGCTGCGCCGAAAGCGCCGGAGCAGAAATGAAAAATCCCGACCGAAGGGTACGGGGTATCCAACAGCCAAGCTCAAGATGCACGGGCGCGTTCCGTTTTCAGCCCCAAGGGGGCGCGCCATAACAGCCTAGGGCAGAGCGTAGCGTCGCCCTAGGATTCCGTCACAACACCGGTTGAGCCCTGAAGGGGCGACCCATAGGAATTTCGGCCCTATGCCTGCACAACCCCAAATGGTTCGCCCCTACAGGGCTCCATTCTCTTTGTCGTTCCTACCTGGGGCGTTGCCCCAGGCTATGATGAATCCGCGCCTTCAGCGCTCCAACCCGCCGAACTCTTAAGTGACCCAGAGGGTCAGGGTAGACCCGCCGGGAGTCAAAAGTCCTTGCCGTCCGGATTCCGGCATGGTATAATCTCCCGCCTCCCATTCGCTCCCGTTTCCCCGCATGCCCCTCGCCGGCCGCATGAAACGCTTATGATAAACCCGTCCGTTGGTTGCCTCATCGGTCTGGGACTGGTGGCGGTTGCGCTCTCCTCCGCGACCGCCCAGAAGGACCGCGCCCGCGCCGTTTGGGGCCGGTTTGAAACGCCTGCCGAAGTGGCGAACGGGATTGGGGTCGCGTCGGTCTTTTTGAGCACGGATACCGGGTATTTTGCGGGAAATCTGCGTCAATACTGCGAAATCCGCGGGGAACAGATTTTCATTCGCGTTGACAGGGCCATTTCAAATGACTATAGTGGTTGCGTAAGCAGGAGATGACCATGCAAACGATGACGATCACGGCATTCAAGGCGCATGCGTTGCGCCGGATCGGCCAGGTGGCGGCCAGCAAAGAGCCGATCACCATCACCCGCCGCGGACTTCCCGTGGTGGAGATTGTGCCGTGGAAGCCGAAAACGTCTGAAAATCCTTTCGGCAAGCTGGCGGGCAGCGTCCTCTATGAGGAGGACATCGTCTCTCCCGCCGCAGATTCCGGAACGTTTGAGGCCTGCAAATGAGCTTGTTGATGGATACCCATGCGTGGGTCTGGTGGATGACCGGCTCGGATCGGCTTTCTCCGCGAGGGAAAACCGCCATCCGAAAGGCCGCGGCTGAAAACCGGCTGCTCCTTTCGGCGATCTCGGTGTGGGAAGTGGCGAAGCTGGTGGAGAAAGGGCGGCTCCGGCTTGACCGTGACGTCCAAACCTGGATTGAACAGGCGTTGGCAATCCCCGGTTTGACACTGGTTTCCCTGACGCCGGTCATTGCCTGCCGGGCCTGTTCTCTGCCGCCGCCGTTCCATGACGATCCCGCCGACCAGATTGTGGTCGCGACGGCCTGTGTGGAAGGCGCGACCATCCTGACCGTTGACGACCGCATCCGCAAGTATCCCCATTGCCAGACCACCTGGTAAGACCGGCGCGGGGGAAAGGCAGGCAGGAGTGTCTGCCCTACGTTAGGACTCAGCCAGGAGTGCCTGTGTTATCTTGGACGGAAATCCTGCTTGAACTGCTGCGCTGTCACAGCACGCCCGGGGACGAGGGCGAAGTGGCGGCGGTGCTGGAACGCGCCTGGACCGCGGCCGGCTGGCGGGTGACGGGGCACGGGCGGTATGCGCTGTCCGCGGCCCGGCCCGCGGCGCGGGGCCGCGGGAAAAAGCCGGTGCTGCTGGTCTGCGCGCACATGGACTCGCCGGGATTCACCGTGGACCGGATCCAAGGGCGGCGCGTGGAACTGGTGCCGCTGGGCGGGCCGCACGTCGAGTCCGGCCGGACTCCGGCGGTGCTGAAGACCGCCGCCGGAAAACACGCCATTCTACTGCGCCACATCCGGTTGCCGAAAGGCGAGCGCGAACGTTTTTCCGCCACCCTGCCGCCCGGTGTCAGCGTGGAGCACGGGGACCGCGTGGCCTATGCCTACGCCCCGGAAATCGCCGCGGCGTCCGGAGAGATCACCGCGCCGTTCCTCGACAACCGTCTGGGCTGCGTCCTGGTGGCGGAACTGGCGCGGGGCTTGCCGGCGGCCGGAGAGTTGGCCTTTGACGTCGTGCTCGGCGCCACGGCATGCGAGGAGATGGGCGGGTTCGGCGCGCCGGTGCTGGCCCGCGCCGTGCAGCCGGACCTGGTGCTCTGCCTGGACGCCACCTACGAGGCGCCGGAACAGGGCGTGCGGCTCGGCGAAGGCCCGGTGCTGACCCTCAGCGACGCCTCAGTCCTGCTCAGCCCCGCCACACGCGACCGGGTCCGGGCCTGGTTCGAAAAGCAGGGGCTGCCGCTGCAGACCGAGGTCTACAATTTCAGCGGTACCGACAGCCGCGCCTTTCCGCTCCATGGATTGCCCTGTCCCGTGCTGCCGCTGCTCCTGGCCACCCGCGGCAATCACAGCCCTGTGGAAACCGCCGACCGGCGCGACGTGGAAACGCTCCTGGCCGCCCTCCGCCGCTTCGCCGCGGACCCGCCGGAACTGACGTGATGCAGGAAGAAAACGAACGTCGAACATTCAACATCGAACGTTGAACGTCGAAGTGAAACCAACCGATTGGAGTTTAAATCTGAGACCTCAATCCCGGTTCGACGTTGGACGTTCAACGTTGAATGTTCGACGTTCGCTTTCGTATCAGGCGGTGAAGGCGTCCATCTCGCGGAGGAAGGCGAAGGCGTCGCGGATGACCCATTCGTCATCCAGCCCGGTGGCAAAGTCTTCGACGGAAAGCCAGCCGTCGTAGCCGACCGTTTTCAGGGCGCGGAAGACTTTGGCAAAATCCACGGCCCCGGCGCGGGGCGAGGCCCAGGTGACATCGAACCCGAGACGCTGCGGGCTCTTGAGCGGTTTCGGCACAGGCATGGCGCTCTTGACGTGGACATGGCCCAGGTACGGGCCCAGGATTTCCAGCCCCATCTGCCAGTTCTCGTAGCCTTCGTACATCATGTTGCCGGGATCCAGGATCACGCCGATCTCCTTCGGCGAGAACGCCGAGACCAACCGCCAGGCCGCGCTGGCCGAGGGCACAATCGTGCCGTGATGAATCTCGACCAGCGTCTTGACGCCGTGCTTCCGCCCCAACTCCAGCACCTTGGCGAAGCGCGCCTGAGCGTTCTCCAGCATCTTGGGGTACGGCGTATTGCCATCATAGCCGAGGCCGCCCACGCGCAGGCTCGGGGCTCCGAAGAGCTTGGCCACGCCCATCATCTTCTCGACCTCGTCCAGGTTCTCCGCGGCCGTATAGGTACCGAGGTTCGGCACTTCCAGACCGGCGTCACGGGTGATCGCGGCGACATCCTTGAACTGCGCCTCGGTCCAGTCCACCTGCAACGTGCATTTGTTGCCGGACCAGAACCCGGGCTTGGCGGTGTCGCCGGCATCGCGGACGACGCGCCACTCCACACCGTGGCCGCCGGCGGCTTTGATCTTGGTCGCGGCTTCGCGCGGTGTGCTATTCGGCATGCTGACGGTGAAGATGGCGTGTTTCATGGGGGTGGGTCTCCTTGAAGGAACGAACGTCGAACATTGAACGTTGAACGTCCAACATCGAACCGGGATGGGTGCTCCAAACGTAAATTCCAACCGGTCGGTGTTCAACGTTCGATGTTCAATGTTCGACGTTCGTATTTTCAGCCTTTGACGAGGCGGTCCAGGGCGAGGCGGAGTTCGGTGACGTCGTTGAAGGGATACTTGACGCCGCAGATTTCCTGATAGCTCTCGTGCCCTTTTCCGGCCAGGATCAGGACATCCTCGGCCGTGAGGTCGGAGACGGCGGCGCGGATGGCTTCGCGGCGGTTGGGGATGACCTCGCAGGCGCAACCGGCGGGGATGCCGGCGCGGATGCCGGCGAGAATGGCGTCAGGGTTTTCGCCGCGGGGATTGTCGCTGGTGAGGAGGATGCGGTCGGCGAACTCGGCGGCGACGGCGCCCATGCGCGGCCGTTTGGTGACATCCCGTTCGCCGCCGCAGCCGAAGAGGACGATGAGCCGGCGCGGGTTCAGGCCGCGCAGGGTAGAGAGGACGTTTTTCAGGGAGTCGTCGGTGTGGGCATAATCGACAAAGGCGGTGAAGCGGCCATCGGAAGAGGTGACCGGCTGGAGACGGCCAGGAGCGCCGATGCAGGTGGTGAGGGCGATGCGGATGCGGTCTTCGGGCACACCCCAGGCCAGGGCATAGGTGACGGCGCCGGCGAGGTTGTAGACATTGAACATGCCGTTCAGGGGCGAGGCGAAAACCCGCTCGCGACCATCGAACTCCAAACGGAAACAAGTGCTGCCGATGCTGGTGCGGACTTCGCGGATGCAGGCGGCGGCGCCGTCGGGATGGCGGCCGTAGGGAAGAACGCGGGGGCCGCCGGGGAGGACGGCCAGTTCCCGGGCCAGTTCCACGCCTTTGGCATCGTCCACATTGATCACGGCCGGAGCGCCGGCAGGCAGGTATTCGGTAAACAGACGGCGTTTGGCGGCGAAATAGTTTTCATCCGTGAGGTGGTAGTCCATGTGGTCGCCGGTGAGGTTGGTGAAGAGACCGCCGGCAAAGGGGACGGTGCCGGGACGGTGCTGGTCCAGGGCATGGCTGGAAACTTCCAGCACGGCGTCTGTGACCTGGTTATTGACCATGTCGCGGAAGAGCGCCTGCAGGAGGAACGGGGTGGGCGTGGTGCGGTCGGCCTCCCGGGGCACGCCGGTGCCGGTGTCGTATTCGACGGTGCCGATCATGCCGGTGCGCAGGCCGGCGCTGCGGAAGATGGCGCGGAGCAAGTAAGCCGTGGTCGTCTTGCCCTTGGTGCCGGTGACACCGTGCAGGCGGAGCTGGCGGGCGGGAAAGTCCCAGGCCACCTCGGCGATGCGGCCGGCGGCGCGGTAGGGGTCGCGGACCAGGATGAACGGTACGCCCGGCGGCAGTTCGACGGGCTGGGCCGCGGCCACGATGGCGGCGCCGGCGCTCAAAGCGGCGGGAATGAAAGTGGCGCCGTCGATCTTCTGCCCGGGAATGGCGACGAAGAGGCCGCCGGGCTTGACCTCGCGCGAATCGGCGGTGGCGCCGGAGACCGGCGTGTCCGGATCGCCGCGGACCTCCAGGGCGAGGTCACCGAGATGGTCAAGGTACTGGCGAAGTCGGTGCGTCATCGGACGTAAAATCCCCCATGTCGGGTTCGGGTTCGTAATAACTGCCGGCGGCCGGCGGCGGGCCGGAGCCGCCCGAGGTGGCGCCGGGCTGGCCTTCCTGCGGAATCAGCATGAACTTCAGAGCTTTTTCGGCGATACGGCTGAAGACCGGGGCGGCGACAGTGCCGCCGTAATAGCCATTGCGGGTGGGTTCGTCCGCGGAGACGATAAGGACAAAGGCGGGGTTATCCGCGGGCACATAGCCGATGAAGGAGGAAACATACTTATTGCCGTAGTTGCCGTTTTCCACCTTCTGGGCGGTGCCGGTCTTGCCCGCCACCTCAAACCCGGCCACGGCAGCCTTGGGAGCGGTGCCGCCCTCCTTGGTCACCCGTTTCATGGCCTGGGTAATCAGTTCCGCGGCCTCCTCCTTGATGACCCGGCCCCGGGACGGATAATCAGGGCGCTCGGCCCGGCCGGTCTCCGGATCCTCGATGCGGTCCAAAATATGAAGCTGGGGCATGACCCCGCGGTTGGCCATCACGCAATAGGCCTGAACCATCTGCAAGGGAGTGACCAGGATGCCCTGGCCGATGGGCATGCGCGTCACCGACAGACCATCCCATTTTCGGACCGGCCGGAAGATACCGGGCGCCTCCTCGGGAAAACCGAGGCCGGTGGGCTTGCCGAAGCCGAAGCGGGTGAGCACCTCAGCGACGCGCTCTTTGCCCATGTCCACGGCGATCTTGGCGGTGCCGATGTTACTGGATTTCTGAATAATCTCGCTGGCAGTCAGGGTGCCGTAGCGGTGGCCGCTGTCGCGCAACGTCCGGTTGGCGTAGACCCAGAGACCGTTCTCGCAAAAATAGGTTTTGTTCAGGGTGATGAGCCCCATGTCCAACGCCCCGGCCACAACCGTGGATTTCATGATCGAGCCGGGCTCAAACCCGTGGGTCAGGATCTTGTTCTGCCAGCATTCCGGATCCATGTTCCGGCGATCATTGGGATTGAACGTGGGGTACTGGGCCATGGCCAGAATCGCGCCGGTCCTGGGATCGGCCATGACCGCATAGGCCACCTTGGGCTGGTGGTGTTCGACCATGACTTTGAGTTCGGACTCGACGATCTGCTGAAGCGGTTCCTGGATGGTGAGGTAGAGGTTCACGCCATTGCGGGCCTTGCTGATCTCCGACTCGGTTTCGGGGATGAGGTTGCCCTTGCGGTCCTGCTCGAACGTTTTTTCGCCCCGGGCTGGCAGCAGGCGCCCGTCAAACAACTTCTCGATACCGGCATCGCCGTGTCCCTCGTTGGTGGTAAATCCAAGGAGGTTGGCCAAGAGCGTGTCCTTGGGATAATAGCGCCGGGTGGTGTCGGCAAAACGGATGCCGTGGATGCGCATTTTGCGAAGGTCAGCTTCAATCTCTCCGGCCCGCTTGATCTCGATCCCCCGAGAGACCACGACCTCGGGGTGGGGCCGGTCCGACTGAATGGCGGCGGCGAACTTGGCAGCCAGAACCTCCCTGGGCACCCCCAAGCGGCGGGCCAGATAGCCGGCCACCATTCCCGGCCCCGGAGATTTCCCAAAGAGCTTGGGCTCCGCAAAGATGTCACGGCAAGCCAGGTTGCCGGCCAGCAGGCTGCCGTTGCGGTCATAGATCTGCCCGCGCTTGCCGAGCTGGGTCGAAGTAGCCGTGTATTTTTCCCGGGCCTTCTCGTACAGTTCGTCGTGCCGCGTGATCTGGACCACGTAAAAACGCATGGCCAGGGCGGTGAAAACCACCAGCAGGAACACGCCGATCCAGGCCAGACGGGAACTGTAAAGATCCTGATGCATCGCGGGGTACTTTAACTCGAATTCGTTGAACAGAAGGCCGCAAAGGCCACAAAGAAGTTTGAGTAAAAAGCCTTCGTGTTTTTTGCGAACTTCTGTTCAAAAACGGTTTTCAACATCAAGGCTCCCGGCCCTCCCCGGCTGCCGGTCAGGGATATGTGGACAGGGAGGAAGGATTTTGAGCTGCCAGCCCGCGGTCGGGACCGGAGGCGTCCTCGTCCAGGCCGGACCGGGCCGAACGGGTCTGCAGGGTAAGGCAACGGATCTGGCCCGGGGTGTATTCGCGCAACCCGAGGTTGCGCCGGCGCGCTTCCTGGGTCAGGTAAGCGTAGCTGGTGAAACGTTCCATGGCCATCTGCAGGTTATCCCGCTCCTTGAAAGCATTGGAACAATCGCGCTTGACCTTTCCCAACTCCTTATCCAAGCCATCCGTAGCGGAGCGGAGCCAGATGTAGTACAGCCCGCCGCACAGGAAGACCATGAGCAGCAGACCGATGCGCCAGGCCAGGGGGTTGGGCTCCCGGGGGGCCTTGACCTGCAGGGCCCGGGTCCGGTAACGGCGTTGGCGAAGGGTTTCATTCATGGGATTGACTCTTGGGGGGAAGGTTCGAAAAAATCACAGTTTTTCGGCCACGCGCAGTTTAGCGGAGGCGGCGCGCCGGTTGACATCCAGTTCCGCCGCGCCGGCCGTAACCGGCTTGCGCGTTACCTGCCGCAGCGTGGCCACCCGGCCGCAGGCGCAAATGGGAAAATCAGGGGGGCAGACGCACGGCGCCGCCTGTTCCCGGAAAAATTCTTTGACCATCCGGTCTTCCAGCGAATGAAAACAAATGACCGCAAGACGGCCGCCCGGCCGCAGCAGCTCCAGCGCGGCCCGCAACCCCGCGGCCAACTCATCCAACTCACCGTTCACGGCAATCCGCAGCGCCTGGAACACCCGGGTCGCCGCCGGCAGCCCGCGCTCATGCGGACGGCCCGCCACCCGGAGCACCAGTTCCGCCAGCTCACCGGTGCGTTCCCAGGGGCGTTCCGCACGGCGCTCGACCACCGCCCGGGCCACCTGCCGCGCCCGCGGCTCTTCGCCGAAAGTTCGAAAAATTCTCTCCAGCTCCTCCGCGGACGCCTGGTTCAACAGGGTCGCCGCCGTGGTCCGCTCCCGGCGGTCCATGCGCATGTCCAGCGGCCCGTCCAGCCGGTGGGCGAACCCGCGCGCCGCAGAGTCGATCTGATGCGAGGAAATGCCGATGTCCAACAGCACCGCGTCCACATGTTCCCAGCCCAGTTCGTCCGCGGCGTCCTCGAGGCGGCTGTAACGGCAGCGGGCCAGGTGCGCCCGCTGCCCGAACGGGGCCAGCCGCACCGCCGCAGCCGCCAGCGCCGCGTCGTCCCGGTCCAGTCCCAGCAATTCCGCGTCCGCCGGCGCCGCGGCCAGCAGGGCCGCCGCGTGCCCGCCGCCGCCGACTGTGCCGTCCACGATGTGGTGACAGCACGCCGGCTCCAGCAGGTCCAGGACCTCCTGCAGCAGCACAGGCTGATGTTCAAATGTCATAAGCAACTTGCGGGTCAGGCGTTCGGCCGGATCAGTCCGGTCAACACCTCGTTCCAGTTCCCGGGTCTTTCCTGCAGCGCCTGGATCACGTCCAGGCCGCGATTGCTGTCCATGCGCCGGCGGCCCCAGGCCGACGGCTCCCAAATCTGAATGGTGGTGACGGCGCCGACGAGCACGGCCCGGTCCGACAGGCCGGCATGTTCCATCAACCTCTGCGTCAGGATGATCCGCCCCTGCTTGTCGGCGTCGCACCCGGCGGCCATGGAGCCGACCGTGGCCAGGGCCATGGCGGCCGGCGCATCGGCAAAGGATACCTGGCGGAGACGCTGCAGCAGTTCGCGGAACATGGCGGCCGGCACCAACTGGAGCGACTGGTCGCGGCCGGGCAGCAGCACGAAACGGTTGCCCTCCGGCGTCGCCGCCCGCCAGGCGCTGGGAATGGCCAGCCGCCGCTGTCCGTCCACGGTGAACTCGTGCTCACCGAGGAACCAGCGGTCACCGCCATCCGGCACCGGCGCGTCCGTCGCCGGCGCATCCGCCGTCGCCGCCCGATTGTTCCGCCGTTTCACCAAAA
The DNA here is from genome assembly GCA_903894975.1 of uncultured Lentisphaerota bacterium. Lineage (GTDB taxonomy): Bacteria > Verrucomicrobiota > Lentisphaeria > Oligosphaerales > CAITYL01 > CAITSE01. The sequence continues at coordinate 11,705 of CAITSE010000237.1, forward strand.
CGCTCCTATTTGCACCTTATCAACCCTAACCATAGGGCAGTCTCCCCGGTTTTGCAAATGCCGATCCCGCCATTTTTGGGCGGGGTTTTCATGCTCCCGCGCCCGATTGCGGCCCGCACCCGGAGGGGCGGCGACATTTCCCGCCCCCGAAAGAACAGGAAAACCGGGGCGAATCCCAGCCACTCCCGGGACGGGCCGGACGGACGAGGGACGGAGGGACAGGAACGAGGGACACCAGGGACTCAAGAGACTTCAGGGACGGGAATGAACGGAAAACGGAAAAACGGAAGAATCGCCGCGGGAGGCTGTTTCCGTCCTTCCGTCCTTCCGTCCTTCCGTCCTTCCGTCCTTCCGTCCTTCCGTCCTTCTCCGTGGCTCCGTGAGAAAAAATACTCTTTCTCATTCTTTGCCGCCAAATTCTTGCCCTCCGGCTTTCCCGAGCTATACTAAGCATCCTGTTTTCCTGCCTCGTCCCTATCGTCTAGAGGCCCAGGACACCGGGTTTTCATCCCGGCGACACGGGTTCGACTCCCGTTGGGGACGCCATTTTTCCCGCCGCCATCACGGCGAAGGCCGGCTCAAGCCGGTTGCCGGGCGCCGCTGCGGCACCGGACGGAATCGGCGGGCAAGATGCCCGCCGGCCTGTTTTGCCGGGTGTGGACACCCGCCCTCCCGGTTCAAGCGGGCAGAAGGCCCACTTTCCCCCAAACGAATGGTGCCCGCAAACAAAGATAAATCATTAGCCCAGGCACGCCGGCCGCAATGATTGCATAACACCACATCCATGATTCCGGCTTGGCCGGGCTATTCATTCGTTTTTTTTCATGTTATGTTAAAATCCTCTGTCTCTCAAGGCGACGCCGGTGCGGCGCCGCGTCTGTTTCCGCTCAGCAGAAGGAACCGGTTCCCATGAAGAAAGTCGTGCTGGCATACTCCGGCGGCCTGGACACCTCGGTGATCCTGACCTGGCTCCGGGAAACCTATGACTGCGAAGTGATCTGCTTCTGCGCCAACCTCGGCCAGGAGGAGGAACTGGACGGTCTGGACGCCAAGGCCAAGCGCACCGGCGCCTCCAAGTGCTACATCCGCGACCTGGAAGAAGAGTTCGCCCGCGACTACGTCTTTCCGATGATGCAGGCCAACGCCATCTACGAGGGCGCCTACCTGCTGGGCACCTCGATCGCGCGGCCGCTCATCGCCAAGCACCTGGTGGAAATCGCCAAGGCCGAGGGCGCGGAGGCCATCTGCCACGGCGCCACGGGCAAGGGCAACGACCAGGTCCGCTTCGAACTGACCGCGTACGCCCTGAAGCCGGACATCCAGATCATCGCCCCCTGGCGCATGCCGGAGGTCTGGAAGTTCAAAGGCCGCACCGACCTGATCAAGTACGCCGACGAGAAAAAGATTCCGATCACCGTTTCCGCGGCCAAGCCCTACAGCATGGACCGCAACCTGCTGCACATCAGCTTTGAAGGCGGCATTCTGGAAGATCCCTGGACTGAGGCGCCGGACGACATGCGTGTGCTCACCAAATCGATCAAGGACACCCCGGACGAGGCGGAGTACGTCGTCATCAGCTTCCAGGACGGCCTGCCGGTGGCGGTGAACGGCCAGGCGCTGTCCCCGGCCAAGCTCATGCGCGAGCTGAACCGCATCGGCGGCAAGCACGGCGTCGGCCGCATCGACATCGTCGAGAACCGCTACGTCGGCATGAAGAGCCGCGGCGTGTACGAGACCCCCGGCGGCACCATCCTGCACCATGCCCACCGCGCCCTGGAATCCATCACCATGGACCGCGAGGTCATGTTCCTGCGCGACAGCTTCATTCCGACTTACGCCCGCATGGTCTACAACGGCTTCTGGTTCGCGCCGGAGCGGGAGATGCTGCAGGCGGCCATCGCGTACAGCCAGCAGAACGTCACCGGCGACGTCCGCGTCAAGCTGTTCAAGGGACTGGTCACCGTGGCCGGACGCAAGTCGCCCCACACCCTGTACAACCCGGAGATCGCCTCCTTCGAGAAGGAGAACGTCTACAACCAGGCCGATGCCACCGGGTTCATCAAGCTCAACGCCCTGCGCCTGCGGGTCCGCGCTGCGGCCCAGGCCAAGGCTAACCCAACAGCCTGAACTATTCATTAACAGCCTTTTGTCCGCGAAAGGGCACGAAAGGAATTGAGGATTTCATTTAGCGAAATTTCGCGTATTTAGCGGGCAAAACGGATCGGAGATCAAACCGGGTTGTCGCGTTGTTCATAAATCGATCAGGCGAGAACCCGTTTTCGGAGTTTTCATGTTCATCCAGCTTCTCAAAGGCAAGATCCACCGGGCGCGCATCACCGGCTGCGATCTCCAGTATGAAGGCAGCCTCGGCATTGACGAGGATCTTCTCGACCAGGCCGGCATCCTGCCTTTCGAGAAGATTCTGGTGGTGAACGCCACCAACGGCAACCGCTTGGAAACCTACGCCATCCCCGCCCCGCGCGGCAGCCGCATCTTCCTGCTCAACGGCGCCGCCGCCCACAAGGGCGCCGCCGGTGACATCATCACGGTCATGGCCTTTGCCGCCGTCACGCCCGAAGAAGCCCGGCAGTTCACCCATGCCACCATCGTCTTGAACGAGCAGAACCAGGTCATCCGCGTCAAGCAGGGCGGACCCGGACTTCCCGCGGACGCCACGCCGGAGTGACGCCGGAGTGACGCCGCCATGCCCGGCCCCTGGCAACATGCGTTGGAAATGGAGGTCCGCGACTATGAGTGCGACCTCCAGGGCGTGGTCAACAACGCCAACTACCAGCACTACCTGGAACATGCGCGGCACGTCTTCCTGAAATCGCTCGGGATCGATTTCGCCGCGTTTGCCGCGCGCGGCATCAACCTGGTCGTGGCCCGCATCGAGATCGACTACAAGTTCCCGCTGAAAGCGGCGACCGCTTTGTCGTGCGCAGCCGGTTGGAGCGCGTCTCGCCGGTCCGCTTCGGCTTTTTTCAGGATATCTTCCGGCTTCCGGACGAGAAGCCGGTGGCCTTGGGCAAGGTCATCGGCACCGCCGTCAACGAACGCGGCCGCCCGTTCCTCCCGCCGGAACTCGAAGCGGTGATGCCTCAGGCCGCACCGCACACGCCGGTGCCATAACGTCCTTGTGATAACGATGTACTGCGGCGTCACCGCCGCTTTGGAGTGCGGCGGCTGGACGCCGCTTTTTCCCGCCGGTGGAACCGGCCTCCCGTTTATTGCCCCGCCGTCTTCCGGCCCGGGTGCGGGAGTTGGCCATGCGTGGGACAGGCGGCTCCGCCGCCGGGGAAAGCTGCGTCAAGCCGCAGGCACTCCAAAGATGCTGCGCATCGGTACCAGGAGACTCACGTTCGCAACGGATCGCGGCGGTCAGCGGTACGGCACCACCAGGGACATGCCCGGCCGGAGGTCGGCGGAGCTTTTCACCCCGGGATTGAGACGGGTGAGGTCCCCGGGCTTGACGCCGAACAAGGAGGCGATCGATTCCAGGGTGTCATTGGCGACAACATTGTATTCGATGGCGTCGGGATGGGGGCCGGCGGCGGGCGCCGGCAGGGCAACGGCGGCCGGCCGAGTAACCGCCGGTGCCGGTGACGCCGTGGCGGCCGCGGCACACTTGGCCAGGACCTCGTCCAGGCTCGCGGCCTTCACGCTTTCGACATGACCGTCGCCGAACAGGACGTTGAATTCTTTCCCGTGCGGCGTCCGTTCCACCACGATCACATCCCGGGCGCCCACGCCGGAAATGGTTTTGCCCTTGCCGAAATAGGCGTAGGAGCAAAGTTCGGGGTTGGCCATGTCTTCCGGAGTCGCAGGCGGCCTTCCCGGCGCCGCCGGACAATGATAGGCGCTACCCGCGTCCAGCAGTTGGCTTTTCGCCAGGTCAGCCAGGCTGTCGGGGAGCTTGCCCTGATTGTCGTCCGCAAACATCTTGCCGGCCGTGCCGATCTGTTTCAGGTTGTTTTTGCAATCCATCTTCTGCCCCCGGCCCCGGGCCTCGGTTTTGGACTCTTCGTTCTTCTGCTTCGCCCAGGTCAGCAGTTCCGTCGAACCCCAGGCAAAATCCAGCTTCACCGCACGATCATCACGCCCCACCTGAATGGCCTGCAGGAGTTTCATCGGCATCGGATCCTGCGAGGCCTTGCGGGAGAGCGCGATAACACCCATGGCCCGGAGGCCGCCCAACGCCTGCTCGATCAAGGTCGCATTTTCCGCGGTGTCGGCCTGCACCGCCAGGTTCAGGCGCAGCTTGCCCTCTTCTTCCCAAAGCTGGAGCATGGCGCGCTGCACGGACTGCAGGATCGGGGGCGGGGCGTCTTCGCCGTTGCCATTGCCGTTGCGGCCGCCCGGATTCAGACCCGGCAGGTTCAGGCTCTTGAGATCCTTCCCGGAACCCGCGGAAAAAAGAATGCGGCCGGCGGCCTGGGCGCAGTCTTTGGCCAGGGCCGAATCGCTTTTGAGGGCTGGCTGCTTGCCGTCCAGCACGTCCAAAACGGACTTCAGCAGTTCCTGGCGCTGGGAGGCGACCAGCAGTTCCGGCTTGTAGAAACAAGCCCACGTTGCCGGCCCCTTTTGGTTGCCGCGGATAACTTCATAGAGATCGTGCCCGTTGTATTCCGCCTCGCCGCCGGGGCTCATGGACTGAACCTTGTTGATGAGGTCGGGATTGGCCTGCGTCAGCTCCAGAAGAACCGCCCCGTCCTCCCACGCCTTGCCGCCGTTCTGGGGCAGCCCCACCAGGGTCACGCCAGCCACATCCTGGAGCGGATCAAGGCCGCTTTCACGCCGTAACTTCTCCAGCATCTTGACCGGTTCAGCGCCGGCCATCTCGGTCTTCAGGAACTTGCCGGCGTCGGATTTCCACAAGGCCTCGGCGTCGAGATGCACGACACCTTCCGCCTTTTCCGGAACCCGCTTCACGTCCAGAGGCGCCGCCCACAGCGCGCCACCAGTCATCGTCGCCGCCGCCAACAGACCAACAAGTTTTGCCTTCATGAAAACACTCCTTGGATGCCCGCGTACCGCTCCGCTCCGCAAAAAAGTCCGCAGATCAAACACACCATACATCTTGCGCCGTGCTTTTGCACGGGGCTGAACCAGGTCAGCGCAAGTGGAGACAAGGCGGGCAGGATTGCCCGCCGCACGTTGGTCACAGGCAGGATTGCCTGTTTCACACTCTTCCCCCTTCCCGAACTCACAACTCACAACCCATAACCCGCAACGGCTTTCTCCCCCAAAGACCCACGGGCCACAGACCACAGACCCCCGATAAATGTGCGATTTTCTCCGGGAGATACGATTAAACGCGGTAGCGGCGGCAACGGCTATGGTAAAGGGCATGTGGTTGTAATCTTGAATCCCGCATGGAGACAGGCCCATGAATGCCGCCGACAGGAATCTGCTCCGCGAACTTGCCCGCCGCAAACTGGAACTGGCCAATCATCCGGAGAATATCGCCCGCCGCCAGGGCTGGCTGGAATTGCACAGCCGCGACGGCCGGCCGGGCCGCCCCATGATCCTGGCGGAAGCGGGCGCCATCTGGGATGAAAACAAACCGTTCCGGCCGGAACTGCGCTGCCAGGACGAATGGGCGCGCGGCGTCGAACGCGGTCTGCGGGAACAGATCTGGCGGTTTGAAGAACTGGGCGATGACTGGGTCGTGGAGCCGTGGCAAAATCTGCAATGGAAGGTTTCGATCTCGCCGGATTTCGGCGTAGCCCCGGTGGTGCATCACATCGATGATCCCGGACACCTGACCGCGCGCTCCTGGGATCCGCCACTCCAAAACCTTGCCGCGGATTTTCACAAACTGCGCCACCGCACGTTTGCCGTGGACCGCGAAGACACCCGACAGGAACAGACGCGCCTGGAGGAAGTGTTCGGCGACCTTCTGCCGGTGCGCTGCCGCGGCGGTTACTGGTGGACGTTCGGCCTCACGATCCAGGCCATCGACCTGATCGGCCTGCAAAATCTTATGATCTTCATGTACGACGATCCGGAAGGACTGCACCGGCTCCTAGGTTTCCTGCGGGACGATCACCTGGCCCTGGCGCGCTGGGTGGAGCAGGAGGGCCTGCTCAGTCTGAACCAGGAGAATGATTACATCGGTTCCGGCGGCATCGGCTACACCCGCGACCTGCCGGCGCCAGGCCGCGCCGCCGATGCGCCGGTCACCCTCAAGGACACCTGGCTGCTGCTGGAGAGCCAGGAAACCGTGGGCGTCGGCCCGGACCTGTACCGGGAATTTATCTTCCCTTATCACCGGGAATTGGCGGAAAAGGCGGGCCTGGTCTATTACGGCTGCTGTGAACCGCTGCACACGCGCTGGGAGGTGGTGCGCGAGGTGCCGAACCTGCGCGCCTGTTCCGTCGCCCCGCTCTGCAACCAGGAGATCATGGCGGAGGCGCTCGGCGGCGATTACATCTTCTCGCGCAAGCCGAACCCGACGCTGATCAGCACCGGCACGTTCGCTGAGGACGGCATCCGCCACGACCTGCGCGAGACGCTGGCCCTCACCCGCAAGCATGGCTGCCGCACGGAACTGATCATGAAGGACGTGCATACCCTGAACAACGAACCGCACCGCCTCCGCCGCTGGATCACCCGCGCCCGCGAAGAAATCACCCGCGCCGGCTGGTAAACCCCTTGGGGCATGCGCGTAAACTTAAGAACCATAATCTTCTAGAAAAAACTAATTGCGAACGTCGAACATCGAACATTGAACGTCCAACGTCGAATTGGAAGTCATGCGATAAATCTAAGCTCAAACCGACCGGGTTTTCCTTCGACGTTCAACGTTCAATGTTGAATGTTCGACGTTCGATTTTTTC
>CAITSE010000238.1 GCA_903894975.1 uncultured Lentisphaerota bacterium
AGGAGATCTTCCCAAGCCCCCCCAAGCCAGCGCACCTCCCGTAACTGAGGCATTACCAGCCCGCCAACGCCCCTGCCATGTACGATGGGTACAAGAGAAACACCTGCCGCGCCCGCCGGTTCCACAAACCCGGACGAAACAAATCCCCGCAGGGCGGCGAAAGCAGCATGGGTTTTGCTTTCCTCCATGCTGGCGCGTATGGTACACAACCCTATGAAAACGCCACCAGATAAAAAACGTAACACGTTTGGCAGGAAAAAGATTAATACCATCACAACGGTTGTGTCCGTTATGGTCTTCACGTTCATGACGTTGCCCCCCTCCGAAGTCCTGTGCGCGGCCGGGGAGCCCGACCCGGTGCACTATACGATCCACGGCGACGCTATCCGCTTTCGCGCCAATGCCACAGATGACGATATCGCCGTTCTGGATACTCATCGTGAAGTGACAACGGTCGCCATCGGTGATGGAGAGGGGAATGGCCCCGAACCATGGGCAATTCCCATCAAGATCACAAACCAAGGATTCGCCCACCTCGCCAACTGTAAAAGACTCCAAACTCTCGAACTCAGCTTTATACAACCCCTCCAAGTAACCGACGAAGGACTCAAAGCCCTCGAGGATCTGAAGGAACTCCGCGTCATCCAACTCGGCGTCACGCCGTTTACCGGCGCCGGCCTGTCCCATCTGACCGGACCCAATGTCGAAGAACTTTGGCTCGACTTCAATTCCCACTGCGATGACGCCGCCATGGACTCAATCGCCAATTTCACGAAACTGCGCGTGCTTCGTTTCCATGGGGCCCCCATCACCGACACCGGCATCGCCAGAATCGCCGGCCTGTCGCAACTTGAAAACCTCCTACTCGGAAAGTCCCGTGTCGGGGACAACGCCCTAAAGATCATTGGCAGTTTTGCCAAGCTTAAAACGCTTGACCTCCAGTACACCCGCGTCACGGATGCCGGAATGGAACAACTGAAGACGCTGACAAAACTTCAATGGCTGTGCGTGAAAGGAACCGCGGTCACCCGCAAAGGCCTCGCCAATCTGACAAGCCTGCCTGAGTTGACGTCCCTTTATCTGGATGATACGCAGGCGGAAAATCTGCCCCCGGATTTGGCGGCGAAACGGACAGGTCAAGCCCAGCCGGCAAAGGCCCCGGACATTTCGCCCCCGCCGGGCTTGAAACGATGAGTTTTATCATTGCGAGTGAAAGAAACCGATGGACAAAGACCCGGAAACATTCTACGCGGACTTGGCGCCGCTGTACCACCTGATCTACCCCGACTGGGAGGCCAGCGTGGGGCGGCAGGCGGTCATGCTCGACGCGATGATCCGGGAAACCTGGGGAGACGGCGGTCCGCGCACGGTCCTGGATGTGTCCTGCGGAATCGGGACGCAGGCGCTGGGCCTCGCCCGGCTCGGCTACCAAGTGACCGCCTCCGACCTCTCCGCCGCCGAAGTGGAACGCGCCAAAGCCGAGGCGGAACGCTTGGGCGTGACGATCGCCTTCTCGGTTGCCGACATGCGGGAGGCTTTCCGCCATCACGCCGCCCAGTTTGACTTGGTCATCTCCTGCGACAACTCGATCCCGCATCTGCTGACGGACGACGACATCCTCACGGCTTTCCGACAGTTCCACCAGTGCACCCGCCCCGGCGGCGGCTGCCTGATCAGCGTCCGGGACTACGCGACGGAGGATTGGTCCAGGCAGCAGGTTAAACCCTACGGCATCCGGGAGGAGAACGGCGTCCGCTGGCTTCTCTGGCAGGTCTGGGATCCCCGCGGTTCCGTCTATGACGTGACCCTGTACTTCGTAGAAGACCGCGGCGGCCCGGAATGCCGGACGCACATCATGCGCTCCACCTACTACCCGGTCGGGATCCCGAAGCTGATGGCCTTGCTGCAGACGGCCGGCTTCGAAGAGGTCCGGCGCCTGGACGGCAAGTTCTTCCAGCCGGTCATCCTGGGAACTCGAAAGTCGTGATTCCGCCCCCGGAGTAAGTCCATTGGATGCCAGTCCGGAGAACATACACGATCGCCCCAAACACCATCCGGCGGTCTGCCGGTGGGCGCCCTGCACCCGGCTTGTTTTTATACCGTTTCTTTGGATTCCGTAACAATTCAGGGGAAGGGGTGTAAAGTTGGGCGTAAGAAAATCCTTTGCAACCTTTTGTTCCACATTTGTCATGTTCAACGTTGGTTTCCTGCCATGAACCAATCCCCATCCCCCGCCGCCGGACATGCCCTGGACGTGCTGGAATTTCCCGCGCTCCTGGCTCTTGTCGCCGGCTATGCCGGGGCGGAGGCCGGCGCCGCCCGGATCCGCGCCCTGCGCCCGGTTGCCACGCCGGCGGAAGCTGTTAACGCCCATCCCTTACTGGCGGAAATCATGGCACTCACCGCCGCCGGCGAGCCGCCGCCGCAACCGCCGCTCCCCGATCTTGAAGAGATCCTGCTCCGAACCGCCCCCGAGGGCGCCTGCCTGCCGGGCGACGAACTGCTGCCGGTCCGGCGCCACCTGGAAATGGCCGCGGCCACCGCCGGGTATCTCCGCCGTCATCCAAACGCGTCGGAAGTCCACGCGCAACTGGCCGGATTCGAGCCGCTTCCCGAACTGGGCCGGCGATTACACGAAACCCTGGACGACAACGGCGAGGTCCTGGACCATGCCAGCCCGGCACTCGCCAGCCTGCGCCGCACCCTCCGCGTCCAGGAACAGCGCCTGCAACGGCAGCTTGAGGATCTGGCGGCCCGCTGGCATGCCGACGGCCTGCTCCTGGACCAGTATGTCACCATGCGCAACGGCCGGCATGTCATTCCCGTCCGCCGCGACGCCAAGAACCGGCCGCCCGGCGTGGTGCATGATCATTCCGACAGCGGCCGCACGTTGTTCCTCGAACCCGCCTCGACCCTGCCCGCGGGCAATGAGCTGGCGGACCTGCGGCTGGAGGAACGGGACGAAGTCCGCCGCATCCTGGCCGCCCTGGCCGCCGCCATCCGCGAGGCCGCCCCCGCGCTCCGCCACGGCCACGGACTTCTGGCCGGCCTGGACGCCGCCACGGCCACCGCCCGCTGGGCCGAGGATTCCGGGTGTGTCCTCCCGGTTTTCGGCCCCGCCCTCACCCTCTGCGGCGCCCGGCATCCACTGCTGGCCCGGCGGTTCCGCGACCAGGGCCGCGCCGACGCGCTGGTCCCGCTGGAACTGCGCCTGCCGGCGGACGCCCGCGTCCTGTTGATCTCCGGCCCCAACAGCGGCGGCAAGACCGCGGCGCTCAAGACGGCCGGACTGCTCACCCTGGCGGCCCAGGCCGGACTGCCCGTGCCGGTCCGCCCGGACTCCGTGTTCCGCTGGTTTTCCGCCGTGCTCGCCGATATCGGCGACGAACAGTCGCTGGCCCGGGACCTGAGCACCTTCACCGGGCACCTGCGCCGCATCGGCGGCATCCTGGACGCCGCCGCGGCCGCCGCCCCGGCGCTGGTGCTCCTGGACGAGGCCGGCACCGGCACGGATCCGCTGGAGGGCGGCGCCCTGGCCTGCGCCGTGCTGGAAACGCTGGCGGCCACCGGCGCGCTCACCCTGGCCACGACGCATCTCGGGCTGCTCAAGACTTTTGTCCACGACCGCCCCGGCATGATCAATGCCGCGGTCCGGTTCAATCCGGAAACACTGGCCCCGGAATTTTCCCTGGACGTCGGGCAGCCGGGCTCCAGCCGCGCCCTGGCCATCGCCGCCCGCGCCGGGTTCCCCGAACTCGTTCTCGACCGCGCCCGGAACCTGCTCTCCAGCGACAGCCTGCGCCTGGAACAGATGCTCGCGACCATCGAGGAATCACGCCGCGAACTGGAACGCCGCGACAGTGAAAGCCGCGCCGCCGCCGCCGGACTCCAAAGCGAACGCCGCCAACTCCACGAGGAACTCGGCACGCTCCGCCGCGAACGCCGCACACTCCTGCACGACGCCTACCGCCAGGCCGAGGCCATCGTCGCCCACACCCGGCGCGACATGGAACAACTCATCAAGCAGCTGGCCGAAGCCGAGTCCGCCGCCACCCGGAAGGCGCAGGCTGCACCCGTCCGCGAGGCGGTCCGTGACCGCCAGCGCCGGGTCGAAGACGGACTGGCCTCCACTGTGCCCAAGCCCGCCCGGCCGCTGCCCGCCACGGCGCTCAAACCCGGCACAGCGGTCTGGGTTGAAAAACTCCGCGCCCGCGGCCGAATTCTGGCGGTCTCCGACGACCGGAAGATCGTCCAGGTCGAGGTCGGCGGCGCGCGCTTCACCCTGGCCGCCTCGGCCCTGGGCCGGCCCGCACCCGGCAGCGAGGCGGACGAGGTGCGCCCCGCGCCGCTGGCCGAAAGCCGGCCGCGCGCCCACGAGGCGGTCGCCGCCGAGATCATTCTCATCGGCCTGCGCGTGGAAGAGGCGCTGGACCGGCTGGAACGGCACCTGGACCGCGCCGCGCTCGCGGGCCTGCCGGAACTGCGCATCGTCCACGGGTTCGGCACCGGCCGGCTCCAGGAAGCGGTGCACCAGCACCTGCGCGGACATCCCCAGATCCTGCGCTTCCGCCTCGGCCGCGCCGGTGTGGACCCCGGCGGCGCCGGCATCACCCTGGCCGAACTCCGCCGCGGCTGAATCGGGGAGAGGGCGTTCTCCCCTCTCCCCGAACCCCTCACGAGAGGGTCTTCGACCCGGTTCCGGTTGGCGTGGCGAAATGCGCTGGCGTCCAGCGCACCGTCATCTTGCCAACGTTCCCTTCGCCAGCGGATTTCACCGCGCCCGGCGACGCGAACGTCAACGATCAACGGGAAAATCCGTCCCGAGGCATCACCTTGCCTGCCCCTCCCTATCTCACAATCCCCTCTCTTTCTTTTAATCCTTTTACCCTCATAATTTTCACGCCGTTGCCGATCATGCGACTTTTACCAACAATCCAACAATCGTCAATTTTAACCATCAGTTTTTGTTCGCCAGAAATGATAGTCAAGAATATATCAATCCGGTCCTCGGTGATTTCATCTGCGAAAGGAACTTCTTTCGTCTCACCAGAGCTTTTTGTTTTCGTGGTTATTGATATTAGCAATGCATTTTTAAAATCAAACCCGCCGTCATCCAAGATTTTTCTGATTTTTATAAATGATTCTTTCATGGAATTTTTGCATCGCTCCGCGAATTCGCGGTCTGTCATCTCAAGTTTTTCGTTTGGATACCTGGCCGTTATCTCTTTTACCGCGTCTTCAGTCACGACCTTCCCCATTGCCATTTCCAACTCGTTTCGGCATAATGCTTCATAGATTGATTCTGGCAATTCCAGTCTTTCCCGAAACACGGTAATGACATTCCCTTCGTTCTTGTATCTGGCATGGCATTTTTGGCAAATTTCATCCATTACGTCTTTCCAGCTTACGTTTTCCATCTTCATGGTGACGACGAATTCATTGATCGCCGCAGTATCGACTTTAATAGTTATCGCAGCTTGTTCTGTAATTGATTTAAATACAGCAGACAGTTTCTCCTTATTCGCTATAATTGTTACGGGTTTATTACCTGTCACATCGTCAGTGGCGGGCACGTTTATTATACCGATACCCAGTGCCAGCAGCAGGATTACGATAATCGTTTTTATCATGCCCGTTTATTCCTGTGGCGAACACGGTTTTTCCTAGTTTTTATGATGAAAAGTACCATAACGCACCGATACGGAGAAAACAATCTACCGTGCGGAACAAGCCAAAAGTACAGGGACAGGTTAATGCAGCCCCGAAAATCTTGTCGTTTTTCCGGCGGGCCGGGAGGATGCAAGCCTTGGTGCGATAACGCATGGGGTCTGACGAATCAGACCGATCTGACCGATCAGTCGGATCAGTCCGATTCGTCCGATTCCGCACCACAACGCGCGCAATCCGTTGCGCCCGTTGCGTTCTGTTGTAGGAACGTGGTTGCACCACGTTTTCCGCGGCGTTGTCGAGGACCGCGGCATTGACCGTTCCCACGCCTGCCGGGGGCTTCCTGCGCCGCGGATGTGACCACGTGCGGGAACACGGGCGGCACGCCCGTGCCTACATTTGCGAAGTGCGCCGGCGCAGGAAACTCAGGCACATTCCCAGTCGCCGATCGCCGGCACACTTCGCAAGTGGGAAAGAACGGGCGCAGGATTATGTTTTATGCCGGTTTTTGAACGTGTTGCTGTGGAAGGATGACGGTCATGTCACTCATTGCAGATCTGGATGCGCTTTTGGCCGAGGCGCAGGGCCTCCTGGCCGCCGCCGCGGACTCCGCCACCGTGGAGGCGTTGCGCGCCAAGTATATCGGCCGCAAGGGAATCCTGCCTGAAATGATGGGGCGCCTCGCCGGGCTGACGCCCGCCGAAAAGCCCGAGGCCGGCAAGGCCGTCAACCGCGCCAAGACCGGCGTTCAAGCCGCGCTGGACGCCGCCGTGGAACGGCTCGGCGGCGGCGCCCGCGCCGGCCATGCCGTGGACGTCACCCTGCCCGGCCGTCAGCGCACTCTCGGACGCAAACACCCGATCACCCTGGTCCTGGACGACACCGTCGCCATCTTCCGGCGCATGGGCTTCCTGGTCGCCGAAGGCCCGGAAATCGAGACGGTCTACAACAATTTCGACGCGCTCAACACCCCGGACGACCATCCCTCCCGTGATCCCCAGGACACCTTCTATTTCCCCGACGGCCGCATCCTGCGCACCCAGACCTCGCCGGTCCAGATCCGCGTCATGCAGACCACCAAGCCGCCGATCCGCATCGTCTGCCCGGGCCGCGTCTTCCGGCGCGACACACCCGACGCCACCCACGGCATGAACTTCCACCAGATCGAGGGGCTCTACGTCGACCGCAACGTCACCCTGGCCGACCTCAAGGGCACCATGGCCGAATTCGCCCGCGAACTCTGCGGCGCCGATGCCAAGATCCGCTTCCGCCCCCACTTCTTCCCATTCACCGAACCCAGCGTCGAGTGCGACTTCTCCTGCATCATCTGCGGGGGCAAGGGCTGCCGTGTCTGCAAACAGTCCGGCTGGCTCGAGATCGCCGGAGCCGGCATGGTCAATCCCAAGGTCTTCACGTCCTGCGGGATCGACCCGGAAGAGTGGACCGGCTACGCCTTCGGCTTCGGCATCGAGCGCATCGCCATGATCCGCTACGCCATCAACGATCTGCGCCTGCTCTACGAAAACGACGTTCGCTTCCTCCACCAGTTCTGAAAAGGTTCGGCGGCCGCCCCTTTTCAGAAACGGTTCCGGCTTTCTTGAATGGCGTGCTTTCCGCCAATCCAAAATCGAAAATCGTCAATCCAAAATCGAAAATTCCCTCTCTGTCATGTTTTCCTCAGCCGACTTCAAAGAACTGCTTGCCGACGCGAACTGGGCCCGCCAATCCCTGGCCTGCCGCTATTTCGCCGACACCGCCACACAGGATCCCGACCTGATCGGCATCCTGATTGACCGGTTCCTGGAGGAAGGCCCCGAACTCGCCTGGGAATTGCGACCGCACACCCGCCTTTTCCCGCTCACGCCGGAAGCCTTTGTGCGCCTTACCCGCTTTGCCCGGAACTGTCAGGAACAAGACCGCGAGGACGCCTGGGAAATCATCGACCACATCCCGCAGGGCGTCGCCAAACTGATGTCCGACGCGGAAATCCGCGGCCTGGCCAAGGCGGGGCTCGACCCGGAATGCATCGTCCGCCACTTTTTCCGCCGCGACCTGGAGAAAATGTCCCCGGACGAACTGGAACGGCTTTTCGACGAAACCGCCGCCCGCACCTTTGCGGACGAAGGCGAAAAAGAACTGGCGCTGATCGACCTGGCCGGTCTCCTCGGCCGGTGCAGACACCGGCTTCCGGAAACCCTGGCCCGGCTGCTGAAACGCCGGGACGACCCGGAAACCCTGTGGATCCTGACGTTCCGTCTCGCCGAAGCCGGCTATGTGGAAGCCGTGCCGGCCCTGCTGGCGGAATTCGCCAAACCGGTGCGCAACGAACAGGACCAGGATTTCCTGAGCTCTCTGGCGCAACAACTGGTGCGTTTCCGGGATCCGCGCCTGCCCGGACTGCTCGAGGACCAAATCGGAGGATTTGCCGAGATCGCCCGAAGCTGCGCCCTTGACCTGGCCGCCAACCTGGACGCGCCGGAATCCGAACCGATCCTGCTCGCCGCCTACAACCGCGTCCAGGCCGGGCTGACGGTGCGGCAGGCCTGCGCCCGCCAGTTCATCCTGAAAGTCTCCGTCCCCGGACTGGAACACCTCCTGGTCAAGGACGCCTATCGCGAACTCGGCCTGACCGGGGAAGAACTGGAACTGTTCCGCGCGGCCCTGAACCTGGCCTCCCGCAATCTGTCCCTGGACGCCGCCGGCACCATGGATCTGCCCCGCGGCTTCGACACCTTCCTAACCAAAGTCGAAAAACGCGAACGCGAAGAACTCGACGAAGTGGGGGATGAGGGCTGGGACGAAAACGAGGAACCTTTTGCCGACGAATTTGGTGAGGATGGCATGCCCCTGCAACTTCCCCCCGAACTGGAAAACGACGAAGGCGACGGCACCTTCCGCCGGGACTATCCCAAGGTCGGCCGCAACGACCTCTGTCCCTGCGGCAGCGGCAAAAAATTCAAAAAATGCTGCGGGCAATGACCCCGACCGGAATGATTCACGATCCGATTGGTCCGCGAAATTCCGCGAAAGGGCGCGAAAGCGATTTTACATGGTCCATGAACATGGCAAATCCGTGACGCGTTGTGAGCTTGCCTCCATACTCCGGTGTCTGGCGGTCGGGCTCTTGCTGTCCACCGCCGTCCGGGCGCAGATGCCGGCGAACAACCCGCCGGGCGCCAAACCGGTCACGCCCCAGGCGGAAATCCGCTTCACCCCGGTGCAGATCGCCTTTTCCCCCGGCCTCGGACTCATGCCCCGGGCGGGCACCGTCGGCGGCCTGCGCCTGAGCATGCCCTGGGGCCGCTGCGACACTCTGTACGGCCTGGATCTGGGACTGTACAATGAAACCCGCCACGGCGTCAACGGCTTCGAACTCGGCCTGGTCAACCGCATGCCGGACCTCGTGGCTCCCGGCCAGGAAGCCACCCCGGAACCCGCCCCCTGCCGCTGGGTGCAGGCCGCCGTCCTCGCCAATTGGAACAACCATGTGGCCATGAGCGGGGTACAACTGGCCGGCCTGGTCAACTACAACCCGGAACTGGCCAGGTGCCACGGCCTGCAGATGGCCCTGCTCATGAACGCCAATGAAACCGACGCGGACCGGAACGAGGGCGCCTCCTTCCGCGGTATCCAGATTGCCGGCCTGGTCAACCGCAACCGCCTTTCCGGCGCCAGCGGTGGGCTTCAGCTCGCCGGCCTCGGCAACTGGAACAACGGCGGCACCACCTTCAGCGGCGTTCAGGCCGCGGTCATCCTCGGCAACGGCGGCTACATCTCCGGACTGGCGCAGATGATGAAAAGCCGGGACCGGACGCTGGACAATGTCTACCCCGCCTCCGTCCGCGGCGCCCAGATCAGCGTCGGCGCATTTGCCGCATTCTATGTCATTTTCCCGCCCCTGTTCCTCGCCTCCGCCTGGGTCATCCCCAACAACACCGCCGACAACTTGGACGGCCTCCAAGCCTCCGGACTCGGCGTCAACGACGTCCTGAACCGGTGCGACGGCGTCCAGGTCGCCGGCCTAGTCAATCTGGTCCGTCATTCGGGCGCCGGCCTGCAGGTGGGCTCCCTGAACATGGTCGGCTGGAACGACCGCGAGGCCCTGGATCCGAACGCGCCGCCCCCGGGATTCTTCGGTGACTTCGAGTTTGCCGGGGCGCAGGCGGGCATCGTCAATCTCAGCCGCGGCCGTTTCGCCGGCGTTCAGATCGGCATCGTCAACGTCTCCGACCGCCTGTGTGGCGTCCAAATCGGCGTGGTCAACTGGATCCAACAAGGCCCCGTCCGTTGCCTGCCCCTGCTCAACGCAGCCTTCTGAGCACACGAATGCCGTCCCCGTCTTGAGTACAGCGGTTGACCGGTTATCTTTACCTCCCGCCATCCAAACCGGAACCCACAGGGGGCCGGAACTCACACCGCGGAGAGGTGCCGGAGTGGTCGAACGGGGTGGTCTCGAAAACCATTAGACGCGCAAGTGTCTCCAGGGTTCGAATCCCTGCCTCTCCGCCATCTTTTAAGCTCAAAACGTAGGTACCAAGAGAAAATAGACCCCTTCCCGCATTCCTTGTTTTTGCTAACGAGGCTGCTAATGTACGGGCAAGGAGTAATGCAGTCTATGGCGTCTCTGGTATTACGCGGGAAGCGGTGGCACGTTGTTTTCCGGAAGGATGGAAAACAGATCTGGAGGTCCACCGGCGGCGGGGATTTGGCGCAGGCCCAGGCGGTCCTGGCGGAGGTCAAAGAACTCCAGGCCGGCCGGATCCGGGCGGACCGCGTTCAGGATCTGCTCACCATCGCCGGAGCCGTGGATGTCCCGACGCAGCGCGTCCCTCTGGACGAACTATGGGCGCTCTATGAGAAGCATTCTACGCGCGAACGCGCCGCCGCCACATGGAAGGCGAAGAAGGTGAAGGCGGAGTTGTTTGTCCGCTGGATGAAGGAACGGCATCCGGAATTTCAATGCGCGCATGAAGTCACCGCGCGACTGGCCGCTGAATATCTCCAGGTCCTCGCCGCAGATGGCCGGGCCGGCCAGACCCGCAACAATGCGATCTCCGCGCTGCGCACCGTCTGGGAAACGTTGAAAATCCCCTTCGGAATCTCTGTCAACCCCTGGGCCGCCGTCGGCCGCGTTGAGGCCAGGCATGTCCGCCGGGAGGCGCTGACCCTCGAACAGGTGTTAAATCTGTTCGCTGCCGCGTTGGATTTTCATCCGGCTGGGCATCCTCCGGAGTTTTGGTCCGCGGCCGTCGCTCTGGGTTATCATACCGGGCTGCGTTTCGGCGACATTTGCACCCTCTCCTGGGACGAACTAGATCTGGACTCTGCCTATTTGGAACTTATTCCGCGGAAAACCGCGCGAAAAAGCGACAGGCCCACCGCCCACAAGCTCCCACCCGAGGTCGTCGCGCTGATCCCGCGTCGGCCGACTAAGGCCTCCGGAGAGATCTGGCCAGTGGTAGCCCGGATGTGGCGGAACGTAGATCCGCGGTTGTACCAGGCGCAGCGCAATCTCTTCACCGCCGCCAATATCAAAACCTTCAAGAAGGTGGACGGGCGGTTGGTGAAGACCATCGGCTTCCATTCCCTCCGGCACACCTACATCACCCTGCTGGATACCGCCCGCGTCGATATGGACACCATCCGCCGCCAGGCCGGCCACACTAACAAGCTTATGACTACGCACTACTCCCACGCCGCCCGGGCCTCCGCCCTAGCCGTCGCCGGGATTTTGCCCATGCTTACCCCGGAGAGGGAGGGTAAAATCAAGGAAGCGGCATCTTGACGCTGGCCGTGTGGGATGTATTTTTAGGCAGGATTGATGTGTAAAGAGGATCAAATCATGGATCGCGGCATTAAAATCATGGTTGCTGGGCCAAGAGGACCTTCGGTAATCGATGGTCTTGCGGCTTTATTTGATTTTTCCGGGGCGATCCGTGGCGGGAACGTTTCGATCCATGGATTTCTTGATGATGCGAGGGCGCTGAGGGGGGATGGCCAGGCCATTTCCGGGGATTTCAAGGTTGTGGTGAAACGGATGTCCAATGAGCAACAAGAACTTTCAGAGCGGAATCCAGCGGAAAAACGCTAATCTTCCGGCATCCTCAGGAGGTTCTGTTGGGAAGGGGGCAATCGTTGCCGCCACGTCTCATACGGAAACTTCGGTATTTTATTCACCGTATCCGCCGCCCGAAGCGCTGTCTCAGTATAATGAGGTCATGCCAGGGTCCGCGGAACGATTGATCCAGTTGATCGAATTGCAGACCAACCACCGCATGTCCCTTGAAAAGGCAGTGGTGAACAGTGATATCCGGAGGGCTTCAACCGGACTGTGGCTGGGATTCTTGATTTCCCTTGTTGCTCTTGCCCTAGCCGGATATTGTTCGTATCGCGGGCTTCAAGTGGCTGCGTGTTTCATTGCCGGAGCGGACATTGTTTCCCTGGCTGGCGTGTTTGTCTATGGAACAAAGGTCAGGTCGCGGCGGGGAATGCAAAACAATTCTGACTCTCCAGATCAGAACTGAAAAACCCCGGCGGGGGCCGGGGCTGAGGGGATGGGCGGGGGTCAGTTGTGCCAGAACTCGCCGTTGGGGAGGGCGGTGAGGAGGCCGAGGATGATGGCGTTGAGGGCGTTGCCGCGGGAGATGTGGAGGCGCCGGGCGAGGTCGGCGGCGGTTTTCTGGATCTGGGGGCGGGAGCAGAGGTCACAGATGTGGCGGATGTCGCTGGCGGTCTCGCTCTCGAAGAGGGCCAGGAGCCGGTCCTCCGGGGTGGCGGCCGCCGGCGCCGGCGGCCGGACGGCGGCGAGACGGGCGGGGGATGAAGCCATGGTCACACCGCCTTTCTGGCGGGAGTGGAGAGCTGGGCGTGGGTGAGGATGTCGGAGAGGTGAATGGTGCGGAGGAACTTGGAGAAGTTGGCGCGGTCGTCGCTGCGGAGAAAGTAGATTTGGAGGATGCCGAAGTGTTCTTTGGCGAGTTCGAAGGCGGCGTCCACGAAGTCTTGGTGATGGTACTTGCAGAGGCGTTCGATCTGGTAATGAACTTCATGGGCCATGCTGCGAAGCTGGTTGCGGTTGATGAGGACTTCGCTTTCGGCGGTGATCTGGTGCGGGGGAGCTTCCGCTGCCGGCGCTGGCGCTCCGGGGCGCTGGGCGGTGCCGGTGTGCCAGTACTGGAACAGCGCGGCGAAGCATTCCTCCTGGTAGGCGACGAGCTTGGCGTGGATCTCGGGCTTGACCTTGGCGGGGTTGATCGAGAACAACCAGCCGTTCAGCTTGGTCAGCGGCAGGCAAAGCATCTCCTGAAAGCCGCCGGCGGTCTGTAAGGGGAGCATCATATGATGCATCCTTTCATCTCCCATTACCTTCCTTTGCTGACTTTGCCTGGCCAATCCAAGCACTTCGATGATGGGGGCCAACGCGACATAGACGTCGTCATTCACCTTGACGGTGGCGATCTGGTCGCCGTGGAAGGCGACGGTCTGGGTAGACAGGGAGACGGTGGGGGCCATGGCGGGGTTCCTGTATGCTGGTGGCCTTCTTAGGGGCCGTTGCCACCTGGTCCGGAGGTGGCGGCCGGGAGCTAAGAAACCTGATACAGGTCAGGCATCCAGGCTTTTCCCCTTGCGGGGTGTTGTATGGCCTGGATACTCCCGGCCATTGGAAGTCTGGCCGTGGTACGGGGCCGCCCGTCTCGCTTGGCTACTATACCCGCGCTGACGGGGCGGCGCCCGCCTGTATCATCATGGGTTCTTAGGCCCAATGGCGGGGAATGTAGTGCGGGGGCCGCGTTGCGTCAAGGCGCGTTTGCTATAATGGGGGGATTTTGTGCTTGGGTGTTGGGTGGCGTTGCGGGAATTGTTGGCTAAACGGTGGGGGTGTGGAGCTTCCTGCGCTGGCGCTTCGGGGTGGGGGAAAAGAAAAACCCCGGCGTGGGCCGGGGTTGAATGACTGACGATAGGTTTGATGGGTCCTATTCGTCTTCGTCTGGAGCTTCTGATTTATTCTTTTGGCTCTGTTTGGTGGCCAGGGCATAGCCGCCAGCGCCGCCAGACAGGAGGAAGATCGCGCCCTTAATGATCTCCATAGCGATCTGGTCTTTGCCAATGGTGAGGCAATAAGACATGAATCCTCCGACAAAGAGCACGATCACCCCAGAAAATATGAGTACGGTAAGGCGTTGTCCGCGCTGATGTTTGCGGACATCTTTGAGGTCCGTGCTTTGCGCTTCCAAAGAGGCCTTGGCAAAGTTGAAATCGTATTCCTGGGACTGTTTGCGCAGTTCCAGTTCCTTGCCACGGTGAAGCAGTTCCTGTTGTTGCAGTTCCAGGAATTTTGCGATCAAATCTTCCTTGGGAGCAACTGGAACTGGAGCGCGATTAGGGTTTTGCATGGCACGCCTGCCCTCGTCCCGGCCTCCAAGTGCCATTGCGGTAGATCACTTCGAGAAATCCGAAATTCCGGCGGCCCAAGCGGGGCGGATGGATGCGCGTGCGTTCAACATTCTGCCGTTCCTCATCCGTCATCCGGAGAAAACGGGAAGGCGACATCACCTCCCGCTTGCACTCCACCAATTCTATCACATCCCTTTTCATCGTCGGTCTCCTTAACGCCTGGTGGCGTTCCACACACAAGATATTTCATCCGCTCTACGAATTCAAGGGAGAGGATTGCCCATTTTGCGGAGAGGGGCGGGTCAGTCTTTGGGCTCGCGGTATTGGATGCCGGCGCCGGTGACGGCGGCTTCGGCGTCGGCTTTGGAGAAGCCGGCGGTGCGGAGGCCCTGGATCTGGTCGGCGGGGGTGAGCCAGTGGTCGGAGGCGCGGAGGATCTGGTCCAGGCGCTGCTGCAGGACGGTCTCGTACCAGGTCTCGACGTGGGCGAGCTTGGCATCGTAGGCGGCGATGGGTTCTTTGGAGTCTTCGACGGCGCTGCGGCGGAGTCGGCTGAGGGGGAGCTTCTCGGCGTCGGCGGCGCGGGCGAGTTCGCGGGCCCGGGCGGTGAAGAGCTGGGCGGGGTCCATCTGGCGCTGGGCGGCGGGGTAGAAGACGCGGGCGAGCTGGCCGCCGACGGTGTCGACCAAGCCGTCGTTGTCGACCAGGGGCTGGCCGGCGTTGTGGATGGTGACGGCGCGGGCGGCGCGGGTGGCCCAGGTGGGGCCGAGGCGCTGGAGCCACCAGCGGGGATCGTCGATGACGGTGTCGCCGGTGCGGGCGTTCTTGTTGAGGGTGAGTTCGGCGGCGGTCTGCATGGCCATGGGGGCGCCGAGAACTTCGCCGGTGACGGCGGTGATGCGGCCGCCGATGGTGGCGTTGGACGGGTTCAGAGTGGCGGCGTTGGCGGCTTTGGCAAAGATGGAGTGGGAATCGACATAGGTAAGGTCGAGGTTGTGGATGGTGCCGTCGGGCGCTTTCCAGAAGGCCATTTCGTTATAGCGGACGTTTTCGGGCAGGAGTGCGCGGGCGGCGTCTTCTTCTTCGCGGGTGAGGGTTTCGTAGCGCTGGTCTTTGTCCTTGTCGTCTCCGCCGTCGCCGCGCATGAGGTTGAGGGTGTAGACGGCGAGCATGGAGAGCGCGCCGACATTGATGCCGGTGATGCCGGCGCCGAGGGTGGTGGACGCCAGGCTGCCGGAGAGGCGGGCGAGGCCGTCCGCGACCTTGCCGTCGCGCAGATCGGCGTAGGCGCGGGCGTAGTTGTTGACGGTGGTGCGGAGGACTTCGGCCTTGAAGGTTAGGAAGTCTTCGAAGAAGGGCATGTACTTGGCCAGGCGCGTGGCGGCCTCGGGGGCCATGTCATAGTAGGGGTAGGCCTGGCGTACGTCTTCCAGTGCCTGTTCGGCGGTGATGCCGCGGGCGAGCTTGGCGTGGTAGGAGGCGAGCTTGTGGATGCCGTCGGTGAGTTGGGCGAGTTCCATGAGGCGGTTGTTACCGCGGGCGATGAGGATGGAGATGCGGTTGTAGAGGCCGGCGGTGTCGAGGGTGGCGATGTCGTCGATCTCGCCCCAGCCGGAGCGGAGGGCGGCGCGGAGTTCGCCTTCGCGGGTGGGTGAGGAAAGGAGGCCGCTGTGGAGGTGGCCGAGGTATTCCTGCCAGGCGGCGTCGGCGATGGCGTGGTCGCGGCTGGCGATGCGGGCGAAGAGGCCGACGGCGCGCTTCCAGCCGATGGCGTAGCTGGGGGCGTGCAGCATCTCGCCCTCGGCCAGGGCGAACTTGAAGTTTCCGAGCATGTTGCGGATGTGGTAGCCGGGGTTGGGCAGGGTTTTGGTCCAGCGCATGACGGCGTTGAGCTTGATCCAGGCGCGGAACGCGGGGTTCATCTGGGGGCTGCCGCCTTCGATGCCGGCGCGGAGGTATTCCAAATTTTTCTTGGTGGTCCACATGCCGCGGAGCGGGCCCCAGGCGCGGGTGTCCGGGATCTGGGCATTGAAGAAGCGGTCCTTGCCGTCGGTGCCGGTGATGGCGCGGGGTTTGTCGCCGGTGATGAAGAGGTGTCCGGGATCGTCCTCGGCGGCGGGCTGTTCGGCCAAGAGCCGGGTCAGGGCGCGGTGGTTGATGAGGGACTGTTCCATGCGCGAGAGGGTGAGCTGGAGAATCTCGGTGGTGTCTTCGATCTCGCCCATGTACTTGCGGATTTCCTCGGGGATGTCCTGGCGGCGCTTGAAGATCTGGTCATAGACGCGGAAGCCGCGGCTGGTGCCGCCGGCGCCGCCGCCGGCCTCCGGATCTTCCTTGGTGTTCTTGGTGCGGATGATGTCGAGGGTGGCGGCGACGGTGTCTTCAATGGCGGCCGGGTCGAGGGTCAGGGTGGCGCGCTTGGCGTCGGCGTCGATCTCGGCGCGGACCAGGTCGCCATAGGAATCGTGCAGGGCCAGGACCAGGCGGCGCGCGAACTGGGCGCGGATGGTGAATTGTTTGGACTGGCCCTTGAGGAAGTCCATGTTCCCGGTCAGGGCGTAGTTGAGCAGGGCCAGGCGGTTGCTCTCGCGGACGTAGCGGCCGGCCATGCGGGCCAGGAGATCCTCGGTGCGGCGGACGTGGTCGCCGATGCGGTCGTTCAGGAACGTTTCCGCGACGTTGGCGTCTGCCGCGGTGGGGATGTAGTTGGGGTCGGTGTATTTGCGGTAGGCGCGGACGACGTATTTTCCGAGGTTGTTGGTGATGACTTCGGCGAGCATGCCCTGGGCGAGGCCGGAGGCCATGATCTCGCGGGAGAGTTCGTCGATGTCCCGGCGCATGGCGACGGCCAGGTTCAGGGCGCGTTGGCCGCCGGGGTTGAGCAGGCCCTGGGCGGTGAGATCGGCGGCGGCCGTCTCCGGGGTGAGTTCGCCGCGGACCAGGGAGTCGACCACTTCGCGGGTGGTGGCGGGTACATGCTTCATGGCGATATTGAACTGGCGCAGGTCGCGGGAGAGGGAATGGCCCAGCTCGATGAGCGCGCCTTCGCGTTCGCGGTTGATGCGGTTGAGCTGGATCGGGCGGCCGCCGACGTGGTCGCCCCAGGCGAAGAGATCGCCCAGGGAGTCACGGAGCTTGCCCAGGACGGACTTCTCGGCCTCGGCGTGGGCGATGGCGCGGGCGGCGGCGGGGGTGGCGGCGGGGGTGGCGGGTGGCGGGGTTTCGCGGAAACGCGGTTGTCCTTCCATTACGGATTCGCGCATGGAGGGAGTGATGGTCAGGGAGTGGACGGTAGCGATTCCGTCTTCATAAAGTCCCGGGCCATGGTCTACGCGGTTAAGGCCTCTGTTTCCTAAGACGCTGATTTTTTCTTGTCCGACCCTTCCGTTCCACCGTTTGACGTACTTATTGACCTCGGACGGAAGGATGGCGTTGTAGAATCCCTTCATACCTTCGCCACCGACGTTCAGATCGAGTCCCTTGAAAACACGAACCTTAGAGGATGGACCTGCCCAAAGGTCTCCATCTCCTTTGATGATTTTTTCAGCAAGCGTTTTCCCCACGACTTCGGGAAGTTTATTGGCTGAAACATTGTCCTGCTGGATGGTCTGACTTCCCCCAAGTGGATTCCCTTGTGAGTCAGATTTTCCGGCCTTGATGTTATAGGTTCCGTCGGCGTTGGGTTTGTAGTTGATGTAATCAACTTTTTTTCTCAAGTCATATCGTTCCGCCTGCTGCTCGCCAGTGGTCCAGGCCAGTTTGTCGAATCCGTTTTCCGCGGCGTAGCGGATCATGCGCTTCATGGCCAGCATGGGCCAGGAGGTTTTGAATGGGGCGTTGGGTACGGCGTTTCCCTGCGGGATACCGCGGCCTTCTTTCGCGAGCATGGCATATTCGGAATTCGTTTCTTCAAGATTAACCAGTCCGTCAATGTCGTCAGAGCGAATGCCGGCCGATTTTTCGATCTCGCGAAGGCGCGTCTTAATTTCTTCAAGACGTTTGGGATTTTGATAGCCCCTCTCTCTTCCTTTCTGGTGCCAATCCGACTGCACTTCCTCAATGAACAGCACCCGCTTTCCGTCGGCGTCCGTGCGTTCGTTGAAGCGGACGTGTGCGATGATGTTGGGTTCGTCGAAGTGGGAGGATCGGAAGGCGGAACCTTCGTTTTTTCTATTCCACGCCTCTTTGTCTTTCTCCATTCTCTCCATATTCAAGCGCAAAAGAGCGGCGTCAATCGCCTCCTCTCGTGTTGCATGACTTCCCGCCCACGGACGGGCGTGTGTCTGTCCCGGAGGAGTCACCGCCCATTGTAAGATCTTTGGCTTTGATTCATCTTGGATCAGATCGTATCCATGGGGAAGCTTGGTGATCGGCTCAGAGCCAACAAACGGCGACTTTTCTTGTGGCATTGTCAGCAGCAACTCGCGGTAGTTATCGCCTCCGGGGAGCTGGTATCCTCGGAACTTTGCATCAGAACTTGCGCCATCAATCACATCCCTATCAGATGGGGAAAGATCGGCGTATGATTTTCCGAAGCGATAAAGAGCGACGGCTTCCATGTTCCCCTTCACCACTTCTCGCACTTGAACGTTATTGGCGCGGATGAAGTCCAGGACCGCGGCCTTGGTGACCGCTCCCTTCTGTTCGGAAAGCCATTGCGGCAGGCCAAGCCAATCCAGTTCCTCTTTTTTCACTCCGGGCTGGCGGGCCAGCCATCCGTTCCATTGTTCGCCCAGCATTTTTTCCTGCGGAGCGCGGGCGGCGGTCTGTTCGGTTTGGGAGTAAAATCCCAGAGGGTCAAGGGATGGTTTTTTCTGGGATGGTTCTTGTTCGCGGAATCGGATGTCGGGATTTTCGGAGGAGAATGTGGGGAAGGTGGATGGGAGAGGTTCTCCGTTGGCGTCTATCATCTTAGAAACGGCATCGGGCTTGACAGAGTCGA
>CAITSE010000239.1 GCA_903894975.1 uncultured Lentisphaerota bacterium
CAGCAGACCGAAGAGAGAGCCTTGAGTTTCATCGATAACCAGACCAACCCGCTGTTATTCGCGCGCAACGAGTCTCTGACCTACACCGCGCGCTCCATGGAGTCCCTGCAACTGTTGGGCACCAATCCCCTGGAGATTCTGGACTTCCCGCCTCTGGGGCTGGGGTTCGATCCCGGTACCCCGCGGTTCGAGTGGGCGATCGCCAGCAGCCGGTCCGGCCAGGACCAGCCGGACCGGCGTTTCTTCAACGCCCAATACAATCCGGTGCTGCACCAGTGGGGCCAGCCGCAGGGCACCAGCCAAGAGAACCCGCCGTTTGTGCGCTCCTGGCGCACGATCGACGAGCAGAGCATGTTCTACCGGGCCGATCTGATTTTGCCGTACGCCATCGGCGAGGAACGCAACGGGCAGTTTAAAACCGGCTGGTCCTTGGAGGATACCCGGCGGACCTACACCCAGGATACGCTGGTCTACACACCTGCAAACTATGGCTCCTTGCAGACGCCCTATCTTAATAGTCCCGGTTCCTTTGACGTCCCCTGGAGTCAGTTCTTCCTCGAACCGCAGCGGCTCGGGTATCCCTTCCTTGGCACCGGCCTTGATTTCGATCCCAATTCCCAATGGGAAGCCAACTGGCTCATCAAGGGCTTCCCGCGTGACAACGACTATACCGGGATCCAGCAGATTCCCGCCTACTACGGCATGGCCGAAGCGCCGGTCTTTCCCTGGCTGAAATTCATCGGCGGCGCCCGGCTCGAACAAACCGTCATCACCACTGAAGTGCATGCTTCCCGCGGCAACGACGATGAGGTCTATATCTTGGATGTGCGCAAATACCTTCAGGATGTGAAGGACCCCAACTACAAGGGGGGGGTTACTACGACACGACCGGTTGATACTCACCCTCACCAGACGCTCGCGGAGATCGCCAATGCCTCCATCGAACAGACCGATGTCCTGCCCTCGCTCGGTGTCGTGCTCGATCTGGTGGACAACCTGAAGCTGCGCGGCACCTGGAGTCAGACCGTCGCACGCCCGACTTTCAAGGAACTCACCCCCATAGTCCAGCAAGATTACCTCGGGGGACCGACGTTCGCCGGCAACCCCACTCTCACCACGAGTCAGGTGGAGAACCATGATTTGCGTCTTGAGTGGAACCCCGGCGACGGCCGTCTTCTGTCGCTCAGCGCCTTCGAAAAGATAATTCAGAATCCCATTGATTACGCCTTGCGGGAAATGCCCGGTGGCGCAAGTTATGTGACCCTCCCGTTCAACTACCCGGAAGGTAAGATCACCGGAACCGAATTCGAGGCGCGCCATGACTTGGGATGGCTGGCGGAGTCGCTGCGCCACCTTTCGCTCGGGGGCAGTTTCACCTTGCTCGAAGCCACGGTGACGCGGCCGGCAGACGAAACCGAGCAGTTGCGAACCAATCTTCTCAACATCACCAATAATTCCGCTCTTTTGTCGGATGTCGGCGAACGGCGGATGAAAGACCAACCGGCGTACCTGGCCAGTATCTATGCGCTCTATGATGTGCAGCAGACCGGCACCTCATTCGCCGTCTTTCTCAACCAGGTCGGGGAAACCCTCGTCGCCGGCGAGAGTTACTCGGGTGACAGTTACACCCCGAATCTCGTCAAAAAACCGTACCTGACGCTGGATCTTACCATTAGTCAGAAAGTCGGCAAGAACGGCAAACTCGCACTGTCGATCGCCAATCTGCTCGATCCACTCATCGAGGAGGTTTGGCAATCGGAGTACGTCACGCAAGGCGAAGCTGTCGCCAATTCCTATAAGAAAGGGAGAACCTTTTCCCTCAGTTACAGCCTCAAATGGTGATCCGGCAAGGGTTTGATCCAATAGGAGAAAGTGAAGACGCTTATGAGAATCAGCATACACAAGGCGACGGGCGTGCGGCGTCTGGCGGCGGCCTGGGTTGTCGTGGCGGCCCTCGCGCCCGGCGGCATCGGTTGGGCGGCCGAGATGACGCGCCCGGATGAGGATTTCCGTGCCGTCCTCGAAAAGTGGGTCGAGTCGCAGCGTCTGATCTCGCAGGAACGCGAGGACTGGCGCCTCGGCCGCGAGCTGCTCGAAGACCGGATCGGGGTCGTGCGCCGCGAGGTCGAAGCCTTGGGCGAGAAGATCGCGCAGGCGGGAACGGAAACGACCGACGTCGACCGTAAACTTGCGGAGTTGAAAACTGAAAACGAGACCTTCAAGGCCGCCGGCGCCGCGATGCAGGTTGCCGTGGCGGAACTCGAAGGCGCCCTCCGCGCGCTCCTGGTCATGGCGCCCGAACCGCTGCGGGAAAAAGTCAAGCCGCTGACCACCCGCCTGCCGCAGGACTCGGCCGACACCAAGATGAGCCTGCCGGAGCGTTTCCAGAACGCCATCGGCGTGCTGAATGAGCTGACCAAAGCCAATGGCGAAATCACCCTGGCCACGGAGATCCGCACCTTGCAGGGCGGCCGGCCGGCGGAGGTCAGGACGGTCTACGTCGGTCTGGCGCAGGCCTATTACGTCAGTGCCGGCGGCGAGGCGGGCATCGGCCGTCCCACCGAAAAGGGTTGGCAATGGGAGCCGGCCAATGAACTGGCTCCGACCATTACCGACATTATCCAGATCATGCAGAACAAGGCCAAACCGCGTTTCGTCGCGGTGCCGGTGAGGATCCAATGATGAACACAACCACACGCAAGAACCCATCGCTTCCCTTCCGTCGCCTGATCGCAAGCTGGAGCCTCGCCGCGGGGTTGGCCGCGACGGCCACCGCCGCACCTGAAGCCCAGGAGCCGGCGCCGCCGTCCGCCGCGGCCCCGGTCGCCGCCGCGGCCGCCACGCCGGAACAGGCGGTGGCCGCTGCCCGCGAGAAACTGGACGCCACCGTGCGGGAACTGACCGCGCAGCGGGAGAAAATCGGCAGTGAAAAAGTGCCCATGGCACAGGAGTTGAACACCCTGCAGGAGCAACTGGCCGCCCGCCGGCGCGACTACGACAAACAACGCCGGGCGGTGGACATGCGCACCCTGGAACTCAACAACCTGCGCAACGACACCAAGGCCCACCAGGACGAGATTGCCTATCTCGGCAACCTCCTCGACGAATATGCCCGCGGCTTCGAAGGCCGGATTCATCCGAGCGAGGTGCAACGCTATTCCGCGACGATGGAGACGGCCCTGCTGGCGCCGCAGAACAAAGACCTGAGCCCCACGCAGAAACTGGAACACCAGATGCAATTAGTCAAGGCCTCCATGGGGCGTCTGCGGGGACTCGTCGGCGGCGCGCGCTTCGACGGCACCGCCGTGGATCCCCAGGGCATGGTCGACAAGGGCAAGTTCGCCTTGATCGGACCGGTGGCTTTGTTCGCCGCCGACAACGGCAAGGTGGCCGGTCTCGCGCTGGCGCAGCCGGGCTCCAACAATCCGGTGGTGCGGCCCCTGGAAGCGAGCCTCATGCCCGGGCTGGCGACAATCGTCACCGCCGGCAGCGGCATCCTGCCCCTGGACCCGACCCGCGGCGATGCCCTGAAAGCGCTGATCGCCAAAGGCAGTCTTTGGGGTTATTTCAAGAAGGGCGGCCCCATCATGTGGCCGCTCCTCGTCCTGTCGCTCCTGGCGTTCAGCGTCATTCTCGAACGCATTGCCTTCCTCACTCTTGAAAGCCGGCGTCGCAAACCCGCGACGGTGGCGGCCATGATGACCGCCGCCGCCGCCGGCGACATCGCCGGTGCGGCAGCGGCGGGCGCCGGCAGTCAGGACTGCGTGGCGCGTTGTCTCACTTATGCGCTGCAGCAGGGCCGGGAATCCCTGCCCAATGCCCTCATGCGCGCCGCGGCACAGGAAGTGCAGCGCTACAACCGCGGCATTTCCTTTCTCGACACCGTGGTGACCATGGCGCCGTTGCTGGGGCTGCTGGGCACCGTCACCGGCATGATCGGCGCCTTCGGCATGTTGGGCGGCGCCGAGCTCAGCGCCCCCGCCGCCATCACCGGCGGCATTGCCGAAGCCCTGATCGCCACCACTTTCGGTCTGGGCATTGCCATCGTCACCCTGATTCCGCTCAACTATCTGCACTCGTGCTGCGAGGACGTCCGCCATCAGTTGGAAGACGCCAGCACGCACCTCGAACTGCTGTTGAAGTCGCAAGCGGAAGTCGCCCGCTTGCTCACCAGCCGCGCGGACCACCCGGCGGCACCGGCCGGCTACCCGGGGACCAAGGAGATCGATTCATGAGAATCACCGTTCATCCCCACAAGAAAGCCCGTATCGAGATTGTCCCGCTGATCGACGTCATCTTCTTCCTGCTCGCGACCTTCGTCATGGTCTCCCTCTCCATGACCAAGAACCAGGGGCTGCAAATCCAGCTCCCCAGCGCCGGCACGGCCGAGAAGATCGACGACCGCGACAAGGCCGCCACCCTGACCGTGCGCCAGACCGGCGAATTGTTCTTCAATAAGGACAAAGTCGCCCTGGCCCAGTTGCCGCTCAAACTGCAGACCTACAAGGCCGCGGCCAAAGATCCCAAGGTCGTCGTCAGCGCCGAATCGGGAGTGGATTTCAAGAACGTGGTGGGCGCGCTGGATGAAGTGCGCCGCGCCGGCATCACCAAAGTCGCCATATCGACGGAGAAAAAATGAAACGCGCCCGATTACTCACGTTTGTTCTGGCCGTTCTGGGGCATGCCGCCATCCTGTTCTTCGGCGGTTTGCTGCTGTTCCATTCGCCGAAGCACCGTCAGAACACGACTGACGAGTACGAAGTGACCGTCGAGGAACAGAAGGATAAGGCCAAGGAAGAAGAGAAGCCGAAAGAAGTGGCCGAAGAAAAAGAGGCCTTGCCGGAAGCCGCACCAGAATTGAAGGACGATGCGCCGCCCATGGACCTGGCGCAACTGGAGACGGCGCTCAATGCCGGAGCGGGCGACGTGGGCGGCGATTTCGGTTCCCGTGTACGCAATCTCGGTGGCGCGGCGGCCGGCACGGACAAAATGGGCGCCGGCATGGATTCCATCTTTTCCATCGCCGAACTCGATCAGGCGCCGCGGCCTGTCTTCCAACCGCCGCCGGAATATCCGGTGGAACTCCGCCGGCAATTATTGAATGGGACCGTGTTCGTCCTCTTTCTGGTGGGCACGGACGGACGCGTCAGCCACGCCAAGATCCAGAAGACCACGGACCCGGTCTTCGAGTCAGCGGCCCTGGCAGCCGTCAAACGCTGGCGCTTCGAACCCGGACGCCGGGCCGGCCAGGCCGTCGAGTTCCGCATGGCGGTCCCGATTACGTTTCAAGGACAGGGCTGAGCACCCGGTTGCTGCCGTCCGCAAGATTGTTTAGGAGAAAGCGATGATGTCTCCGTACCGTAAGTTGAGCCTGCTTGGTCTGGCTCTTTGCCTCTGTGTTCCGCATTCCGCCCAGGTTGCCGACGTCAGCGTGGGCCTGGCCGGGCGCCGGGAACAAGCGGTCCTGAACCGTACCGTGGAACGCGCCTGGCAATTGGCCAATGGCGGCAGGATCGACGAAGCCCTGGCTGTCATCGGCGCCGCCCGCCGCCTTGCCACGGATCCGGAGCAGGCCGCGAGCCTGGAGGCGATGACCACGGTCATCACGACGCTGCGGGAAACCGCCCCCGCTCCAACCTTGGCCCAGGCCGCGGAGCGCGTCTGGAGCCTGGCTGACGCGGGACGCTTGGACGAAGCCCTCGCCGTGATCGAGGCGGTGCACAAACTTACCGCCGATCCGGAATTGCTGGCGAAAATCGCCGCCATGAAAACCGTGTGCGTGACCTTGAAGGAGGCGGGGGCCGCGTCGTCCATCAAAGCCGCGCCGCAAACGTCCATGCCACAGATGCCGGCTGAACCCATTGTCAACCAGGTGATTGCAGCGGAAAAAACGGCCACTGTAACCGCTCCCGTCAGCGCCCCGGTCGTCCCGGTCGCGGCTCAAGTCGTCCCCGTTGCTGCGCCGGCGGCGCCCCTCCTGCGTCTCGCGCCGGCGGAGTTCACCCGCACCATGGACCAGGCCTGGGAGTTGGTGGGTGCGGGCCGGTTGGACGAAGCGTTGACCGTGGGCGAAACCGCCCGGAAGCAGACGGCCGATGCCGCACAAATGATGCAGCTTGAAGCCGTGCGGAAAGCGTGCGCCAAAGTCAAGTCCGCGTTGCCGGCGCCGGCGCCACGAGAGACACTCCCGGCGCCCGTACCGCAGGTCACGTCGGCACCCCTTGCCACCGTTGCCGGCAAAACCGAGGTCACGGAAAAGACCGTGGTTGCACCGGTCGCCGGTCAGCCCGCGGGCCGGAGCCGCCCCAAGGACCTTCAGCCTTTGCTTGATCGTGCCTGGAAACTGGCGCAGGCGGGACAGCCGCAAGACGCCTTTGTCATGGTCGAAGCCGCCTGGGAGCAGGCCACCGATCCGGAAGAGGCCGCCAAACTGGAGGGCATGCGGCTGATCTTCGCCAAAATGAAGGAGCTGCACGTCGCCCCGACGACCGTCACCGCGGCGGTGGTGGCAACGGTTGACCAAGTTGCGGTTAAGCCTGGTGTTCCCGCCGCGAGTCCCGTCGCCTCCAGTGCTGTGCCGGTGACCTCCAAGTCCCCCGCGCCTTCGATCCTGCGCCTTGACATGACGCCCGTAACGCCGGTGGCGCCTGCGCCGATCGAACCCGTTGTCAGTAAGACGGTTGTCGCGGAAAAACCGGTCGTCCCGGCTGTGCCCAAGACCGCCGCGGTCGCAAGCGCGCTGCCACCCGTCGTCACCCCGCCCCCCGGACAACCCGCGGAGCAATCCCGCCGGAAAGATGTCCAAACCACCATCGACCGCGCCTGGAAACTGGCGCAGGCGGGCCTGCCGCAAGATGCCTATGTCATGGTCGAAGCCGCCTGGGAACAGACGACCGACCCGGCGGAAGCCGCCAAGCTGGACAGCGTGCGGCAAACCTTCGCGAAAATGCGGGAGGCGAACGCCGCCCCGACCGCGGCCGCAACTTCCGCGGCGGCGCCCGCCGCACCTCTCGCCCCGGCGGACTTCAACCGCCTGGCCGACCGCGCCTGGGAAGTGGCCCGCGCCGGCCGGTTGGCGGACGCGCTGACCATGGTCGAAGAAACCCGCCAACGCACCTGTGACCCGCAGCAGTTGGCCACCCTCGCGGCCATGAAGACGGCTTACACGACCCTGCGGGAAACCGCGTCCGCTGAACCGGTCGTTGCGGAGTCCGCAGTACCCGTCACGGCCACCGCTACCACCGCGCCTGCCGCGCCTGCCGCCGCCG
>CAITSE010000240.1 GCA_903894975.1 uncultured Lentisphaerota bacterium
ACCGAAGTCCTCTGCTATGGCACCGCCGTCATCGTCGAACCGGTATGAAAAAGTCCGGCCACCCGGACTTTTTCATAATTTGTTGTATTCCTAATGGTACGCCCCCTTGGGGCTGAAAACGGTACGCCCACAATTTTTCTTTGTGATCTTTGCGTTCTTTTGCGGCAAAAGCGGAATGGTCTTCATCGCGAGAGAGAATCACCATGAACCGGAAGCGGATCTGTAAAAACGCGGCGGCAACCCTGGCCGTACTGGCCTGCGGCGCCCTTTCTGTGAGCGCGGCGGGCGCCCCGTCGACGACCGCCAGGAAGCCCAACCTCATCCTCATTCTCTCCGACGACGTCGGCCTCGGCGACATCAGCTGCTGCGGCGGCCCGTTCAAGACGCCGCGAATCGACGCCCTGGCCAAAGACGGCATGCGCTTCGAGTACGCCTACGCCATGCCGCTCTGCGGGCCGACTCGGTGCGTCACCCTCACGGGGCGCTACCCTTTCCGCACCGGTCTCATCAACAACCAGAGCCACGAAGCCGTCGATCCCAAACGCGAAGTCATGATTCCGACCGTCATGAAAAAGGCCGGTTACATCACCGGCAGTTGCGGCAAGTGGGGGCAGATATGCCTCGGCCCCGGCGAATGGGGCTTTGACGAATACCTCACCTTCAAGGGCAGCGGCCATTACTGGGCCAGCCAGAGCCCCGACTACACGGTCAACGGCCAGGCTAAAAAACTCGGTCCGGACGAATATCTCCCCGACACCATGCACCAGTTTGCCGTGGACTTCATCACGAAGCACCAAGACCAGCCATTCTTCCTCTACTACCCGATGTCCCACATCCACGGCCAGATCCTGCGCACACCTGACAGCAAGCCCGGCGCGGATAAAGATCTGCTCTACCGCGACAACGTCGAGTACATGGACAAGCTCGTCGGCAAATTGGTAGATGAACTCGACCGGCTCAAGCTCCGCGAAAACACCGTCATCATTTTCACCGGCGACAACGGCACCGCACGTTTCGGTGTGGAAGCCGCGAAAGTGGACGGCAAGCCCATCAGCGGCGCCAAAGCCTCCATGCTCGAAGGCGGCAGCCGCGTCCCGCTCATCGTCAACTGGTCCGGCACCACCCCCGCCGGGAAGGTCAGCCGCGATCTCGTTGACTTCACCGACTTCTTCGCCACCTTCGCCGACCTCGGCGGCGCGAAACTTCCCGAAGGAGTCACGATCGACGGCCATAGTTTCGCCCCGCAGATCAAAGGTGAAAAGGGCACGCCGCGCGACTGGGTCTACGTCGAACTTAACGGCAAGTCCTACGTCCGCGACGCCCGTTTCAAGCTGACCAATCAGGGTCAGCTTTTCGACCTCAAAAACGCCCCGTTCGTGGAACTCCCCGTCGCAGCGGACACCACCGAGCCCGTCGCCGTCGCCGCGAAAAAAACACTGCAGGCCGTCCTCGACGAACACCCCGCCGCCGACGGCAACTCCCCGACCGGGAAAAAGGCCGCCAAAAAGGCGGAAAAGAAAAACCGGCAGAAATGACCGCCCCGGCTCAGATCTTATTAAAAAATTAAAAGGAATAAAGAGACCCCCATGCGACCCGATTCCTTCCCCCAACCCTTGGCTGCAAAAATCCGTGAGGCCGGCATTCTCGCGGTGCTCGTCATTGACAACGCCGACGACGCCGTGCCGTTGGCGGAGGCGCTGCTTGCCGGCGGCATCCGCGTCATGGAACTGACCTTGCGCACCCCCGCCGCGATGGCCGCCCTCGAAAAGATCCTGACCCAGGTGCCGGAGATGTGCGCCGGTATCGGCACCATTCTGGAGGACGAACAAGTGCATGCCGTCCAGACGGCCGGCGCCTCCTTCGGCCTGGCCCCGGGAACCAATCCAGCCGTGCTGCAAGCGGCACTCACGGCGGGATTCCCCTTCATTCCGGGCGTGGCTACACCCTCGGATATTGAAACCGCGCTGGGTTTCGGCTGCCGGTTGCTGAAATTCTTCCCTGCCGAGACCGGCGGCGGCCTGAAACACCTGGAAAGCATGTCCGCGCCGTACGCACACCTGGATCTCCGGTTCATCCCACTCGGCGGGTTGGACCAGGAAAACTTCGCCGCTTACATTAGGCATCCCTCCATCGCCGCCGTGGGCGGCTCCTGGATCGCCCGACGTGCCGACATCGCCCAACATCATTGGCAGGTCATCACCGACCGCGCCCGTCGCGCCGTCGACACCATTGGAGAACAAGCATGAAAACCCGCATGATCGGTTTCGGTGAAATCATGGCGCGCCTTGCGCCGGAAGGCTGCCTGCGCTTTGCCCAGGTGCTGCCCGGCCGGATGAACGTGACCTTCGGCGGCGCGGAATCGAATGTCTGCAGCGCCATCGCCCTGCTGGGCGGCGAGGCCGCATTCGTCACCGCCCTCCCCGGAAACAACCCGCTGGCGGACGCCGGCGTCGCCTTCCTGCGCTCGCTCAATGTCGGCACGGATCGGATCCTCAGAACCAAGGCCGGCCGGCTGGGCCTGTACTTCCTCGAAACCGGCGCCAACCAGCGCCCGTCCAACGTGATCTACGACCGCGACTACTCCGCCATCGCTCTCACGCCGCCTGAAGCCTACGACTGGAACGCCATCCTGGCGGACGGCGCCTGGTTTCACATCAGCGGCATCACCCCCGCCCTCTCCCGGAACGCCGCGGACGCCACCCTCGCCGCCGTCAAAACCGCCCAAGCCCGCGGCATCCCCGTCTCCTGCGACCTGAACTTCCGCAAGAAGTTGTGGAACTGGGAACCCGGTGCCAAACCGCGTGAACTGGCGGAAATGACCATGCGCGCCATCCTGCCCTTCACCGACTTGGTCATTGCCAATGAAGAGGATGCTGCTGACGTGCTCAATATCCACGCCGGCGACACCGACGTAACGGCGGGCCGGCTGGACGTTTCCCGCTATCCGGAGGTCGCGGCAAAAATCGCGGCCCAGTTCCCCAAGGTCTCCAAGATCGCCATCACCCTGCGCGAAAGCTTTTCCGCCACCCACAACAATTGGGGCGCCATGCTCTATGACGTGCCCGCCGCCGCCGCGCACTTCGCTCCGCTCCAAGGCGAACGTTATGTCCCTTATGAAATCCGGGCCATCGTCGATCGCGTCGGCGGCGGTGACGCCTTTGCCGCCGGCCTCATCTATGCGCTCATGGATCCGGACCTGGCCGCCCCGCCCCGCGCCGTAGCCTTCGCCGCGGCCGCCTCCTGCCTGGCCCACTCCATCAATGGCGATACCAACTACGTCAGCCGCAAGGAAGTCGAGACCCTGATGCACGGCGCCGCCTCCGGCCGCGTCGTGCGGTAATCCGGCCAGCCTTTTCCCGGTTTGCCTTATGCCAATACTTGGCTAAATTGCCAAATATGCAAGTATCAGTCTCCCAAGTTTCATGCCCCAAGGTGTTCCATGCCATGCTGCGGTAATCCCACCGACGCCAAAGTCGCCCAGGCGCCAGCCACCCCCGAAAGCCGACGCCGACGCGCCGCGGTGCTCAAGGCACTGGCCCATCCGGTCCGACTGCTGTTCGTGGACGAACTCGCCGCGGGCGAGCGTTGCGTCTGCGAACTTCGCGAACTTGCCGGGCTTGACATGTCCACCGTCTCCAAGCATCTCTCCGTGCTGAAAAACGCCGGCATTGTCCGCGATGACAAACGCGGGCAGTGGGTTTACTACCACCTCTGCTGCCCGTGCCTGACCGGATTTTTCGCCTGCATCGACGACATTCTTTTTCCGGCGCGCGGCCCCGCCGGAAAAAGAACGGGTTTATGAATCCTTTACGTTCCAAACTGTTGCATGTTTCTGCGTTGACGGCCTGGGTGCTGCTGTACGCCCTGCTGCCGGCGTTGGCGGACGCGCTGGCGTTTGGCCTATTCGGGCTCGGCCGCGGCACGCACCTCGGCGAGGCCGTCCGCTTCTTTCTCTACGACACGCCCAAAGTCCTGATGCTGCTGATGCTGATCGTCTTCGGCGTCGGCGTGCTGCGCTCCTTTTTCACGCCGGAGCGAACCCGGCGGTTGCTGGCCGGCCGCGGAGAGTTGACGGGGAATGCCCTGGCGGCGCTACTGGGCGTGGCCACGCCATTCTGCACCTGTTCGGCGGTGCCGCTGTTCATCGGCTTTGTCAGCGCCGGCGTGCCGCTGGGCGTGACCTTCTCCTTCCTCATCGCATCGCCGCTGATCAACGAGGTGGCCTTGGTGCTGCTCTTCGGGCTTTTCGGCTGGAAAGTGGCGCTGCTCTATGCCGGCACCGGCCTGATCCTGGCCATTACCGCAGGCTGGATCCTCGGCCGGTTGCGTTTGGAAAGCTGGGTTGAACCGTGGGTCTACGAGGCCCGGAGCCCCGGCGGCGCGGGCGGCATTGGCACGGACGCGGGCTTCACCTGGCGCGACCGCCTCCAACTCGGCCGCGACAGCGTGCGGGACATCGTCGGCAAGGTCTGGCCGTATGTGGTTCTGGGCATTGCCGTCGGCGCCGGCATCCACGGATATGTGCCGGAGGGCATGATGGCCTCGATCATGGGCCGAGACGCCTGGTGGGCGGTGCCCGTGGCCGTGGTCATCGGCGTGCCGCTCTATTCCAACGCCGCCGGCATCATTCCGGTGGTGCAGGCCCTGCTCGGAAAAGGCGCGGCCCTGGGCACGGCCCTGGCCTTCATGATGAGTGTCATCGGCCTGTCCCTGCCCGAGGCGGTCATCTTGCGCAAGGTACTGTCCATGAAACTGTTGCTGACCTTTTTCGGCATCGTCGCCTCCGGCATCCTGCTGATCGGCTGGCTGTTCAACTGGATCCTAACCTAGCCCGGCCAAACCGGAACCAGAAAACACCCATTTTAACTCCGCAAGGGATTCTCATGACGCGCGAAACCGGAAAACGCTGGGGGACACGGCTGCTACTGGCCTTTGTCCTGGTCAGCCTCGGTTATGCCGCCGGCCGGGAAAGCGTCCGTCGAACCAGCCGTACCCTACCGCCGCCGGCAACCGCTGTGTCCGCAACGGCAGCCGGCGTATCCGTGCGGGCCTATTACCTGCACGGCACTATCCGCTGCGTCACCTGCAACCAGATCGAGCGCACGGCCAAGCTCCTGCTGGACACGGAGTTTGCCCAAGAACTGAACGCCGGCCGCCTCCTCTGGCGCGAGGTGAATTTCGAACAGGACCCGGCGCTGGCGAAGCGCTATGATGTCGCCGCCAGCACCCTGGTCCTGGCGCGGGACGTGAACGGCAAGGAAACCGTTTTCCGCCGTCTCGATGACGTGTGGACGCTGGCGGACAAGCCGGAGGACCTGCGGGCATATATCCGGAAAAACCTGCTGGAGCTGCTGCCGTGACCTTCACTCTCGCCATGCTGAGCGCGCTTTGGCTGGGAATCTTGACTTCAGTCAGCCCCTGCCCGTTGGCCAGCAACATCGCGGCCATCTCCTTCATCGGCCGCAAGGCGCATGATCCGCGACATGTGCTGTTTTCCGGGTTGCTCTACACTGCCGGCCGCACCTTGGCGTATGTCACCCTCGGCGCCCTGGTCACGACCGGGCTACTCCTGGGCGGCGATATCTCGCGCTTTCTGCAACAATATCTAAATCAGATTCTGGGTCCGGTGCTGATTCTGGCCGGACTGCTTCTCCTGGAATGGATCGGCGCCGGCTGGTTCA
The DNA here is from genome assembly GCA_903894975.1 of uncultured Lentisphaerota bacterium. Taxonomy (GTDB): domain Bacteria; phylum Verrucomicrobiota; class Lentisphaeria; order Oligosphaerales; family CAITYL01; genus CAITSE01. Next base: position 5,682 of record CAITSE010000240.1, read on the forward strand.
ATTTCAACCTGGCGGGCAGCGGTTTGCAGGCCCGCGCCGCCGCGGGCGGACCCGGCTGGGCCTTCTTGCTGGGCATTCTTTTTGCCCTGTCCCTCTGTCCGGTGTCGGCGGGGTTGTTCTTCGGCGGCCTGCTCCCCCTGGCGGCGGCGCAACAGTCGCGGCTCGCCCTGCCGACCCTGTTCGGCGTGGGCACGGCGTTACCGGTCATCGGGTTCGCCCTGTTGATCGCATTTTCCTCGCAACAGGTCGGCAAATGGTTCAACCGCCTGGCCAGCGTGGAAAAAGGCGTGCGTTTCAGCACAGGCGCCCTGTTCATCCTCGCCGGAATCTACTACTGCCTGCGTCACATTTACGGAGTTTTCAACTAAATCATGGGAAACCCGTTTTTTAACAGAAGTCCACGAAGAACACGAAAGTTTTCACACCACTCCTTCGTGACCTTTGCGCCCTTCTGTTCAATGAATTCTTGCCTCTTGTGAATCCCTCACCCTGACGGAGACCGCCATGGAACCGATCCGGAAACAACTGTCCTTTCTCGACCGCTACCTGACCTTGTGGATTTTCCTGGCCATGGCCGCCGGTGTGGGGCTTGGCTGGGGTGTGCCCGGCACGGCGGCGTTCATCGACCGCTTCCAGTCCGGCACCACCAACATTCCCATCGCCATTGGCCTGATCCTGATGATGTATCCGCCCCTGGCCAAGGTGAAATACGAAGAGCTGGGCGACGTCTTCCGCAATTGGCGCATCCTGGGGCTCTCCCTGATGCAGAACTGGGTGATCGGACCCGTGCTCATGTTCACCCTGGCCGCGCTGCTGCTGGCGGATATGCCTCACTACATGACCGGCCTGATCCTCATCGGCCTGGCGCGGTGCATCGCCATGGTCATCGTCTGGAACGACCTGGCCAGGGGCGACACCGAATACTGCGCCGGCCTGGTCGCCTTCAACAGTATTTTCCAGGTCCTCTTCTTCAGCCTCTACGCCTGGGTGTTCATCACCGTGCTGCCGCCGCTCTTCGGGCTGCCGGGAACGGCCGTGCATGTCAGCATCGGCCAGATCGCCCAAAGCGTCTTCATCTACCTGGGCATTCCCTTCCTGGCCGGCGCCCTAACCCGCCTGGTCCTGGTCAAGGCTAAGGGCAAAGACTGGTACCACCGCGTCTTTGTGCCGAAGATCAGCCCGATCACCTTGGTGGCGCTGCTTTTCACCATCGTCGTCATGTTCAGCCTCAAGGGCGAACAGATCGTGCGGATTCCGCTGGATGTCCTGCGCATCGCCCTGCCGTTACTGCTCTATTTCGTCATCATGTTCCTTCTCAGTTTCTGGCTCAGCCGCAAGGCCCGCGCCACCCATCAACAGGCCACAACCCTGTCGTTCACCGCCGCCAGCAACAACTTCGAGTTGGCCATCGCCGTCGCCGTCGCCGTGTTCGGCATTCATTCGCCCGAGGCCTTCACCGCGGTCATCGGCCCGCTGGTGGAAGTGCCAGTGATGATCGCCCTGGTGCGCGTCGCCCTGTGGTTCGGAACACGCCGCGGGGACAGTTGCAGAGAATGAAGGCACCATCAGTCAGAACCGCGCACGTCAGTAAGCGGACTCTGTCCCGCCCCCCCCGGAGACCCTTCCATGGCCACAAAAATTCAAATCCTTGGCACCGGCTGCGCCAAATGCCAACGGCTTTACGAACACGCCGAAGCCGCCGCCAAAGCCGCCGGCATCGTCTACGAACTCGAAAAAGTGACAGACATCACCCGGATCATGGCGTTCGACGTCATGCTCACTCCCGCTCTGGTCGTCAACGGCGTGGTCAAAACCGCCGGCACCGTGCCCTCGGTGGAACAGATTCTGGCTTTGCTGAAAGCATGATCCGTCAGATCGGTCGGATCGGACCGATCAACTAAAACAAACACGGAGGAAAAAACCATGGCGGCCCAATGTTCCTGCAAAAGCGAAAAACTGATCGTCCTGGCCTGCGCCGGGGCCTCCAATGTCGGCCAGATCAGCAATGAGGCGGCCAAACGCCTGGATGCCGGCGGCGATGCAAAGTTTGCCTGCCTGGCGGGCGTCAGCGGCGCGATCAGCGGCATCGTCGCTTCGGTCAAGGGCGCGGACAAACTGCTGGTGATCGACGGCTGCCCCGTGGCCTGCGCCAAAAAAACGGTCGACGCCGCCGGCATCTCCGGATACCGCCACCAGGTTGTCACCGACACCGGCACCACCAAAGTCCATGCTTTCCAACTGGAAGAAGCTGACATCCAGAAAACCGTGGACGCCTGCCGCGCCAAGTTGAACACGTAATCGTTCATTTTTCCTTTCATCAGTCGCCATAAGGACCACCTATGAAACAAAATCCAATCCTCCTTTCCGCCGCCTTTAGCCTGCTCGCCGGCTTGGCAACTGCCAGCGCGGCCGAGGTCGCCATCGTGGCGATTCCCAAGCCTGCGATGTCCGCATTTGCCGCGGTGACGACAGCCGCCGCCACCATCGAACAGACCTGGCCCGGCCTGGCCTCCGGCGCCCTGGCCACAGCTACGCCCGGCGCCCTACCCGCCGGCATCCTGCTGCAGGCCGACGGCGACCTTAAAATCACGGCGCTGGATTTGCAGGCGGAGATCGATCAGGCACCCGAAGCCATGCGGGCGTCGCTCCGGGAAAACGGGCTGTTTGTCCTGGAGCAGCTCGCCACCCGCCGGCTGTTGCTGGCCGAAGCGCGGCAGGCCCAGGCGGGGCCGGTTCAAAAAGACGAAAAGCTCCTGATCTCGGAACACCTTCAGAAACTGACCGCCGGCGCGGCCGTTTCCGAAGCGGAGATTGCCGCATTCTATGAGGCGAACAAAGAGATGTGCGGTGGCGCCAAACTCACGGACATCAAAGATTCCCTTAACGACTATGTCCTGGACGAAAAACGTCAGAAATTGGTTCAGGAACACATCCAGAGGCTGGGCGTCAGTCATCATGCCGTCGTGGCGGCGGACTGGTTGAAAGTTCAAGCCGAAACCATGCGCCAAAACCCGGTGGACCAGGCCCGCGTCGGCGGCATGCCGTCCCTGATCGACTTCGGCTCCAAGGGCTGTCGGCCCTGCGACCTGCTCGCGCCGATCCTGGACACGCTCCGGGCCAAGTACGCCGGCAAGATGAACGTGCTCTTTGTCAATGTCCGCGAAAACCCGGCCCTGGCCGCGCAGTACGGCATCGAATTCATCCCCGTCCAAGTTTTCTTCGACAAAAGCGGGAAAGAAGTTTTCCGCCACACCGGTTTCTGGCCGCAGGACGAACTCGAGAAAAAAGCCGCCGAAATGGGCGTGCAGGCACCATAGGAACACCCGATCCGTTTTTGAACAGAAGTTCGCAAAGGTCGCTGTTTTTTCAGCCAAACCACTTCGTGAACTTCGCGACCTTCTGTTCAACAAATTTTTCTGTTTTGCACGAGGCCGAACATGAAACGCGCACTGCTTCATCCCGAACGCTGCCGGAACTGCCAGCCCTGTCCCGCGGAACAGGCTTGTTCTACGCATCATGCGTTCTTCCGTGAAACGCCGGCGGACAAGCCGTGGGTCGATTTCTACCGCTGCTCCGGCTGTTTGAAGTGCAAAGCCGCCTGTCCCTTTGACGCCATCGAAGGCATCACCCAACCCTGCAATGGCAAAGGCAAACTCGGATGGTGAACCCCAAACGCAAAATTCTCTTTCTCTGCACCGGAAACTCCTGCCGCAGCCAGATGGCCGAAGGCTGGGCCCGGGCACTCCGCGGCGACGTGCTGGAGGCGTATTCCGCCGGCATCGAAACACACGGGCTCAACCCCCTGGCCGTCAAGGTCATGGCGGAAGCCGGCGTGGACATCTCCGGGCACCGGTCCAAACACCTGGACGAGCTCCGGGACATCGCCTTCGACTATGTCATCACCGTCTGCGACCGCGCCGCGGAAAGCTGCCCGCGTTTCCCCGGCAAGGCGAAGGTCATTCACCACGGCTTTGACGATCCGCCGCGCCTGGCCCGGACCGCCGCGACCGAGGCGGAGGCGTTGGGCCACTACCGCCGTGTCCGCGACGAGATCCGGGCCTATGTCGAAACCCTGCCCCCGGAGATTTGAACAGAAGGTCGCAAGGGGCACGAAGGGGAATGGCGGGCGAGGGTATAGTAGTTCTGTCTGACGGGCGGCGTACCGGCAACGGAGGGATTTGTCATGCGTATTCCATCCATGTTTAAATCCCTGCTGTTGGCCGGGTGCTTCGCGGTTCTTTGGGCAACTCCGGACGCAAAGGCGGATCCCACGCCCGGTCTGCCCGTTATCCTGGCGCACACGACCGGATCCTCCTATTTCCGGCCGGTGTTGACCGACATCACCGTTGGCAGCCAGGAGCAGGCGGTTTTTGAAGATCATGCACGCCTGAATGACGGTGCCACCTATTATTCCGTAACCATCAGACTAAAAAATGATCAGGTGTTGGTGGTGGAACGAAGCGCCGTGGTACACCGATACAAAACTGGCAGCAAAACCTCCAGCAATGAAATCGAATATGAATTCCCCATCAAAACACTTGTCCGCGAGGAAATCCAGTTGCAGCCGGACCTTTGCGTGACCCTCACCAGACAAGGGGCAACGGCGCCGCCGGAACAGACCAAGCCGGCGCCGCGGTGACCGGATTCTGCCGCGCCTGGAAAGAAGCCGGCGGGGAAGAATACGAGGCTTCGCGTTCGCTTCGCCGCGCCGAGCTGGGGCTCGGCGTTCCCAGGTGGGGGTGGAAACGGATTCTCTACCATCCATTGTGAACTTTGCGGCCTTCTGTTCAAACTCGGCCTTCCCCTTGCAAGCGGGCGGGCATCGGCTACGTTCATCTTAACCGCATCAGGCGGAGGAGATTTCCCATGTTCCGCTTTTTCGCCAGGATTCTTCCGGCCGCTTCTGCGTTCGCCGTCGCCGCGGCCCTCGGCCTGGCGGCGTCCGGGTGCGCCATGTTCGGCGCCGGCAAAGACGTGGATGTCCGGATCGTCGGCCTCCAGTTCACCGACATCACCCCGTTTGAAAGCACCGGCATGATCACCGTGCGCGTGACCAACTCGACCCAGAACCCGATCGCCGTTGACGGCGCCCGCTGCACCCTCTATCTCAACAACGTCCGCGCCGGCCTCGGCGTCACCAACGAACCCTGCACCATCCAACGGCTCTCCTCCGTGGTTCTGACCCTGGCCATCAGCATGGACAACCTCAGCTCGATCCAGGGCGGCCTGGCCGCCCTGCGCGCCAGTGAAGTTGAATACAAACTGGACGGAGTCCTCTACACCAGTGGATCCCTCTTCCGCGGCACCATTCCCCTGGCCAACGGCGGCAAGATCCGTCTCAACGCCCCGCCCGCGGCCAAAACCGGAACCGCCAAATAACGCGCTGCCCGGAATGGCCACAAAAGATCACAAAGTTACACAAAAAAGAGTATTTTTAATTCAAAAATCAATTCGCGTTCATTGGCATTCATTCGCGGTTCAAAAAAGCAGGAATCTATTTTTACCGCCACAATTATATAACCGTTTGTTTTTAACCGCGAATGAACGCCAATGAACGCGAATAGTATCTCTGTTTGATTTTTAATTGTATAAGGCTGGCGGAAGGGGCCGCGGCCCGTCAGCCCCGGGGACGGGGTTTCCACAGGGGCAGCGTTGCCAGATCCAGGCCGGAAACGGTCAGCAGATGCCGGTGATAGTCCAGAATCCCCATCTCTTCCAGGCAGTGTGCATCGGAACCGAAGGCCAGGGGGACGCCGGTGGCGGCGCAGGTTTTGGCCATCTCCAGGTCGCTGGGGATAAGCATGTGCGAATTAATTTCCAGGGCGACGCCGTGCTTCTTCGCCAGCTCCACCAGGTGCCGCACCATGCGATCGTCGATGATCACACCGGCATTCCGGTGCAGCCACCGGAACGGGTGGCCGAGAATGTCGATGCCGGTGCCGAGCAGGCGTTCAGTGTGGGCCCACCAGACTTCGAGTACCCGTTCTGGAGCACTCGCTTCGGGCAGGAAATGCACGCTGCCGATGAGCACATCCAGGCGCGGCCGGAACCGGTCGTCCACGGTCAGGCGACCGTCCGGCAACATTTCGACCTCCAGGCCGGTGAGCAGGCCGCGGCCGCGCAGCGGTTCCATTTCCCGGAGATGCGTCTCGATGCGGGCGTTGCCGAACTCCCGCTTGTCATCGAACAGGGCGGGATTGACCATGTAGGCCGCGGCAAAAGCTTCCTCGCGGTTGACGGAATAGGCGGCAAACCCGTGGTTGGTGATGGCCACGGCTTCCAAGTCGGGACGGTCGGCCAGTAATTCAAGGTACGTCTGCGGCGTAATGCCCGGGTCGCAGCAGTAACTGAGATCCGAAGTGTGCGCGTGGCAGTCAATGAGGCGCAACTCATTCATGCGAGCCGAGTTCTCCTGAATCCGGGAAACGCAAAAGGCGCAACCGGCGGGTGCGGGTTGCGCCTTTCGGTGAACAGGCGGGACTCAGGCCTTCTTGGCGGCTGTCAAGCCCTGGAGCTTGGCCGTGAGGCGGGCCTTTTTGCGGTCGGCCTTGTTCCGGTGGATAGTTCCGCCCTTGGCGGCGCGGTCCAACACGGAAAAGCATTCGTTCAGGGCGGCTTTGGCACCCTCAACATCGCCCTCGACCACCTTGGCCAGGAACTTCTTTTCCATCGTACGGTTGACGGACTTGCGGATCTGGTTCCGCAGATGGCGCTTGGCGTTGCTCCGCAGGCGCTTGGCGGCTGAACGTGTGGTCGGCATGATAAATCCTTACGTCTCTCGCGGGTGATGCCTGGTCCGCCCGCGATTCCAGCCCGGTCGCCTCCGGACCGGCCATCCGCGCGGCCGTAAACAGAAACGATAACATGGCCCGTGCCCACAGAATGTCAAACCTTCGGCGCGCCGCCGCCAATGGCCCCCGGCCGGAGACTGGAGGAAACGCGGTTGCATGCCTGTTCCCGCAGCGCACGTTTACATGACGCGCACCCCCGGCACGGCGGCCATCCCGCCGGATTGGCGGGCACTGAATACTGGATACCGGTCATTTTTTTATAGTGACGTGCACGAATTTATCATTTTTATGCACAACTATGTAAAATTGATGTTGCGCTTAACGAAAAAATTGTTATGTTTCAGTTTATCAGACTATGCTCAGAAGATCCCCGCCCCCCAGGAGTCCGCCCATGTCCCTACAGCCGTTCCAGCCCTTTCCGGCCGCTTTGGGGAGTCCGCTCGTCGAGGTGACGGAAGCGAATCTGTTCCGGGAACAGTTCCCCTACTCCGAGGTGCCGCGGATTCTGTTTGACGGGCAGTCGGTCGCGCCCACGCCGCCACCGGAGATCTGGATCACCGACACCACCTTCCGCGACGGGCAACAGGCCCGCCCGCCCTATACTCCGGACCAAATCATCCACCTCTACAAGCTTCTGCACAAGCTCGGCGGCCGCAAGGGAATCATTCGGCAAAGTGAATTTTTCATCTATTCCAACCGCGACCGCGAGGCGGTCGAAGGCTGTCTGGCGCAGTGCTGCAGGTTCCCCGAGGTCACCAGCTGGATCCGGGCGAACGCTGAAGACTTCAAGCTGGTCAAGACGCTCGGCCTGCGGGAGACCGGCATTCTCACCTCCGTCTCGGATTATCATATCTTCCTCAAGCTCAAAAAGAACCGCCGGCAGATCCTGGATGACTACCTGGCGATTGTCAAAGCCGCCCTGGCCGAGGGGATCATTCCCCGCTGCCACTTCGAGGATGTCACCCGCGCTGACATTTACGGGTTCTGCCTACCCTTTGCGGAGGAGTTGCTGAAGCTCGCCCGGGAGTCCGGGATGCCGGTAAAGGTACGGCTCTGCGACACCATGGGTTACGGCGTCACCTACCCCGGGGCCGTGCTGCCGCGCAGTGTGCCGCGGCTGGTGCATGCCTTCCGTAACGAGCTCGGCTACCCGGCAGAATGGCTGGAATGGCACGGCCACAACGACTTCCACAAGGTGCATGTCAACGCGGCAACGGCCTGGCTCCACGGCTGCGCGGCGCTGAACGCCTCCCTGCTGGGCTTCGGCGAACGCACCGGCAACCCGCCGCTCGAAGCCGCGGTCATGGAATATATCGGGCTCCGGGGGACGGACGACGGCATGGACACCACGGTCATCACCGAAATCGCCGAGTATTTCCAGCAGGAGATCAAGGCCGAAGTCCCCTCCAACTACCCGTTCGTCGGCAGCGACTTCAACACCACCCGCGCCGGCATCCACGCCGACGGGCTCCTGAAGAATCCGGAAATCTACAACATCTTCGACACCGAAAAGCTCCTGCGCCGCCCGCTCAAGGTTTCGATCACCGACAAGTCCGGCGTCGCCGGCATCGCGCAGTGGCTGCAGGAATACGCCCGAACCCTTTACGGGACCAAGGTCGAACCGATCAGCAAACGGCACCCCGGCATCCGGCGCATCTACAACTGGGTCATGGAACAATACGCCGACGGGCGGACGTCGAGCATCTCGCCGGAGGAAATGGTCGCCCAGGCCAAGCGCCACGTCCCGAGCATGTTCGAGTCGGACTTCCAGCGGGTCAAGGCCGCGGCCGTCGCCAAGGCGGAGCTCCTGGCGGAAAAATACCTGGAGTTGCCGGAGATCCAGTCCCTTTCCGCCGCCCGCATGGATCCCGTGCTCGAAAACATCCTCAGGGAAGAGCCGTTCATCCAGTTGATCACGGTGACCGACCCGGCGGGCGAGCGCATCTCCGAGATCCACGCCCAACGCGGCGAGAAGGGGCTGTTCCGAAACCTGCTCAACGCCGACTTCGGCGAACGCGAATGGCTGCAGGAAGTGGTCGCGACCGGGAAGCTGTACTGCTCCGACCTGTTCGTCTCGAAGTTCACCGACAAGCTCATTTTCACCCTGGCCCACCCAATCAGGGACCGCAAGGGCAAGGTGAAAGGCGTGATCGACTTTGATTTCCGCTTTGACGAACTAGTCAAACTGATCAACGACCTGCCCGTAGACGTGCTTGAATCCGAACTCAAGGCCGAAAACGCCTGACGCCGCCTGAAAGTCCGCCCATTTTCATCCACGAATTTCACGAAAACACACGAGATCACGGGTGGGTTTTACATCCCTGCGTGACATTCGTGTAATTCGTGGATCGCATTACCGGTTCGTCAGGGTTTGGGCTCGGCGGCGGCCGGAACCGGCAGGCCGCGGTTGGCGGCGTAAAGCCGGGCGGCCAACTGCAGCGAGACCTTGAGGTCGGTTTCCGACTCCTCCGCGGCCAGCGAGGTGAGAGCCTTGAGCACATCGCCTTCCGCCACATCCTCGATGCGGACCCCTTTGGTTTCTCCCGCAAATTCGGGGTTCATCGCGGCGGCGGCATCTGGCAGCATGAACAAATTAAGCCGGCGCCCCAAGCGGCCCCAGCGAAAGCCGGAGCCAAACCAGGCAGCCCGTTCCGCCTGCAACGCAGCGGCGGCGGCGGTCTGGGTTTCGGCGGTGAGGTAGCGGGCCTGCACATCCTCGAGAATCCGCGGCACCAGGCGCAGGGCTTCGGCATAATCGAAGCGGCGCAAAGCCGCCCGCCAGCGCGGATGGGTCGCGATCAGAGGCCACACCTCCGCCACGGCCGGACGGGTCGCCCCGGCATCCTTGAGCCAGTCGTTGCGGAGCAGCACCGTGGCGTTGCCCGGCGTGAAACCGTCCCGTTCCAGCCAGGCCAGCACCTGCCAGGACCAGAACCGGCGCAGGTCGGGAGGAGTGGCCACCCAGACCGCGGCGGCCGCCGGCGCGTTGCCGGGCTTGAACCCGGCGATTCCGAACGCGGCCCCGCCCAGTCGCGACTCCAGCCAGCGCCGATCACGCTCGTCCTGGGCGCGGGCCAGGATATCGCGCTCCGCCAGCAACAGGTCGCAGACCCGGGGCCGGACCAGTTGCGCTTCGGCCTGGCCGGCGACAAAGCCAAAGGCGGTCTCGTAAGAGGGCATCGCCACGGATTCGGCCGGAATTCGTTCCCACAGGCATCGCACCGTCGGCTGGTCACGGAACAAGGGTTCCACCAGCAACCGTACCACGGCTGGCGGCATCCGGCCCACGGCCAGCGCCTGCTTTTCCAAACGGATACCCAGAACCAGGGCCAGCGCCGGCGGCAAGGTCGCGCCCAGTTCGGGAAGGGTATTGGCGGAAACCGTGGCGGGGTTGAGCGCGGCCACACCGCCGGTCAGCACCGGCCGGGTCGTACCGGGCAAGGATTTTTCGATGATTTTTCGCTGAATGTCGTCTAACCCGGCCCAGGCGGCCTTGAGGGCCGCGATCTCCACAGGAGCGTGCTGGCGCAGTTCCTGGTCGGCCTTCTGCCAGACCACGGCGCCGGCGGCGCGGCCGGCGGCGCGGGTGCCGGGAAATCGGTTGAGCATCGCCACGGCTTCTTCGACCTCGCCGTTGCGGACAAGAAATGCGGCGGCTTCGCGGACCCGGGACTCCTCGCTCCAACTGAGCCCGCCGCCCCGCGCCATATCCACGGGTTCCGGGGCGCCGGCGGCGACCGGCAGCGCCGGGGCGGCGGCA
>CAITSE010000241.1 GCA_903894975.1 uncultured Lentisphaerota bacterium
CGTCCGGCGCAATTCGCCCAGCGCCGGGTCGCCGCCGGGGGTGGCCAGCCCTTCCAGGCCGGCCAGGGGGCTGGCGCCGGCGGCGGCGCCGCGGGCGGCGGGGGAACCGGGGGCGGGGTGCAGGGTGATGCCGTCCGCGGCTTCATTGACCGTGATCCGGAGCCCCCAGATCGCCTCGGTCCGGGCATCCGCCGGCGCATGCCCGCCCGAATGGAGATAGGCAATGTAGACCGAGCCGTCCGGCAGCACCGCCGGCGCCGAGTAGCCATAGACGTGCGGATCGACGCTGTAGCCGATGCCGGTTTGGGGGCCGTGCCAGGTCTGGCCGCCATCGGGGCTGAGCATGACGCGGAGTCCGCCGCCCGTGTAGGAGCCGTGGAAACAGGCCAGCACGCCGTTGGGCAGCCGCAGCAGGTGCGGATCGAACAGCTCGACGCCGATGGAGACCGGTTCGCTCCAGGTGCGGCCGCCGTCGGCGGACCAGCAGAGGTCGTCCTGCCGCCGGCCGATGAGCAGCAGCCGGCCGTCGGCCAGTTCCACGACCGACGGCTCTTCGAGGACATGGCCGGGATTGACCACGGATGCCAGTTCAAAGGTCTCGCCCCGGTTTTCGGAACGGAAGACGCCGGTGACCGGATGGGCGGCCTGCGGAGCGTAGAAGCCCTCAATCACCCAGACCAGCGAGCCGTCGGCGAGCTGGATCATCGGATTGGCGCCAAAGCCGCCGCCGTTCCCCGGTGTTGCCTGCGGTTCCGTCCAGGTGGCGCCGCGGTCGCGGGAACGCATGTACCGGGCCTGGCAGTGGGCCGGCATCCAATATTCGAAGAAATTGGCGACCCAGTCGCCGTTGTCCAGTTCGAGGATCGAGGGATGCCGGTCGTCGTAGGCTGTGTCGATCAGGGTGGCGGGCGGGCTCCAGGTCAGGCCCTGGTCATCGGAGTGCATCAGGTGCGCGCGGCCGCCGCGGGGGGCGTTGACGAAGGTGCAGCCATGGCGCCGCATGTCCTGGAAAAAGGCGTCGCTTTCCGGGTCTTGGAGCAGGTCGCGAGTCAGGGGAAAACTGGCGTGCCAGTAACCCGAGCTGAACGGCAGCAGCCAGCGGCCGCTCTTGAGAATGGTCAGGCCCGGCCAGCCGACAAAGCCGTTGTAGCCCTCGTATTCTTCCGGCTGGTTGCACCACGGGCCGACCAGCATTCGCCGGCAGGCCAAAACCTGGCGGGTGTCGGTTTCCCGCCCCGCGACTTGGAAGGTGACGTTCATGGGGATGATCCTTCTGTATACCTTACACACTTTTTTCTCACAGAGGCACGGAGACACAGAGCCATAACCCATATTGGGGGTTTCCGTCCCAGCGGGACGGGGCGGGAATAGGCAGGGGCTTCAGCCCCTGTTTTGTCACCCCCCCCATTTCGCGTGCCGTAGGTATGCGACGAATAGGGCCAGGCATGGTTGCCGCGACAATTTAACTCGTCCCCTGGCTTTCGCGGTCAGAGTGGCGGTGCGGTTCGCGGCGTACCTACGGCACGCCTTTTTCTTATGTTTTGAAACAGGGGCTGAAGCCCCTGCCGATTCTCTGTCGGTCCCTCCGGGACGAAATCCATCAGGTTCAACCCGTTGGTTTTTTCCGGAACCAGAAGGCGCATTCCGCGCGGTCGGTCCGGCTCAGGTCGGCGGTGCATTCAAAGCCCAGCGGTTCGAGCACGCGCCGGTAGAGGACATCGCAGTGCCCGCAGTAGTCGGGGTACGGGGTGATGTGCCCCAGCTCCAGCAACCGCCCCTTGGAGGGGCAGTGGTGCATGATGATGGAGAACTCGCCCTTGTCCTCGTCGAGCTCCATGGTGAAGTCCGCCGCCTCCTCGTTGAGGGTGTGGCTCCAATACAGCCAGCAGCCGCGGATGCCGTGCTGTTCGGCCAGGCTTTTCAGGTTGCCGAGAAAGTTGTCGGAGAGGTAGTTCCAGAAGTCGTGGATCGCCGCCTCCCCGCCCTTGGCGTGGAGGTACTTGAACAGTTCGCTGTAGGCGGGAATGAATTCGGTGCAGGAGATCATGACGGCCTCCGGTAGAACCGTTGGATGTTGCGGCCGGTGGCGGGTTCGTAGGCCACCAGTTCGGCGGCGAACGGCGTGCCGTCGCAGATGGCCGCGTTGACGGTCCGCGTGGTTTCATGAAACAGTTCCGCCACCGGGAAGTTTTGGCCCCGCAGGTGCATGACGGCGGGGCAGGCGACCACCTCGACCCGCAGTTCGTCCGCCGTGCGCGTGCAGTGGATGGTCGCGTCTTCCGTGCGGTAAATCCGCTCGACATGTTCCTGGATGGCGACCAGGCCGCGGCACCGGAGGTCCTCCTTCAGCGGCGCATAATAGGCGGTGGCGAACTGCCAGAGATACTCGCGGATGGCCTCCGCGCCGAACTGCTGGTGCAGATAGTCGATTCCGCGGCTGAGGGCGCCGTGGAAATCCTTGTGCAGGTACACATTGTCCGCGGCCTGCCGCGTCATGACTTCCTTGGGCATGGGTTTCTCCTGGTTGGAACGGAGGTGGTGGGGGGGGCGGGGGTCGGAATAGTTTCTTCTTAATCGACTGCGGTCGAACGCGGTCGATTGCAATCGATTGCGGTCGATGCCCCCGCCCCTTGCCGCCTCCGGTTCAGGGCAACAAATATTCC
>CAITSE010000242.1 GCA_903894975.1 uncultured Lentisphaerota bacterium
CATCGAACATTGAACGTCCAACGTCGAATTGGAAGTCATGCGATAAATCTAAGCTCAAACCGACCGGGTTTTCCTTCGACGTTCAACGTTCAATGTTGAATGTTCGACGTTCGATTTTTTCCTTAAGTTGACGCGCATGCCGGTCGGGGGCCATCGGGGACTCTCGGGGGCCATCGGGGGCTCTCGGGGGCCATCGGGGACTCTCGGGGGCCATCGGGGGCTCTCGATAGCCCTCGAAATCCTGACGGATGTGCGGAAGACTTGCCGAGCTGGGGCTCGGCGTTCCCAGGTTACGGTTTCCCGCCCCACCGTCACACCGCTTCCCCGCGCCGGCGGCGCAACAGGGCCAGGCCGCCGAGACCGAGCAACGCCAGCGCGGCGGGCTCGGGAACGAAGGTGACGACCACGTCGTTGCCATCGCCGCCGACATAATCCACCTGGAAGCGATAAGTCGTGGAATTGTAGTCGGCGTCAAACATGTTGCCGCTCAGGAAGCCGCGAGTCGAGGTGCCGGTGGTGACCGTGGCAAAGGTCCCCGCCACCGCGTCGGCGGCCCCGTCATTGTTGATGATCGTGTAGCTGTTGCCGACGGTCGGCGCGTAGCCAAGGATGAAATTCAGGTTGCTCGTCACATTATTGAGGGCGACCGAGCCCGTGACCAGGACTTGGTCATAGTTCGTCCCCGCAACCGTGCCGTTGACTTCCGCCTTCAGGGAGCCATTGACCGCCAGCGTGCCCGTGCTAATGATGCCGGGGCTGTTGCCGGGGGAAAGGAAGCCGCCGGAGGCAATGGTCACCGGGCCGGTAAACACGCCGGTGCCGCTGAGCGTGCCGCCGCTGGCCACGGTCATGGCCCGGGCATACGCGGTGGTGCTGTCATAGATGAAAGAACCGCCCCCCGCGGCGCCAAAGGCGACATCTTTGGTCAGGGCGCGCGTGGAGGTGTATTTGAACACGGCATTCAATCCGTCCACCAGGATGGCGGCCGAGGTATTGACCGTGCCAGATCCCGAGACCAGCAGGGTCCCGCCGTTGATGATCGTGGAACCGCTATAGGTGTTGGTGTTGGTAAACTCAAGGGTGCCGGCGCCGGCTTTGATGAGATTGGTGGTGCTGCTGGAAATAACGCCGCCCAGCGTGAACTTATTGTTGTTGACCGTGATGGTCCGGGTCGTTCCGCTTAGACTGACGTTGCCGGTACCTAAATTCAGATTGTTATTGCCGATGAAAGTAACGTCCGCCTGGAAGCTGTGCGCCGCCGTGGTCGCGAGAGTGACGGCTGCTCCGCTGATATTGTTTAGGTAGTTCGTTGTGTTCTGGGTGGTGAGGCCGCTGGCGCCGAGCGCATAGTTCTGGTTTAGATTCAACGTGCATCCTCGCAGGAGCGTCCCCCTGTTGAACGAGTTGCTGCCGGACAGGTTGACCGTCACCCCTCCCGATATGATAAACATATAGCTGCCGGTGGAGGTCCCTGACAGGGGGCCACTGAGGGTCAGAACACTGCTGGTACCCCCTGAAATCGTGCACCGTCCATTGCCTACGGTGGACGTGATGGCAAGCGGGTTGGAGATGATCGCGGTTACACTATTGGCGAGGGTAATGTTGGGGTTTGCCGCCAGCAAAGACAGCGTACTGGGTCCAACCAACGTATATCCGGATGTATTAAAGAGAAGATCACTTGCCATGATACCACCGGTACCAATGGTCACAATCCCGGCCGTACTGCCGGCAAACATGGCGGTGTCGGTGGTCGTCGACCAAGTCACGGTGGAGGAACCGTTCCGCCAATTAGGCGCGGCGGTGTCCCAGGTGCCGGTGCCGCCGAGGCCGCTGCCGTTGAGACCCCAAGTCAGCACGGCGGCCGATACCGTGGTCGAAAGGGTGCTGAACAATCCCAGTGCCAAGGTCAGGACTCCCTGCCGTAGCGAATAAACTTGCCTGTGGTTCATCATGGGGATTCTCCTTTTTCCTGATGTAGAAACCGATTTCTAAAAAAGGACTATATCCGCAAAACGGGAACTGTCAAGAGCGCCGCGGCCGGAATTATTCCTGAAAGGGGAACCGTTTCTGCCCGCAAAAAATAACCGCCAATCCCGCCGGGTTCACGCTTATTCATTCCCGGGCCAGTCATCCGTGCGGAAGGCCTGCGCCGGCAGGCCATCGCGGTTGAACAGGTTGGCCCACGGATGCCTTCCGGACCAGGCGTAGCGCACCGCAACCGGCTTGGCGACGGCGGCGCTTGAGACGATGACGCTGTCACCGTCGATCACCGCGTCGGCCCAGACAAAGTTGCGGTCCTCGCCGGCCACGGCAAAGCCCTGCAGCTCGTCGCCGTGCGCAAACGCCAGCCCTTGGCCCACATGCGTAAAGCGGATGCGGATCTTGCCGCCTTCCACGGCGAACGCGTCGATCATCGGCCCGTAGCATTCGACCTTCCGGCCGTATACCGTCCCCAGCGCCACCAGGCCGGCACGGGCGCCGTAGCCGGACTTGTTGATGGGATGGGTGCCGGTACCAAGATCGCTGGCGGTCACCATCGCCGTATTGGGATACCGCAAAATCCGGATATAATTTTCCCGCTCCAGACCTTGCCGCGTGGCGGGCACCAACGCGGGCAATTCCGCCGCAAAGGGTTCCGCGTATTTCGTGACGGGGTTCGCATAGTCCCAGGCACAACCGCGACCGCTCGGTTTCTGGACGTAGAGGAAGGGGAAGTCGCCCTGCCCCCAGTCCTTGCGCCAGCCGCGGATCAGCGCCCCCATGAGCGTGTATTGGTCGAGCCCGAAAATACCGGAGCCGCCCTCGCCCTGGTCCCAAAGTACGCCGCGCACGGCGTACGGAATGACCGGGCGGATGTAAATCTCGTACAGGTCGCCGATGTTCTTGTTGGGCAGCAAGAGGTCGCGAGTAACGTCGCCCGGACGCGGAGGCGGCCGGGGCTTGCCCGGCGGCCGGGCCGGGGGTTTAGATGCTGCCGGCGCGCCGGCGGGGCGCGCCGCCGCGACCGCCGCCGTGTCCTTTTCCCATTTGGCCAGGGCCGCTTCATACTTTTTTTGCTCGGCCTCAAAGGAATAGGTTGCCGCGAATTTGGCGATGACCTCTTTGCAGGCGGCGTCCGACCGATACGCCTCTTTGCTCAACCATTGCTCCGACGACGTCGCGCCCAGGGCGCCGAAAATCACGCCCACCGGCACCCCGAGCTCTTTCTGCAACTGCTGGCCGAAGGCGAAAAGCAGCGCGGAAAAGGGCGTGATGGTCCCCGGCGTCGCCACTTTCCAGCCCTGCCGGTTGACGCTGTTGACCAGGCGCAGTTGCGGATACGTTTCCTGCGCCAGCCGTTCCAGCACCTCGTCGCGGATGTGGTATTTGCTGGCGGCGTCCTTAAGGCCTTCCCCCGCCTGTCCCTGATCCAGGCTGTTGAGGGTGGAGGGCGGCGAGGTGTCCCGCACATAATCCGCGACTGCGGTATCCATATTCGACTGCCCGGAACCCAGCCACACTTCTCCCACCAGCACATCGCTGAGGGTCAGCGTGTTGGTTCCGAGCACAGTCAGCGTGCCCGGATCGCCGACCTGGAGCGGGTCCAGTTTCACGAGCCATTTGCCTTGCGCGTCCGCCGTCGCGGTTTTCCGCTGGTCGCGGAACGTGACCGTCACACTCTCGCCCGGCGCCGCCGTCCCCCAAACCGGAACCGGCATCTCGCGCTGGAGAACCATGTGGCTGCTGATGAAAGGCGGCAGCGCCACCTCGGCCCGGGCCGGCGCCGGAACGGCCGCCCAACCTAAACCGCAGGCAAACACCAGCCCCATTCCCCATCGGTGATTTTGAAACTTTATTCGTCGCATCATGTTCAACTCCTAGCGGTAATATCCCCGGTATTTCTCCATGGCGTTGAAAAGGGCTTCCACGTTTTCAAGCGGCACGCCGTCGTCAATCGAGCCCTTCAGCCAGAGCCCGCCTTCCGGGCTACCCAGCGCCTGGACGGACTCCTTCACATGCGCGTCGATGTCGGCGGGTTTGCAGAACGGAAACAATTGCCGGTCCAGGTCCAGATCCACACAGACTTTGCCCTTGCAGACGCGGACCAGGTTGTCGAGGCCGTTGGCGCGGAACTGCGGATTGACGATGTTAACCCCGCACTCGATCAGGTCGGGAATGATCTCGTAGATCATGCCGTCGGTGTGCATGTAAACGTAGTGTCCGGCCTGCCGCACCGGTTGGTAGAGCTGCATGTAGCATGGCTTCAAATACTTCCGCCATTTCTCCGGGCCCATCGCCAGGGAGTGCTGCATGCCGAGATCGTCGCCGACATAGAAAACCGCGCCGCTCTCCTTCTGGTTTTTCAGCCAAAGGTCGCGCTGGCGAAGATTGTAGTCCAGGACAATGTCGATGAGCCTCTGGAGTTCCGGCGGCTCCTCCGCGAAATCGATCATGACCTCCTCGAAGCCCCGGAGATCCGCCAGGCGCAAGTACATGAACCCGTGGGGGAAGCCGGTGTCTTTTTCCGGAGTCTTGAGTTTCCAGACATCCTCGCGCGCCGGCACCGGATGCCGGGTGACGATAGCCTCCTGGCCGTGGTGGACATTCTCCCAGACGCATCCCCAGGCGTCGGTGTGGGCGCCGGCCGCGTAGGTCTCGCTCCAGACCTGATCGTAGTTCCGTTCCCCGTCCTGATTCCCGAAGATGTTCGGATGCTTCCGGACGATGGCGTCGAGCTTTTCGCGGTGCAGCATCCAGGCCGAAGGCAGGATGCTCACGCCGACCGGGATGTAGTCGGGCCGCAACCCAAGCATGGATTTCATGCG
The DNA here is from genome assembly GCA_903894975.1 of uncultured Lentisphaerota bacterium. GTDB lineage: Bacteria > Verrucomicrobiota > Lentisphaeria > Oligosphaerales > CAITYL01 > CAITSE01. Next base: position 4,806 of record CAITSE010000242.1, read on the forward strand.
GTCGTCCATCATGGTGTATTCCTAGCCTGAACTAGTTATGAAATCAGAGAATGAGGGATCGGGGTCCGCTTGGATTGGAGCCCCGGCGGGGCGACAGTGGGGCGGGGATTGGCGCGGTCGTCGATTATGTCGCCCCCTTCGGGGCATGCGCGTAAACTTAAGAACCATAATCTTCTAGAAAAAACTAATTGCGAACGTCGAACATCGAACATTGAA
>CAITSE010000243.1 GCA_903894975.1 uncultured Lentisphaerota bacterium
AACATCATTCAATTTACGGGTAACATGTTACACCATAATTCAGGTGTATCCCCTCCGGGGATCCCGGAGGGGTCCGGGTGACCGCGGGTTGCACCCGCGGCTATTCATGTTCTCGAATGCATTCAGGTTTTTCTGTCCTGATTTGAAGGTGAATGCACTAAAGCAACAGGCACTGAAGGCGGAACTCCGAACTCGGCCGGCCAGGCCCAGGTTGGGAGTTCCCACTTCAGCGGGGGCTGTTCAACCACACACGGGAAGCCGAAATCGCCGAAATCTCTTCGTGCCCTTCGCGGCCTTCTGTTCAACCAAATTCGGCTTACCAGAACCACATTCTGATTCGCCCTTTTAACTTGTGCCAAAAGTGGTTACGGAACGTCATCGGCAAGCAGGCCGGGCTGGCGGCGGTCGGGCTGGCCGCGGACGCCGGCGGCGGCCGGGGCGCCGAAACGCTGCGCGGCCTTGGGGGTGGCGACGCGGCCCTGCGGCGTCCGCATCAGGTAGCCTTCCTGGATGAGGTAGGGTTCGTAGACGTCCTCAATGGTGTCGTCCTCCTCGCCCAGAGCGACGGCCAGGTTCTTGATGCCGACGGGGCCGCCGCGGAACTTGAAGAGGATGGCTTCCATCAGGCGCTTGTCCATTTCGTCCAGGCCGCTGTCGTCGATGTCCAGCATTTTCAGCGCGGCATCGGCGAGGTCGCCGGTGATGGGGCCGGCGTTTTTGACCTGGACATAGTCGCGGACCCAGCGCAGGAGGTTGTTGGCAATGCGCGGGGTGCCGCGGCAGCGGCGGGCGATCTGGCGCAGGCCGTCGGCATCGGCGACGACCTTGAGGATGCCGGCGGAGCGGTGGAGGATTTTGACCAGGTCGTCGGCGTGGTAGTAGTCGAGGCGGCAGGAGAGGTTGAAGCGGGAGCGCAGCGGCGCGGAGATGCGGCCCTGGCGGGTGGTGGCGCCGATCAGGGTGAACTTGGGCACGGGCAGGCGGACGGAGCGGGCGCCGGCACCCTGGTCGAGCATGATGTCGATGACGAAATCCTCCATGGCGCTGTAGAGGTATTCCTCGATGGCGATGGGGAGGCGGTGGATTTCGTCGATGAACAGGACGTCGCCCTCGCCCAGGCCGGTGAGCAGGCCGGCGAGGTCGCCGGGTTTTTCAATAACCGGGCCGCTGGTGGATTTGACGGCGACGCCGCGGGCGTTGGCGATGATGTAGGCCAGGGTGGTCTTGCCCAGGCCCGGGGGGCCGCACAGCAACAGATGTCCGAGCGCCTCGCCGCGTTCCTTGGAGGCCTGGACCAGGATCTGCAGGCGTTCCTTGACCCGTTCCTGGCCGGGGAAATCGGCAAAGGCCTGGGGCCGGAGGGAGGTGTCGACCTGCTCCTCTTTCTTGTTCAGTTGCGAGGTGATGAAGCGTTCTTTTTCCATAAGATGATACCAATTGAAAGCGAACGTTCAACATTCAACATTGAACATTCAACGTTGAATGTTCGACGTTTGCTTTGGCTGTTTATCCATTGAGGAGTTGCAGGGCACGGCGGATGAGGTTGGCGGCGGTGTGTTCTTTGGCGGGGAGTTCCGAGCAGAGGCGGGCGACGGCTTTCTGGGCCTGGTCGGCCTTGAAGCCGAGGGTTTGCAGGCCGGCGATGGCGTCTTTGGCTTCTCCGCCCAGGCCGCCGGCCGGGGCTGCGCCCGAGCCTGGCGCGCCGGCGCCGAGGGCCGCGGCCGGGGAGATGTCGGTGATTTTTTCCTTGAGTTCGAGCACGAGCCGTTCGGCGGTGCGCTTGCCGATGCCGCTGATGCCCGAGAGCGTCTTAACGTCGCCCCCGGCGACGGCGGCGCAGAAGGTCTCCACCGGCAGGGAGCTCACGGCGCTGAGGGCGAGCTTGGGGCCGACGCCGTTGACGGTCATGAGCAGGCGGAAGAGCTGACGCTCCGTGACGGTGGCGAAACCGAAGAGCTGCTGGGCGTCCTCGCGGACGTGGAAGTGCGTGAGCAGCGTCACCGGCTCCCCCGGTCGCGGGAGGCGGTCGTAGGTGCTCAGGGGAATGATCACGTCATAGCCGACGCCGTGGACGTCCACCAGCGCCTCCGTCGGTTCCGCCGACACCAGCACGCCGCATAAACGGGAGATCATGGTTGCCGTATCCTGTGTAAAAAGCAGTTTTGAACAGAAGGCCGCAAAGGCTGCGCAAAGGTTGTGAGAAGCCCTCTTTGTGTTCTTTGCGAGCTTCTGTTCAAAAAA
>CAITSE010000244.1 GCA_903894975.1 uncultured Lentisphaerota bacterium
ACCCTGAACCCTGCTTTGCTGGCAGGACGGAGTTCTGCAAGCGCCTCATATATGATAGCGATGAAAAACCTACGGAATTGAGGAAGTTAGTAGTCTCCTGTAAAACGCAACAGGGTACCCCGGCGCCATGCAGGATTAGGAAGGAAAATGGAAGTTCTGACGGGATCCATCGGCAGCCGTCGAGGGCCATCGAGGGCCGCCGACACCTCGGGAAAGTCCACACCGTCAAGAATTTCAGAGCGGCCGATCCTCGTCGCACGAAATCAACCTGCCCCCCACAACCCACAACCCATAACTCACAACGCATCTTCCCCCCACACAGGCCCACAGACCACGGACATCCCCCCATGACCACGCCCCGCGAAAACCTGCTCCGCACCCTGCGCCGCCAGGGTTTTGAGACCGTGCCGGTGGACAATAACAGTTTCTGCCCGTCCCAGGTTGAGGCGTTCAAGGCGCGGTTCGGGCACACGGACATTGCCGGCTGGTTCGGCAATCCCTGCCGCGGCGTCGGCGTGGCGATGCAGAAAACCTACACCGACGCGAAGGCTCTTTTCCCCCGCGAAACCCTGCCGGCCGACATCTCGTTCAACGAGTGGGGGATCGGCCATTCACGCCAACCCAACTGTCACCACATGACCCACATGCATCATCCGCTGGCCGGCGACGCGCCGCTGGCGGAGATTCAGAACCACCCGTTTCCTGTCATCACCGCAGATGCGGAGGAACGTCTCCGGACCCAGGTCGCGGAGATCCGGGCGAAGGGGTTGGCCACCATGGCCGGCATGGCCTGCACCGTCTGGGAGACTGCCTGGTACCTGCGATCCATGGAAGACCTGATGGCCGACATGATGACGGAGGACGAGCGCGCCACGGTCCTGCTCGACCGTGTCACCGAGTCCGCCTGCGCCCGGATTCGGGTCGCGGCCCGGGCCGGCTGCGATCTCGTCCAGCTCGGCGACGACATCGGCATGCAGCACACCATCATGATGAGCATGGAGATGTGGCGGACCTGGCTCAAGCCACGCCTGGCCAAGGTCATCGCCGCCGGCCGCGAAGCCAAGCCGGACCTGCTGATCTTCTACCATTCCTGCGGCTATGTCCTGCCCTTCATCTCCGAACTGGCGGACATCGGCGTGGACATCCTCAATCCAGTCCAACCCGAGTGCATGGACTTTGCCGAGGTCCACCGGTTATACGGCGACCGCCTTTCTTTCTGGAGCACCATCGGCACGCAGCAGACCCTGCCCTTCGGCACGCCGGCGGAAGTGCGCGCGGCGGTGGAGCGGAACCTGCGCATCTGCGGGGCCAAGGGCGGCATTGTCATCGGGCCGACGCACATGGTCGAGCCGGAAGTGCCCTGGGCAAACTTGGTGGCGATGAAAGAGGCCGCCGCGGACTTCCGCCTGTGATGAATCATTCCGGATAAGCTCCAAAGATCTATTCATGAAGCGATCCAGATGAATACGAACGTCCAACATTCAACATTGAACGTCCAACGTTGAATGGAAATCCATGGCAATCACAAACGTTTTTCGGCGGTTCGGATACTGGCTACGAAAATGCGGATCAGTTCGTCGCATTCCGCAATCAATTCGGAAGCTTGGTCTGGCGGTTCGATCAGCGGCACGCGCTGGACAAGTTTAAGCCAGCGATACGTTTCGCGCAACTCCTTGAGGCTTACGCGCATTTTATGAATGAAGTCCTTCGGCGATTCGGCGGCTTGGGCTTCGCCATGGTTCGGGTATGGTGAGGTGCCAGATCGCAAAAGTTGCCCGGCAATGTGATTGCCAGCCCGCGAGTTCGGCAAGACCTCCGTCAGTCTGATGACTTCGACACAGAAACTGAGCAACCGCTCCCCCAAATCATAATCACTCTGAGCCATCTTCGATCCTCCCCCCTCGTTCAACGTTGAACGTTCAATGTTGAATGTTGAACGTTCGCTTTTTCTGGCTACGGCGGCGGGCTGGGCGCATCCCCGGAGGGACCGGCGGGTGCGGGGACCGGCGCCTCCGCCACGCCGGCTTTCTTGACCTCCAGCCATTCCCGGAGCAGGCAATAGCCCATGGCCAGGAGCACGGGACCGAGGAAGAACCCGATGAACCCGAAGGCGAGCATGCCGCCCACCACGCCGAACATGACCAGCACGAAGGGCAGGTCAGTGCCGCGACTGATGAGATAGGGACGGATCACATTGTCGACGCCGCTGATCACCACCGCGCCATAGATCAGCATAAAAACGCCCCACCCGGTGGAACGCACGCAGAACAGCCACAGCATGGCCGGCACCCAGATGATCGGCGGGCCGCCGGGAATGATCAGGGCCAGGAAGAACGTGATCAGGCCGAGGAACAGCGGCGAGGGAACGCCGGCGATCCAGAAGCCGAGGCCGGCGACAATCCCCTGGGCCAGGGCCGTGCCAAGGATGCCGTAGACCACGCTGCGCACGGTCTTGCCCACCACCTCCAGGTAGCGCGTGGTATGGTCGCCAACGATCCGCCGGAACCCGGCCGTCACCGTTCCCACCACGCTTTCACCGGCACGGTAGAAGAAAAACGCCACGAAAATGCTCAGGAGCAATTGCACGATGCCCCGGCCCAGATCCATCCCGAAAGCCAACAGCAGGTTGTGCGACTTCTGCAGCAGCCCCTTGAGCAGCAGGCCGATCCGTTCCGGGTCACCGGCGTTTTCGCTCCACCACATCGTGACATAGCCGCCGGCAACGGGGATTTTGGCCAGCCAGGCGGGCGCCGGCGGCAGCCCTTTCTGCAGAATTTCGCGGACCGAGCCGTTGATTCCCGCCAGGTTTTCGGTTAACCCCACGCCCACGAGCAGGAACGGCACCACCAGCACGAGCGTCACCATCATAACCATGCACAGCGAGGCCAGATTCCGCCGCCCGCCCAACCACCGTTCCAGCCGCCGGTACAGGGGCCGGGTGGCAAAGCAGAGAATGGCCGCCCACAGAATTGACGTGATAAACGGGTACAACACCAGCACACAACCTGCCACCAGTATTATCACGGCGGCCATACCGGCAATCCGCTCCAGCCGGTGGGTTGATTCTTTCATGGAGGTCCTCGCGGTGATCCCGTCGCGGTCACGTTTTGCTCGCTGGCACCATAGACTGTACCGGATTTGAAATTAAATACAACATCGGCAGATCCCTCCGGGGGCGGGAACTGGGCAGGTCTGTGGCTTGCGGCCTGCGGGATGGACACCAGAGGTGTCACCGCCTGTAGCCGGTGGTTGAGCGCAGCGACACCACCGGTCATGGGACGGAGAATGTCAGCACCCCAGCAGGGGTGCCAGCGGCTTCGGGGGCATGGCCATGATGGTGTGAGCCGACGTCATGGCACGGGCTGGCACCCCTACTGGGGTGCATTCGCCAGGGGAACGTCCAATCCGGTGGTGTCTCTCGCCGGGCCTCACTCAACCACCGGCTACCGTCTGGCATCCCTCCGGGATGGAACCGCTTGGCGCGGAAAAGGAGGAAGACCGAAGGCGTGCAGGGCTCCATTCCCCTATTTCGTTCCTACCTGGGGCGTTGCCCCAGACCATGAT
>CAITSE010000245.1 GCA_903894975.1 uncultured Lentisphaerota bacterium
CCTTTTTCCGTCCTTCCGTTATTCCGTTCCCCTTCTGGATTTCACCCATGGGCCGCTACATCACCACCGCCGACCTGCAGCAGCGTCTCCCCAACGAGTTCGCCATGACCTATACCGCGGCCACGCCCGAACTGTCGGCGGCCATGGTCGCCGCGGACATCGCTGCGGCCGAGGACGTCATCGACGCGGCCCTGGCCCGCCGCTACGGCGCGCCGATCACCGGCACCATCCCCAGCCTGGTCAAGACACTGGCCCTGGACCTAGCCGCCTGGAACGCCTGGGCGCGGGGATCCACCCTGGAAGTGCCGCAGAAAGCCGCGGACGCACGGAAGGCCGCCATGGATCTCTTGGATAAAGCCGCCTCTGGACGCTTTGCCATCCCCGGCCTCAGCGAAGTCGGCGCCGGCGGTTCAGGCAGTGGCAGCGCCGTCTCCCTCGAACTCTCCGCCAATCCCCCGCGCTTCAAACGCGACCAGCTCAAGGGCTGGTGATTGCGTTTCCGTTTTTCATCAATCGAAAATCGTCAATCGAAAATCGAAAATTCCATGACTCGCCTCGAACTCCTCACCGCCATCACCGCCCTGGTCGCCGCCGTCGAAGGCCTGGAGCCCATCCCAGCCACCGGCGACATTCCGGCGCTGCCGCGGGTGTCGTCCTACGTCGCCCCCAGCGTCGAGGCCCTGCTCAAGCGCGCCCTGGCCCTGCCCCAGACCGCGGCGCTCGTGGTCCTGGCCGGCGGCGACGTGAATACCCCGGAAAACGGGCGTGACCTCCTGGGCACAGGATCGGTCACGGTGGAAAACGGCGGCATCCTGATCTGCTGCCCGTTCGATCCCTCCGCCGACCGCGGCGGCGCCGCCGCCATCGAGTTGCTCGAAGCCTGCGAAGCCGCCATCTCCGACGCCGGTGGTAGTTATAAAAATCTGGACGCCGCCGGCAACGTCGAACTCCGCCCGCTCGGCTGGCAGGTTCTCGACGATAAGACCCTGGCCGGCCGCATGGCCGTCATCCTCCATTTCGAAGTCCGCAACGCCCGATCCATTTAGGAGAGACTCATGCCCCCGAAATTCCCCAGCCGCGCCCAACAGGAACTCGTCGATGCCGGCATGCCCGCGTACATCTGGTTCGAGGAGGAAGACGACACCCTGTACGAAGCCTTTGCCGATCCCGGTTCAAAAGCGACCGATCCCGTCTGGCTCTGCAGCAAGACCGTCTCGCCCGCCGCCGGAGCCACTGGCATCGGCCGCACCACCTGGTCCGCGCCCAACCAGATCCCCGGCACCGATGACGCCGCCAACGCCTTCGCCCGCCGCGCCCTGATCACCTATTCCTGAAGACGGAAAATTGTAAAAGGTTTTCACAATGAACCTCTCAGAAATCAAACGCTTAAAAATCCTGCGGAAGCGCGACATCGGCGCCGCGCCTGGCCAGGTCGCGGCCGGAAACCACGCGCACTCTGGCACCTACGACCCCGCCGGCACCGCCGCCGGGCTGGTGGGCCGCGCCCGACCCGCCGCAACCTATACCGCCATGCAGGCGCTCACCGGCAATCGCTTGGGCGACGTGTGCGAGATCGCCGGCCTGCCGACAATCGTCGAGCTTTCCGGGTTCGCGGATGATGTGGATGGCGATAGCAACTCCGGCTATTTCATTCTCCGCAGCCGCATCGGTAACGTGACGCTCTACGCCAATGTGACCGGGCAGGCAGACTCCCCGCCCGAGGGCGCCGGCACCGCCATCAAAGTCGAGTATGCCGAGGACGCCACCGCTGCCACGATTCAGGCCGCGTTCCTCAACGCCATCGGCACCCGCACTGATCTGTTCAGCGCGTCAGCCGTCACCGGCACCATCACCGTTTCGGATTCCGCCGGGGTCTGGGGGTCGTGGACCGCGCCCACCGCCATGGGGGGTACGCTTGCGGCGGCG
>CAITSE010000246.1 GCA_903894975.1 uncultured Lentisphaerota bacterium
ACGGAGGCACGGAGAATACCAGTTCCTCTTCCTCTCCGTGCCTCCGTGCCACCGTGAGAAAACAAGAAACGGGTTATAGTGAGATTCCTGTTTTTCCACTGCGTCGAACCCTTTCAGGCAACCCATCTCATGACCGCCCCGAACCCGGACTGGACTGAAGATGTGATCGTGATCGGCGGCGGGCTGGCCGGCGCCGAGGCGGCCTGGCAGGTCGCGGAGCGCGGCTACCGGGTGCGGTTGCTGGAGATGCGGCCGGAACGGATGACGCCGGCGCATCGTTCGGACCGGCTCGCGGAACTGGTTTGCAGCAATTCGCTCGGGTCGCGGCTGCCGGACCGCGCCACGGGCTTGCTGATGGAGGAACTGCGCCGGCTCGGGTCGCTGCTGGTGCGTCTGGCCGAGGCCGAGAGCCTGCCGGCCGGTGGCGCGCTGGCCGTGGACCGCGACCGCTTCGCCGCCGCGGTCACCGCCGCGATTTCCGGCCATCCCAATATCCGCCTGGAACGGCATGAGGCGCAGACTTTACCGGCCGGCCGGCCCGTGGTTCTGGCCACCGGGCCGCTGACTTCGGATGCGCTGGCCGCGGAGCTGGCGCGGCTGACGGGGACGGACAATCTCTTTTTCTTTGATGCCATCGCGCCGGTGGTGGAGACCGAGTCTGTGGATATGAGCCGCGCCTTCCGCGCCTCGCGCTGGGAACGGGGCGAGCAGGAGGAGGGCGATTATCTCAATTGTCCTTTCAACAAGGAAGAATACGAACGCTTCCTGGCGGCGCTATTGGCGGCGGAAACAATTCCGTTGCGGGATTTCGAACGGGAGGACAAGCGTTTTTTCGAGGGCTGTCTGGCGGTGGAGGTGCTGGCCCGGCGCGGGACGGAGGCGCTGCGCTTCGGGCCCATGCGTCCGGTCGGGCTGCGCAATCCGCGCACCGGGCACCGGCCCTGGGCCGTGGTTCAGCTCCGGCAGGACGACCGGGCTGGGACTCTTAGCAATCTCGTCGGGTTCCAGACCAACCTGAAATGGGGCGAGCAGGAAAAGGTCTTCCGCCTGATCCCGGGGCTGGAGAAGGCCGTGTTTGCGCGTCTCGGGCAGATGCACCGGAACACCTTTCTGCGGGCGCCGGGGCTGGTGGAGGCCACGCTGGCGCTGAAGCCGGCGGCCGGCGTGTTCGTGGCCGGCCAGCTCGCCGGGGTCGAGGGCTATCTCGGCAGTGTCGGCACGGGGTTGCTGGCCGGACTCAACGCGGTGCGGTTGCGGCAGGGACAGTCGCTGCTGGCGCCGGCGCCGGAAACCATGCTTGGCGCCATCTGCCACTACCTGGCCGAGGCCGAGCCAGCGACCTTCCAGCCGGTCAAGGCCAATTTCGGGTTGCTGCCGCCCCTGGCCGAGCCGCCCCGCGGCAAGCGCGACCGCTACGCCGCCTACGCCGCCCGCGCCCTGGCTGCCTGGGGAAAAGAATGCACCTGATTTTTTGCCACAAAAGATCACAAAGAAGCACAAAGAGGGGGCACTGGTTTGGGTAGGGCAAGGGGCCTGTCGCCGAAATGCCGATGGAACGCCCCTTCAGGGCTCAACTGGTGTGGTGATGGAAACCTGGGGCGACGCTACGCTCTGCCCCAGGCTGTTATGGTGCGCCCCCTTGGGGCTGAAAACAGAACACTCCTTGCTTTTTGGGTTTGTTGGACGGTTTTCCTTGTGTTTCTTTGTGCTCTTTTGTGGCAGGGAAAAGCGGATCCGCGGATTTCGTGCGGCGGAAAAATTTTCTTGTTTGCGGGCAGGCGGTTGCGGGTGACGGGGCGGGCGGGACGGTTGCAACCCCCGGGGGGGCCGTCATGTTGTGAAGGTTTCACCTCCGCCGCGTCCCTCCGCCGCCGTCCGCTTTTCCCCCCGGGGCTCCTGCCATGGCTGATTTTGTCCACCTCCACGTTCATACCGACCACAGCCTGCTGGATGGCGCCATCCGCATTAAGGATTTGGTGAAGCGCACCCAGGAGTTCGGGCTGCCGGCCGTGGCGGTGACTGACCATGGCAACATGTTCGGCGCCGTGGAATTGTACATGGCCTGCAAGGAGGCGGCGCTGAATCCGCTGCTCGGCTGCGAGTTCTACCTGGCCCCGGGCCGGCGCGACGAGCGGAATCCGGCCACCCCACACATCAAAGGCTACCACCTCGTCCTGTTCGCCGAGAACGACGCGGGTTACCGCAACCTCTGCCATCTCCAGGCCCGGGCCTGGCTGGAGGGGCGCTATTACAATCCGCGCATTGACAAGGAACTGCTGCGGCAGTATCAGGAGGGGCTGATCTGCATGACCGCCTGCATCGGCGGCGAACTGCCGCGGCGGATCGTCGAGGGGCGCGAGGAGGATGTGCAACGGACGCTGGGCGAGTACTTGGACATTTTCGGCCGCGACCGGCTTTTCCTGGAAATGCAGAACCACGGGGCGAAGTTCCCGGAGGAAGTGCAGGTCAACCGGAAGATGGTGGAGCTTTCCCGTCAGCACGGGCTCAAGCTGGTCGCCACCAATGATGCGCATTATCTGAAGCGCGAGCATGCCAAGGCCCATGAAGTGCTGCTCTGCATCGGCACGCAGACGACCATGCAGGACCCGAAGCGGATGAATTTCGGCTGCGACGAGTTTTATCTGAAGTCGCCCGAGGAGATGGCCGAGCTGTTCAAGGAAGTGCCGGAGGCGTGCACGAACACCCTGATCCTGCACGAGCGCTGTCACGTCACGCTGGACTTCAAGACCAATCATTACCCGAAATACACGCCGGCGGATCTGACCGGGCGGGAGACGCCGGACGAGGTCGAGGAGAAGCGCGCGGCCTGTTTCCGCGCGATCTGCGTCCAGGGGCTGAAGACGCGCTACGACATCGACATGGCGAATCCGGAGTCGCTGCGGCCGGAGGACCGGGAGAAGCTCGATCGCATGGAGTTCGAGATCGGGGTGATCCGGACGATGGGCTTTGTCAGTTATTACCTGGTGGTCTGGGACTTCATCCACGCCGCCAAGCAGCAGGGGATTCCGGTGGGGCCGGGCCGCGGTTCCGGCGCCGGCAGTCTGGCGGCCTACCTGATGGGGATCACGGACGTGGATCCGCTGCGCTATGGGCTGCTGTTCGAGCGCTTCCTCAACCCCGACCGTGTCAGCCCCCCCGACTTTGACATTGATTTCTGCGAACGCCGCCGGCACGAGGTCATTGAGTATGTGAAGAAAAAATATGGCGACGCCAGCGTCTCCCAGATCATCACCTACGGCACGCTCAAGGCCAAGGCGGTGCTCAAGGACGTGGCCCGGGCGCTGGGGCGGACGCCGGCCGAGGGCAATCTCCTGAGCAAGTTCATCCCGGAAGATCCCAAGATGACCCTGGGCGGCGCCTTGGGCGAGGATCCCAAGCATCCGGAATGGACCAGCAAGGAACTCAAGGATCTGCTCACCTCCGAGCCCTGGGCCCGGGAAGTGATGGAATATGCCCGGGTTCTGGAAGGGCTCACCCGCGGCACCGGCATCCACGCCGCCGGCGTCATTATCGGCGACCAGCCTTTGGAGGACATCGTCCCCCTCAGCAAGGCGCCCAGCGAGGAAACCACTACCCAGTACGCCGCGCCCATCTGCGAAAAACTCGGCCTGCTCAAGATGGACTTTCTCGGGCTCAAGACCCTGACCATCATCCAGGACGCCTTGGACAACATCGTCCTGAGCCGCGGCGAAAAAATCGACCTGGCCAAAATCCCTCTGGACGACCAGCCCACCTTCGACCTGCTCAGCCGGGGCGACACCATCGCGGTGTTCCAATTGGAATCATCCGGTTTCCAGGAAACCTGTACCCGCATGGGAGTGGACCGGTTTGAGGACATCAGCGCCCTCCTGGCCATCTACCGGCCCGGCCCCATGGCCTTCATCCCCGAGTATTGCGACCGCAAGGCCGGCCGGATGAGGATCGAATACGATCATCCGGACATGAAGCCCGTGCTGGAGGAAACCTGCGGCATCATGCTCTACCAGGAGCAGATCATGCAGGTTGTGCAGCGCCTCGCCGGCTTCTCCCTCGGCCAGGCCGACATCCTCCGCCGCGCCATGGGCAAGAAGAAGAAAGAGGAGATGGATACGATGTTCGCCAAGTTCGTCGAGGGTTGCGCCTCCTTCAAGGACATCCCGAAGGCGACCGCGGAGATCATCTGGGAGAAGATCAAGAAGTTCGCCGATTACGGCTTCAACAAGTCCCACTCCACCGCCTACGGCATGCTGACCTATCAGACCGCCTGGCTCAAGACGCATTACAAAGTCGAATTCATGGCGGCCATGCTCACCAGCGAACTCGGCAATTCTGAGAAACTGGCGTTCTATCTTCAAGCGACCCGTGACATGGGCATCGCCGTGCTGCCGCCCGACGTCAGCGTCTCCGGCCGCACTTTCACGGTGGACAAGGACAAGATCCGGTTCGGCCTGGCCGCCATCAAAGGGGTGGGCGAAGGCGCCGCCGACGCCATCGCCGAAGCCCGCCGCGCCGGGCCGTTCAAGGATTTCCAGGACTTCTGCGAACGCGCGGGCGACAAGATCAACCGCCGCGTTCTGGAAAGTCTTTGCAAGGCCGGCGCCTTCGACGGCTTCGGGCTTCGTCGCGCCCAACTCTTCGCCATGCTCGACGAAGCCCTGACTCATGCCCAGCAGAAAGTCTCCGACCGCCTGCGGGGGCAGGGTTCCCTGTTCGACTTCCTCGGCGCCGATGCGGCCGGCGGCGATTCCGTCGCGGTTCCGAACCTGCCCGAATGGTCAGACCGTGAACGGCTCGGCTATGAAAAGGAACTTCTCGGGGTCTTTGTCTCCGGGCATCCGCTTCAGGAACATGCGCGGATGCTGGCCGCCTTCCAGACCGTCGGCTATGACCAGCTCGAGAAGTTCAAGAACAAGATTGATCAGGAAACCCCCGTATCGGTGCGGATGGGCGGCCTGCTCAGTTCGATCCAGATTAAGGCGTCCAAACGCGACGGCCGCAAGTTCGCCATCACCCTGCTGGAAGGGCTGAACGGAAGCATTGAATGTCTGGCCTTTGCCGACGCGTTTGAAAAATACCAGGCACTGCTCGTGCCCGACCAGTTTGTCTTTGTCGAGGGCGTGTTCGGCTCCCGGGATGACGGTTCTGCTAAGCTCCTGGCCGACCGAATCCTGCCCGCGCTGGAGGTTCCGGGCGAATGGACGGCCGAACTCCAGGTCCGCATCCGCCAGCAGGCCTGCACCGACGCCATGCTGGAACGGCTGCTGCATCTCTGTCGGGACAATCCCGGGACTACGCCACTGGTTCTTTGTCTGATCTGTGAAGACCGCAAACTGGCCTTTCTCCAGCCCGAAAAACTGCTGGTGCGCAACACCCCCGCGTTCCGTCAGGGCGTGCTGGATCTGTTCGGCCCGGACGGGCTCATGGAAAAGGCGACCAAGCCCGCCGAGCGCCGGCCCCGCGGCAATTATGCCCGCAACGGGAACGGTGGGGGCGGCGGGCGGTGAGACCCCGGGGGGCATGCGCGTAAACTTAAGGAAAAAAACGAACGTCGAACATTGAACATTGAACGTCGAACGTTGAAGTAAAACCTGACCGGTTCAAGCTTCTATGCATCCCGATTCGACGTTGAACGTTCAACGTTCGATGTTCGACGTTC
>CAITSE010000247.1 GCA_903894975.1 uncultured Lentisphaerota bacterium
GGGGCTGCATCAACTTAGCCTGGGGCAACGCCCCAGGTTAAGGCAACAAAACCAGTCAAGGCTGAAGGCCTTGCTCAACCACGCTCCGAATTTTACCCTTGCTCGATATGCCGTATACTCTTGTGTTTTTGGGTTTGGCTGTTGGATACCCCGACCCTTGGGTCGGGGAGGCTTCATTTTCTCCACACGGCGGTCTGGACAAGCCTGTCGTCACATGTGATCATTTGTGGCTATTTCGGCCGGTTCGTAAATTATCCAGGCTAAGGGCTGGGTTGCCTGGCCAACGCCGCCAGGCTGGCGACGGTTCCGGCGCATGGCCGCAGATGGATGCGGAAGCCGCACGCTTCCGGGCGCAGTTGATACTCGGGAAGAGGAATCGGGCCGCAGGTGTTGCTGCCCAGGCCGTGCTGCCGGTAATCCAGGTTCAGCGTGATCTCGTCGCGCGGCGTCAGGTCCGTGGTATGGCGGGCGGTTTCAAAATCCCGGGTGCTGAAACGATGGGCGCTGAAATTGAAGGGGTTGCCACTGGCGGCCAGCAACCCGACGCCGGCCGCGTTGCGGAACGCCGTCCAACGCACGTCGGTGCGATTCCCGTTTTCCTGGGGTTTGACATAGGGCGTATAAAGCCCGTCCACGTTTTTCTCCCAAACGCCGAAGCGGCCGGCCTGCTTGCTGTCGCTGTAGGCTTCGCCCGGGCCGCGGCCGTACCAGGCCACGTGGTCCAACTCCAGGGGCAGGGTCATCTGGAACCCGAGGCGCGGCAGAAACGGCCCCCAGTCGCCGACGGGCCGGACCTGTGTTTCCAGCAGGACATCGCCATCCTCGCGGATGGTGTAACTAGTTTCACAGTAGAATGCCCGCGCATAAACCGGCGGCGCGATGCGCTCCGTCACCCGGATCCGCACGGTGCCGTCGCCAATCTGTTCCCAAACCACGGCGTCCACACGGCGCTGCAGCCAGTGCAACCCTTTTTTGCGCCATTCGTTGACGACATAACAGTCGTTGTCGATAGGCGCCCGCCAGAAATTCAGGAACGGTCCCTGGCGCAGCAGCGGCAGTCCGCCGCACGTCCAGGCGGTGATCCGGCCGTAGACCCGGTCGAAAACCAGTTCAAAATCCGCGCCGGCCACCAGCAGTTGCAACGGCGTCTCGCGGCAAGTAACGGACGCTGCGGGGCGCGCCGCGGCGGAACGCCCGGGAACAGGCGTGGCCACAGGAAGCTGGAATTGTGCCCAGGCCACCTCATGCCCCGTCTCCGCCCACGCGGCGGCGCCGGCCAGCGTAAAAGACAGGGTAAGCCACGCCTCCGCCCCCGGCTCCACCGCCGGCAGGCGGAAGGGTATCGCGGCCTCCCGCGAGGTCCGCGCCGGAACCTCCGGGATAAGCAGAACGCCGCTCTCCAGAACAGCGGCGTCCGCCGTGACCTGCCACGTCAGGCGCAGATGCTCCAGCGTCACGAAATCGTACCGGTTGACCAACCGCACCAGCCCATTGACCAGATCAACCGCCTCAACCTTGACCGGTTCCAGCACCTTCTTGTACTCGATCAGGCCCGGACTCGGAGTGCGGTCGGGAAAGATCAGGCCGTCGATGACGAAATTGCCATCGTTCGGCTGGTCGCCGAAATCGCCGCCATAGGCAAAATATTCGCGTCCGTCCGCAGTCCGCTGCCGGATGCCATGATCCATCCATTCCCAGACAAATCCGCCTTGCAAGCGGTCGTTTTGATAAAACA
The DNA here is from genome assembly GCA_903894975.1 of uncultured Lentisphaerota bacterium. GTDB lineage: Bacteria > Verrucomicrobiota > Lentisphaeria > Oligosphaerales > CAITYL01 > CAITSE01. Next base: position 1,736 of record CAITSE010000247.1, read on the forward strand.
CGTCCCAATACTCGGCCAGGCCGCCGGGACCATTCCCCATGGCGTGGGCATACTCGCAGCAGATGAAGGGTTTGGCCGCATAAACGGCGCCCGGCAGGTCGAACCAGGAGTATGCGACCCGCTCCTCGCCCCGGCTGATGAGGCGGAGCATGTCCATAGACGGATACATGACGCTGAAAAAATCGGACACCTGGAGCTTGCGGTCGCCCTCGTAATGGATCGGGCGGGTGGGATCGAGCCGCCGCGCCGCCGCGGCCATGGCCTCATGGTTGATGCCGAAGCCGGCCTCATTCCCCAGCGACCAACTCACCACGCACGGATGATTCCTGTCACGCCCGACCATGCGTTCCATCCGGTCCACGCACGCCGCCGTCCATTGCGGTTCGGAGGTGGGATTGGCAACGACGCCGTTCGCACCCTGGTGATTTTCCAGGAACCCGTGCGTTTCGAGGTCGGCCTCGTCAATCACATACAGGCCGTAGATGTCGCACAGGTCATAGAAGCGCGGATCGTCCGGGTAATGCGAGGTCCGGACCGCGTTGAGGTTGTGCTGTTTCATGAGCTGGACGTCCCGGATCATGGCATCCAGGGGCACGGCGCGCCCCAAGTCCGGATGATGCTCGTGACGGTTGGTTCCCTTGAACTTCACCGCCACCCCGTTGATGAGGAAGCGCGGCCCCCGGATCTCCAGCGCACGGAACCCGGTGCGGACAGGGATTGTTTCCAGGATGGAGCCCTGCCCGTCCTTCAAGGTGAGCAGCAGCGTATACAGCGCGGGATCCTCGGCCGACCATTTCCGGGGCGCAACCACCGGCGCCCGCAGTTCCACCGCGCCTTCGCCATGGGCGGCCACCGTCACGGCCTGCGATTCCGCAACCACCGTCCGACCAGACGCATCCAACAGTGTGAACCCCACCTGATGGCACGCCGCCGGAACCGCCGCGGCGTTGCCAAGCCTGACCTGGGCGACCAGTACGGCATTGCCGTAGTCGGCATCCAGTTCCGTGCGGACGGCGACGTCGGCGACATGCACAACCGGGCGCGCCACCAGCGCGACATCCCGGAAAATGCCGCTGAGCCACCACATGTCCTGGTCTTCGAGGTAGCTGCCGTCGGACCACTTGTACACTTTTACGGCCAAAAGATTGCGCCCTTTTGTGACCAGCGCCGTCACCTCAAACTCCGCCGGTTCCCGGCTGCCCTTGCTGAACCCGACTTCGCGCCCGTTCACCCAGAGGTGGAACGCCGAATCCACTCCTTCAAAGCGCAGGCGGATCTGTTGTCCCACCCACGTTTCCGGCAATGCGAATTCGCGGATGTAACACCCGGTCGGGTTTTCCGTCGGCACCCGGGGCGGATCGAGCGGAAAGGGATAGACGATGTTGGTGTAGTGCGGCGTTCCATGCCCGCGCATCTGCCAGGAACAGGGCACGGGGATGGTGTCCCAGCCGGCGGAGTCAAACCCGGGCTGACAAAAAGATTCCGGCACGTGCCAGGGAGTCTCGAAACAACGGAACTTCCACTCGCCGTTCAGCAACAGAAACCGCGTCGAGCGCAAGCGGTCGAACGTCGCGGCCGCGGCCGGATCGGCATAGGGGACAAAATCGGCGCGGGCCGGAAGCCTTTGGCGCGATACAAGTTCCGGATTTTCCCAGTCGTTCCGACTTTTCATCGCGATCCCCATCAGTTGCCCAGGGCAGGCATGGCCGCCAGCAGCAATCCCGCGACATCGCTCCCATAGCCGCGATAGGCATACGGGTTGCCGCCTTCCTGTGTGGCATTATTTAAATACATTGGCCGCATGCCATTGGCAAACTGTCCAGTCACTTTCGGCACCAGATCGGGACGGTTGCCGAACCAAGCGGCCACGGCCAGCCCCGCGGAACAAAACGGCATATGCAGCGAGTGTCGGCTGCCGTAGGTGGCGTCGAGAATCCACGTGCTTTCATCGACATGCGGCAGCAAGGCATTGACCAGGAGATTCACCAGGCGCAGCACGCGGGGATCGCGCGATTCCACATACAGGCGGGTGGCAAAGCTGAGCTGGAGCTGGGTGTAATCGCGGTCGAACCCCGGTTCCTGTTCGGCTTCAGCCAGATACGCGGCGCCGTCGCCGCCGTCTTCGCGGGCGGGGTTCTTGAGATAAAACAGGCCGTACCCTTTCCACCGCGCCTGACTGGGAGCGAGGGTGTGCTGCCATTGCGTCTCGAAAATTGCCTTGTACCGTTCTTTGCCGGTGACTTTCCAGACCAGCCAGAGAATTTCCGTTTCGCAGACCTCGAAGTTTCCGTTGGTCGTCCACCCGTCCGTCGCCTTCCAGCCGGCCTGGTCAGGATTGGGCAGCTCGCCGTGTCGGATCAGGTATTCCACTTCCAGCACCAGTGCGTCCGACCACCGCCGGCGGGTGGCGTCGTCCAGCGAATCCTTCAAGACCAAATACGCCAGTCCCAGATCACGGGAGAAAAAATGGAAGTCCTCGCCGGCCTGCGCCGGGCCCATGCTGCCGTCGGGATTCTGCTTGTCCTTGAGGATCCGGTCGAAGGATTCAACCGCCACCTGACGCAGCCAGGCCTGGCTGGCCTTGACGGTCTCACCCGCCGCCGGCGGATTCTGTTCACGCCATTTCCAGAGGATTGCCGCGGCAACGCCCGGCCCGCCGTTGCATTTCCACGACTTGTCGCTGTCCTTGTAACGCCATAACCCGTTGTCGTAAAACTTGGTATCCGTGTCGGACGTTTTCGTGGCCAGCAACGTGAGCGCCTCGTCCAGCAGTTGTGCCGCGCCGGCGACCACCGCCGGGTCCGGTTTGCCGCCAGCGAGGTCGGCGCCATACCCCGCAGAAGGAAGGGCGGCCGGCAGCAGAAGCAAGCCGCCGAGGAGTGAGGAGAAAAGAGTCGCGCGAATTTTCATGATTTGGCCTTTTTTTGGGGGGGGGGTGACCGTCCATAACCACAAATTGCACCGAAAGAAAACCGCCCGCATCCGGCTTTTGCTATACGATTTAGCCTGAATTATTCACAACCGGTTTAACTTCATTGAACAGAAGGCCGCAAAGGTTCCGCAATGGGTTGGATTGGAAAACCCTTCGTGATCTTTGCGAGCTTCTGTTCAAAAAACGGTTTGTTGGGATCGGGAATCAAGGCGCCGGGGCCGGGCTTTTTTCCGCCGCCTGCAGGGCCGATTCCAGCAGGGTCACCAACTCCTCGTTGAGGCCGCGGTACATCCCGGGGTGGATCCAGCCTTCTTTGGCGGCCTTCTTGTAATGGGCGAACGTCATCTGCGTCTGCACCTCCAGGTCGGCCAGGAACAGCCGGCGGTTGCCCTGCAGCGCGGCCACGGTGAAGGCGGGGGTTGTCAGCGGCATCGCGGTGCTGTGGCGGCTGCCCGCGGTGGCGTCGAAAATCCAGGTCTCCCGATCCACATGCTGCATGATCTGATTGAGGAACAGGTTGACCAGGCGCAGGATGCGCGGATCCCCCGAGGCCACATACAGTTTCGCGGCCATGGCGGATTGGAAATGGGTATAGTCGCCGTCATACCCGGGATGGCCGCTGATATTCTCCGCCAGGTACCCCTTGCCGTCGCTGCCGTCGGGGCGCCCCGGTTCGTCGTCATAGTGCAGCCCGAAGTTGCGCCACCGGGGCTTGTCCGGGGACAGGGTGAAAGCCAGTTGCCGCTCAAACATCTCCCGGTATTTTTCCTCGCCGGTGACCTTAAAGACGTAGTATAACAGCACGGTTTCGTCCAGTTCCAGGTTGCCGTTGGCGTACCAATTACGCTTGGTTTTCTCATTGAACAAGTTGCCGGTTGCCACCATGTATTCGACGCCTTTGACCAGCGCGTCTTTCCACACCTCCTTGCGGGCGGCGTCCAGCACGGGCTCCATACGGAGGTAGGTGGGGGCCAGTTCAACCAGGAAAAACATGGTGTGCGGCGAAAGCTTATCCCCAAAACTGCCGTCGGGATTACGATGGTCCTTGATGGCGCGATCGAAGGTGTCCAGCGCCCAACGGCGGAGTTGCTCTTTCTTCTCTGGCGCTTGGTCAAAGAGGCCGGACCGCCATAATCCGGCGGCGGCGGCGGCGGGTGCCGTATGGGTGCCCCAGGACTTTTCCTGGTTCGGGCTGTGCCAGATGCCGTCGGCGTAGTACATGGCGCCGCTATTCCGGGCCGTAGAGGAGATGATTTCCAGACATTCCAGCGTGCTGTCGGCGGTCTGACGCGCCAGGGCGGCGGCATCTGCCTTGACTTCGCCGGCGAAACCGGCGGGAACCAGCCCCGCGCCAAGACCAGCCAAAACCAGCCATCTCATCGCGTTCCGTACCATGGGGATTGTCCTCCGTAACGCCTGGGTTGTCGAACTGGCCCCGCCACTCCCGGCGCTCGGGCCCGCGGCTTGGCTAAAACGTTTTTGCACAATGCCGGGAATATAGCGGGGAGAGATCCGGCGTCAAGCATATGGCTTTAGTTATGAGAGGCAGCCAGAGGTAGAATGGTCTGTGGCTTGTGGGTCTGTGGGTCTGTGGGAAAGCGTGGACAGGAACAAATCCTGCGATTTTTCCGTCTTCCTCTTCACCACCAGCCACAGGCCTACAGACCACAGACCTTTTGCAACTGAGTCATTACGTTTCTTGACAAACTTGCCGGGAGCCGTTACATTCCTCATATTGCTATATCGTTTTAGCTAACCTCGAAATCCGAACCCGAATCCGTTCGGCCAGTGTAGCGAACGCCAAAGGAGGCGCACCATGAACCAAAAGAGGCTCCCCGCCATAAGGGAAACGGCATTGCCGGCGCCATTCCGGCCGCACGCAGGAGAAGCATCCATGCCCAACCGCCGACCTTCCGCACTGAAGCGGGCGTTCGCCCTCGCGGCCGCCGTGGCCGGAGTCGCCACTGCCGTCCAGGCGGCCAGCCTCACCTGGTCGGGCGCCGTGGACAACAACTGGAACCTTACCACCTCCAACTGGGTCGGCGCCGCGGGGGCCGCCAAGTACACCGCCGGCGATGCCGTCACCTTTGACGACACCGCCATGCGCACGGGGGCGATCACCCTGACGACCGTTGCTCCCTCGTCGGTGACCTTTAACAACACACCTGCAACTTCTTATGTGCTAAGCTCCGGCGCGATCACGGGAGCCGCCACGGTAACCAAGAACGGGTACGGGCTCGTCACCTTCAACAGTATCACCAACACCTACACCGGTTCGACCATCGTCAACGGCCTTCTGGTTGCCACCGGCAGCACCGCCTTGGGCTCAACTGCCGCAGGCACCATCGTCAACAGCGGGGGTCAACTGATTTTAAGCAGCGTTGCGCAAAATGAAAATCTGGTTCTTTCGGGCGGCGGACTGGGAGCCCTGGGCAACAGCGGCGGCGCTCTTCAGGTCGGCGGCAATCTGACTTACGGCGGGGCCATTACCCTGGCGGCGGATGCGTCCATCTGGAACGCCGGGTCAAATACTTTTTCCATTCCCGGAACCATTTCCAACGGGGATGCTTCTGCTGCGCACACTCTTACGTTTGGGGGCGCCATTGTCTCCAATACGCTGGAAATCCGTGGTGTGATCAGCAATGGCGCCAACACGCTTGGCATCACCAAATCGGGTGGCGCCTATGGCTCCGCGAACGCGAACAACGCCGGCGTTATCAGCCTGACCAATGCCAACACCTACTCCGGGGCGACCCTGGTCAAAGTCAGCACCCTGGGTCTCACCACCTATTCCGGATCGACCGCGATCGCCGGGTCGGCGGTCAATTCCGACTTCACCGTGGGCGACTCCGCCATCCTGAACATCGACAACTCCGGGTTCACGGGCTCGAGCGTCACCCGCGGCAAGAGCCTGACGCTCAACGGCGGCTATCTCACCCTGAAAAGTCAGACCGGCGTGGCCAACACCGACACCTTCACCAACGCCCTGACGGTGGGGGCGGGTGGGTCAAAGATCACGATTACCAGCACCAGCACGGGTACCGGTGAGAAGCTCATGTTCGGCAGCCTGGCCCGCAGCGGCGCTGGCGCAACCCTGTTTGTGAGCGGCACCAACCTGGGCACGGCAGCACCCGGCGTCGGCATCACCAATGTTCTGTTCGGCACGGCTCCCACCCTTGTGGGCGGCGGCGGCTTGGACGGAAGCACCACCGTTTCCATCATTCCGTGGCTCGTGGCGACCGCGACAATCAGCGGCACCAGCACCTCCGGGTTTGCGACCTATAACAACACCAATGGGTTACGCCTACTTGCCGCGGGGGAGTACAAGACACTCGCCTCCGGCAATACCACCGACGACAACGCCAGGGCCGCCGCCGTTACCATCGCCAGCGGCGAAACTCGCGTCAATTCGCTTTTGTTCATCACCTCCGCCATCACCGTTAGCATGAACGCGACTAGCACCCTGAACATCCACAGCGGCGCCATCCTGACGACCGCCAGCACCGCAGTAATCGGCAGCACCGCTACCCCGGGCGTCTTGCAGTTCGGCGAAGGCACCGGCGAAGGCATTCTGACCGCGGTCAGCAACGGCAGCCTGGTCATCAATTCCAAGATCGCCACCACCGGCGGCCTGACGATCGGATCGGGAGTCAGTGGCGTGTCGCTCACCGCGGACAACACCACCACCCTGTCCGGCCCGATCACGGTCAATGGCGGCACCCTAACCGTCAATTTCTCCGGCAGCGCGGATCGCGCCCTCGGCGCCACCACCAACACCGTCACCCTGAACAACAACGGCAAGTTGTTGTGGAACTCGGATGTCACGACCAACCGCGTCATCAAGATCGGCGACGGCGGCGGCCAGTTGGATGCGAGCGCCGGCAAGACGGTCACCCTCACCTCCAGCGTGACCAGCCCGGCTGGGAATATCGCCCTGCCCTCGCTGACCAAAAGCGGCAACGCCAGCACCATCATTCTGAACGGCACGGCCAACTCCGTCGGTTCCATCTCTGTGGCCACCGGCACCTTGACGGTTGCCACCATCGGTTCGCAGACCGGTGTGCTGACCATGAAAGCCGGCTCCGTGGCCGCTTCGACCTTCACGATTGACGGCGGCGTGGTGAATGACAACCAGGACGCTTACAGCATCGGCCTCACCATCAGGAACAGCGGCACGATGACGATCGTGAACGGCGGTGTCTACCGGCTCAACAGCCCGATCACCGACGGCGTTTCCGCCTACAATAACCCACTGTCCCTTGGCGCCAGCTGGCCCGGCCTCAAAATCGGCGCGCCAATCACCGTCGGAAGCGCAGATGTGCTTAATCTCACCAACGGCACCATGGAATTCAATGGCAGTGCCGACATCTCAGTTGCGGATCAAACCAGCACGAACACCGTGATCCGCCACACCAACGGAACGCTCAACATCGGCGCTAACGGCACCCTCAACATCGTCGGCAACGACGGCCTGCACGGCCTGAAGGTCGGCACGGCCAACCCGTATAACGAGCTCATGAGCGTGAGCGGTGTCATGAATGTCAACGGCGGCACGGTGTCGCTGACCACGGGCGCCGGCACGGGGCAGACGGCTCCTGCCTTCCTCGTCGGCGTCGGCACCTACGGCACCGGCACGAACAATGCCGTGGGCACGCTCAACCAGACCGCCGGCAGCATCAGCACCTCGGGCGCCGTCGTCCTCGGCCAGAACGGTTCGGCCAATGCCAACCTCACCGGCGGCACGTTCTCCGCCGCCGGCCTGGTCAGCATGGCGACCAACAGCGCGTCCGCCTTGAGCGTCCTGAACCTCGGCGGCGCCGACGTGAGCGCCAACGGCGGCCTCACCGTGGGCAGCGCGGGCGGGAACAAGGGCGTCGGCCTGGTCCAGCTCACCACCGGCACGCTCAGCGTCAACCAGTTGACCGCCAACGCCATGAACGGGGCCGTGTACAAGAGCGGATTCCTCTTCAGCGGCGGCACGCTCAACACCCTGGGGTCGAACCTGAACCTGGGCGCCCTGAGCGCGAGCGACAACACCACGGGCACGTTGACGACCGGCGTCACCACCGCCACCGCCTTCCGGGTCGGCGACGGCGCGGGCACGGCGGCCACCTTGAACCTGCAGGGCGGCAGCCATGCCTTCACCAGCGGCCTGGTGATCGAGTCCGATGGCCTAGTCAATGTCGCCTCTTCCGCCCAGATCAGCAGCGGCGCCATCACCCTCAACGGCGGCGAACTGAAGTACAACTCCGGCACCGCCCTGGCCTCGGCCATCACCTTCACCAGCGGCAAGATCAGCGGCACCGGCGCGATCAACACGGGTATCACGATCGGCAACGGCGCGATCCTCAGCCCCGGCAACAGCCCCGGATCGCAGACGTTCGCCGCCCTGACCTGGACTGGAACCGGCAAGTACGTCTGGGAAACCAACGCCAAGGCCGGCGTGCCCGGCACGAACTGGGACGTGGTGCAGGTCACCAACGCCCTTGACCTCAGCGCGTTAACCACGTCCTCCAAGTTCCGGATCGACATCACCGGGCTGGCCGGCATCGGCGATGCCCCGACCGCAGGCACCACCACCTGGTCAATCCTGAACTACGGCTCCATGACCGGCTCCTTCAGCGCCGATCAGTTCATCCTGACGCCCTCCGGGTTCAACGGGACTTGGGACGACAGCAAATGGAGCATCGTCAATGTTCCCAGCGGCGGCAGCGGTTCCCTGCAACTGGTCTATGTGCCAGAGCCGTCGGTGTTGGCCATGCTTGGCCTTGGCAGCCTCCTGGCCCTCCGCCGCCGGCGCCATGCCTAAGCCGTTCAGCCCTGCTTGATTCACGGCCTTTGGCAGACGCTCCCTGCGCCTGCCAAAGGCGGTTTTGTTTGTCCTATACAGCCCAAGGACAAACCGGAGCGGGGGATACGATTCGCGTGAGGGATTAGCCTGATCTATTCATGAACACCGCGACAACCCCGTTTGATCTCCAATCCGTTTCCCCTGCTAATTCAAAATTTATTCGCGTTCATTCGCGTTCATTAGCGGTTAAAATATAAAATGTTATATAATTGTGCCATAAAAAGATGTTCCTGCTTTTTAACCGCTAATAAACGCGAATAGCATCCCGGCTTGATTATTAAGCGGAATTTTGCGGCCAAATCGGATCATGAATAATTCAAGTTCGATTTACTTGATAAGATATTGTGAAAACGAATCGTTGTATTTTTTACACCATCCCTCCAATAGTTTTCTTTGCTCTATCAGGATGGATTTGTATTGAGGATCCGTGGCCAGGTTGACCATCTCCCCCGGATCCGTTTTGGTGTCAAACAGGGATTCACGCTGATTCCCCTGACTGTAAATCCAGTATTTGTAACGGCCCCCTCTCACCATTCGGCCATCGGGATCGGGTTTGACTCCATTAACAGGATTGCCCTGGATCAGCTTTACTGAAGTGACGACAAATGATCTGTCAGAGTTTTCCCCGCCTGATGAAATCATTCTAGCGCTCAGTCCGGGCAGTTCAGCTGGAACCTTTATGCCGGCATAATCGCATAGAGTCGGGATTAAATCAATTCCAGTCTGGACTAATTGATTGGAAACCTCTGGCTTGGACTTTCCTGGCAAGGTGATAATAAATGGTACATTCACTACTTCTTCAAAAAAATTGGTCTTTTGATTCAACAAATGTGCGCCCTGACTGTCACCATGATCGGAAAGAAAAACAATTACTGTATTTTTATCGAGACCTGTACTACGCAGATCTTCAAGTATTTTACCTATCTGGTCATCCACTTTCTCAATCATCCTATAATAGGCCCAACGATATTGCCGCCATTTTGTATCGTCAAAATTTCCTACCGGAAACATTGGACTCGCATGTGCAGACCTCCTAAGCAATGAAACAATATCTGATTCATTCTTGCTTGGAGCATGGTTCGCAAGCAATGGCGGGCATCCATCCGCACCGGGAGGGACTCCCACTTCACCATCAGGCAGTTTCTGACCCCGAGCCCATTCACAAATATTATGGGGATTGACAAAGGAGGCAACCATCAGGAACGGCTTTTCGTGCTTTTGGTGTAGAAATCGACTGGCATCTTCGGGAATCAGAGAATCAATACCATTTGATTTGTTGTTCGACAACCATTCGAAGCCATGGGAATTTTTGTTATTTAAATCGTAGGGTATATGCCATTTTCCGAAATAGGCGGTTTCGTAACCTCCTTTTTGGAAAATAGTGCCCATCATCTGAAATCCTAGATTCCCAAGATTTTCGTCATCATTGGACTGCACGCCAACCTGGTGTGGATATCGCCCTGTAAACATTGAGGCTCTTGAAGGGACACAGAGCGGATTGGCACAAAATGCCCTGGTAAAGGAAATACCATGCGTTGCCAGATAATCCATATTGGGAGTTTTCAGGTATTGGCTCCCTATCCGGTTACTCATGGCGTCAGCGGATTGCTGGTCCGTAATAATCAGGATAATATTTGGTTTCGGCTCAAGTTCCTGTGCCGATAGTTGCAGCCCGGAACCTACTACATAAGCACTACAGCCAACCATTTTTATTAATAGGAATTTTGATTTCACGGGCCGGATCGGACGGGGGGAATTCGGGGGGAAAATGGCGCGGAACCACCCCGGGATTGACGATTTTTCCGGTGTGGCGACGGCGCCGAAGAGGGTTCCGGCGGGGGAAAGGGGCGGCGTGAGGCTTTGGGTGAGATTTGGCATGTTCCGGTCCGGTTTTCGGGGGTACGGTTGCGGTTCCCACAGTAGGGGGACTTAATCATGCAGGAGTGACACGCCAACCCCTGGCACCGGGTTGACCGAACTGGCACATTCATCGATGTCACGCCGGGCACAACTAAATTGCTAGTTGTATTATATTGTGTAGCAAGCACACGGGCAAGCCCTGGAAGGTAATGCCGTAATGCCTCAGTTCCGAGAGGGGCGCTGGCTTGGGGAGGTGTGGGATGAGTGCGTACATGAGCAGCTTGAGCATGATAATGAGCCATGACGTCGCTCATCCGGGACTTGATCTCGGCAGCGAGCCGGCTCTTGAGCTGGCAGACGCGCGGCGCCGAAACCTTCAGACGCCGGGCGGTCTCCGTCAGCACCAAAAAAAACGTTGATTTGTCAAGACAGGCAAAACCTGGCGCTTTTCCCAAAAGCGCGACTTGGCCATCTTCAATCTTCCGCCCCCTTCGCTATCCCCATTTTACCCTGCCGCCACCGCGGTTTTCTCTCCCCTACCCATCCTTTTGAGCTCTCGTCCGTACTCAACTGAGCTCAAAAAATTGGTGTAATTCGCGGCTCGTACCCCCGGCTTTTCCGGGTGTTTCCCCAAGTTTCAAGCCACAAAAAATCCCAGCCTAAGGGGCTGGGATGGAGGGGATAGGATGGTCGGGACGGAGAGATTCGAACTCTCGACCTTTTGACCCCCAGTCAAACGCGCTAACCAGGCTGCGCTACGTCCCGACAGAAAACAGGGTGCTAATCTACCACGCCGACGCCGTGATGCAACGCAAGACAGGGCTCGGGGGGTAATGGCTCCGTTACAAGAGGCCTGTGGTCTGTAAGTCTGTGGCTTGTGGAGAAGAGGATGGCAGAAGTGCAGATTTTCGTTCTCGTCCACGCTTTCCTACAGATCCACAGACATCTTTGCCTTTCTCCCGAACGGTTGCTTTTTCCCGGCTTGGTTCTATTATCATGAACTTCATGTCTTCTGTTTCTGACAACTCCATGCCGCAGCACGCCGCGCCGCACCCTCCCGAAATGGTAGGAGAAGGCTGGTCATGACGCCTCCCGACCTTTCCGTCATTCTTGTCTCCTACCGCACCGGTCCCATTCTCGACGAGTGCCTGGCCTCCCTGCTCGACGCGCCCCAGAACACCACGTTCGAACTCTTCGTCATCGAGAACGCCCAGACCCCGGACGCCCGGGAACGGCTCATGGCCCTGCAACAACGCTACGCCGGCCGACCCGGCGTGGTCATCAAACAGAGCGAGACTAACCTAGGCTTCGCCGCCGCCAACAACGTCGGGCTCAGCCGCGCCACGGGCCGCAACCTGCTGCTGCTGAACCCCGACACCCAGGTCGCCCCCGGCGCCCTCGGCGCTATGGTCCGCCAGCTCGACGCCCTGCCGCCCGACGCCGGCATCCTCGGCTTCCGCCTGGAAAACCCCGACGGCACGCCCCAGGTCGCCGCCCGCACCCTGCCCTCCTGGAAGGTCGCGCTCCACCAGAACACCCTGGCCGGTAGCTTCGGCCTGTTCCGCGGCGAAGTGCGCCGCCACAAGCTCGACGGGTTCGCCTTCGACCAGCCCCGCGAGGTCGGCCAGGTCATGGGTGCCGCGTTCGCCTTCCCGCGCCGCACCCTGGACCGGCTCGGCCCGCTCGACCCCGGCTTTTTTGTCTATTTTGAAGAGGTTGACTACTGCACCCGGGCCCGGGATACCGGCTTGCGCGTCCTGTTCTCCCCGACCCCCGCCGTCCGCCACTACGGCGGCGTCTCGGCGGCCCAGGCCGCAGACGCCATGTTCGCCGTCTATCTCGACAGCCTGCTGCGCTACCAGCGTAAGCACCTTCCGCCCGCCGCGGCCCGCCTCTTCGGCTCGGTCTTCAAGATCCTGTTCGTCCCCAAGCTCCTGCTCGAGATCGCCGGCCTGGCCCTGAAAATCGGCAAAAACCGCCTCCGCGGCAAGCCCGACAAGGTCGCCCGCGACCAGGCCCAGCTCCGCGGCCGCACCCACTTCCTCACCGGCGGTCTGTGGCGCTTCCTGCTCCGGGCGTGACCGCCCGCGGACCAACCCGAGCGTTCCACCTCGCACACCACGACACCCGGCGCACCCAATTCCTGACAAAGGGACTTGACAACGAAAAAGATAGGTGATAAATTACGCTTGTTATACTTTGGTATACATTGAATTTCTACCTGTTACGCATGAAACGGATTGTCGAAACCACCCCTTGAACGAGTAAAATAGGCAAATAGGCAAGATTGGCTTGGCGGCTGAAAAAAGGAGATCCTCCATGAATTTGTCACAGCTGCGCATCATCACCCTCCTCGGGTTGCTTTCAGCTTCGGCGTATGCCACGGTGGCATTGCAAACTACCGGGACCACTCCGAATACCGGCAACCCGTACCTGTACAAGGCCAACCTTAACATCTCAGGAGACGTCCTGACCTTGACGCTTACCAATGATTCTCCTCAGGCGTCTAAAGACCCTTTTGAAATTTTGAGCGGTTTTTACTTTGACATCCTCAAGAACGGCACCCGCCCTACCTTGAATTACCAAAGCGCATTCGGCGATGTCTATCTCACGGACAGAAGTGCTCCGGATGCGTTGTCGGGCTCCCATGTGAACATCACCTCCGCGACCCTTCCCTCGGCCGGGTGGCAATTCAAGACCTTTACCCCGGCATCACCGATCAATCTCGGATTCGGCATTGCCACGGCGGGCTACGGCACGATTATTCCCGCCAGTTACGCCTTCAACGGGAGCGAGACCGGAAGCCTTGATTATTCGATCTATCACGGCGACGTCACCACGAACAACTTGAGTGGCAAACTCCTGGTCCTGGACTCCGCCTCGTTTATTTTCACCGGCTTGACGGGTTACTCCGAGGCGAATATCGTCGGCACTGCGGTATTTGGCACCGGAACCGGACCGGATATTTATGTCCCCAACACTCCCGTCCCCGAACCCACGGTTGCGTTCCTCGGCTTGATCCTGGGCGGCACGGCCCTTTGGAGACGAAAACGTCGCGCATAAAATCGGCGATTCTTCTGCTCTCAAAGCCCTGCCCGGAGACCCCGGCGGGCATGCGCGTAAACTTAAGGAAAAAAACGAACATTGAACATTGAACGTCGAACGTTGAAGTAA
>CAITSE010000248.1 GCA_903894975.1 uncultured Lentisphaerota bacterium
ACACCCCCTGGAGGCATGCGCGTCAAAAAATCGAACGTCGAACATTCAACATTGAACGTTGGACGTTCAATGTTCGATGTTCGATGTTCGCAATTAGTTGTTTTCTAGAAGATTATGGTTCTTAAGTTTACGCGCATACCCCTGGAGGGTGGCAGCGGCCACGGTTCCATTTAGGAACAGTCGGGCGTGGCAAAATGCGCTGGCGGCCGGCGTGCGGTTATCTCGCCAACGCGTTCTTCTCCAGCAGGGCCAGGATGCGGAGGGTGGCGGCGGGCATGGGCAGGAGGGGCAGGGCGGCGGGGGTGACCCAGCGTGCTTCATCCGCGGCGGTGGGGCGGGCGCGAAAGCGGGACGGGGCAATGACCAGGAAGGCATGAATCGTGACCCGGAAATGACTGTAGGCATGGGCGACGATGCCGAGTGGTTCCGCGTCAATCACTTCCAGGCCGATTTCTTCGCAAAGTTCGCGCCGTAGCGCCGCGGCCGGGGTTTCACCGGACTGAAGTTTTCCTCCGGGGAATTCCCAGAGGCCGCCGAGCATTTTTGCGGCGGGCCGTTTCTGGACCAGGATGCTGTTGCCGCGGCGGACGATGCCGACCGCCACATGGTAATGGGGAACGGCGCGGCGCCGGGCTTTCACCGGCAGTTCCGCGGTGCGGTCATCACGGCAGGCGATGCAGTCCGGTTGCAGCGGGCATTCGGCACAACGTGGCGAATCGCCCGGGATACAGACCAGGGCGCCGAGTTCCATGAGCGCCTGGTTGAAATCGCCGGGAGCGGCATGGGCGGCGGGCGTGTTGTCCATGAGCGCCTGCAACCTGGTGCGGATCTGTTCCCGGGTGCGGGGCAGGGCGATGTCGTCGGTCAAACCCCAGACCCGGGCGGCGACCCGGAGGACATTGCCGTCGACAACCGGCACCGGCTCGTTCTGGGCGATGCTGGCGATGGCGGCGGCGGTGTAGTCGCCGATGCCGGGGAGCTCGCGCCAACCCGCCGCGGTGGCGGGAACGCAGCCGTCCAGGTCGTGGACAATGCGTTTGGCGGCGGCTTGAAGATGCCGGGCGCGCCGGTAATAGCCGAGCCCTTCCCAAAGCTTGAGCAGCGCCTGTTCCGGAGCGGCGGCCAAGGCCTGGAGATCCGGCAGGGCGCGCAGGAACCGTTCATAATAGGGGATGACGGTGTCAACCCGGGTCTGCTGGAGCATGATTTCGCTGACCCAGATGCGGTAAGGATCGCGAGTGCGGCGCCAGGGCAGATCCCGACGGTGGGCGCGGTACCAGGCCAGCAGGCTTGTGGTCTGTGGCCTGTGGTCTGTGGGGGAACGGGAAGAATGGGCGGGGGTGGGCACAATTTTGGATTTTGGATTGCGGATGGGATTGAACAAAAGTTCGCAAAGCGCGCGAAAGGGCGGGATGAATGGCCGTGGGAAAGAGATGGCATTCAGTCAAAGAAGATGGGCTTGTCCCGGCAAGTGAAGCTGAACTCTTTTTTCTCGTTCATCCCTGGGCGATAGGTGAAATCGATCACCGCCCAGAGCTTTTTGGTCAGATCAACCACCTGTTCAAGGGATGCGTCTCCCTTTCTCGAAACGGCCCGAATGTTGTGTTTCCCCGGGGACAATTGAAATGTGTATTCAATCCAGTTGTGCTGGTTCCGGACATGGAATTCGTCCGACACCTCCTGCGTCCCGTCGATCTGGATGGTGATGTCAACCGGGGAGAGTTCAGGACTCTGATTGCTGACGTTGAGGACGAAATTGCCGTTTTGCACCCGAGGCAAGATTTGTGTCTGATCTTTGCCAGGCCGGGTGTCGCCGGCGAAAACGGACAGGGTGATGGTGATGAAGAAAACGAACGTTATCAACCGTTTTAACAGGAGGTTCATACCATCCAGCCAGTCTAAACGGGTTAGTCTTTTCCGTGTCCCACCCACAGGCCACAAGCCCACAGACCCACAGGCCGTTCTTCTTCAGTCTTTCGGCTTGGCGAGGGGCTCGAAGCGGCTGAGGAAATAGAGGGAGAGCAGGGCGTCGAGTTTGAGCAGTTCGGGATTGGCGATGGATTCCAGGACTTGCTTGACTTCGGTCATGGCCCAAAAACCGATGCCGAGCTTGGAGTCCTGAATGAAGGCGCATTCCATCAGGATTTCGTCCGGGCGGTCGGAGCGACCGTCGGGCATGGCCACCATTTCAACCAGGGCGCGATAAACGCCGTGGAGTTCGCGGAGCGCCTCGCGATGCAGGTCGGACTCCATGAGGGTGGCGATCCGTTCGAGGTGAGCCAGGCAACGTTCGCCCGGCGCGGGCTTAGTGTCCGTGGGGCGGGGCGGATGACGCCGGGCGAGATCGGTCAGGTTGCGGCGGACTTCGCTGAGGAGCTCGGCTTGGTTGGCGGCCTGGTGGCGGGCATCCCCGGTGACATACCGGTAAAATTCGCCGGGCCCGCCGAGGATGTTGCCGACGGCGATGGCGAGCTGGCGGCGGAGGACGGGGTTTTCCGTTTTGTGCATGCGCGGAAAAACTTCCCAGGCGGCTTCAAGGGTGCCGAGTTTGGAAACCGCTTCGGCGCTGGAGACGAGGACCCGTTCGGCGCGAGGTTCCTTGAGGAGTTGCATGAGCCGGTCGGCGGATTCAGGGCTGCCGATGGCGCCGAGCGCTTCAATGCAGGCTTCCTGGAATTCTTCAGAGGCCGTTTTTTCCAAGGCGGAAATAAGGAAGGGCGTGGCGCGCGGGTCACCAATTTTGCCCAAGGCGCGAGCGGCTTCGCCGCGGATGGGGGAATTGGCGTCGCAGAGGCGCTGGATGAGCGCTTCGACGGCTTCGGTGGAACGGAGCCGGCCCAGGGCGCGGACCGCCTCGGTGCGGACCTCGGGGTCCGGGTCATCCAATCGGGCGAGGATGTCCTTGACCAGGAGCTCGCCGGAGCTGTCGTCCATGTCGCGCAAAGCACGGACCACGGTATCGGAATCGGAGGTGCCGACCAATGTGTTGAGATTGAGGAATGTACGGAAGATGCCGGGGCTGGCCAGGCGGGTGAGCAGGAACCCGACGGGGCGGGTGTTGCCCTCGCGGATTCGGCTGAGGACGAGCTGGCTCAGAGTGCAGAGCAACATGGAAACGATAATCACAACATGAAACCCGGTGACATCGGGCAGCCAGGACGATTCCACATGGAGATCCCGAAGCGCCTCATAGAGCCAGCCGCCGCCCAGAGAACCGATGGCCGCGATGAGACTGGCGATGGCGGTATACCAGGCAACATAGGTCGTGCGGTTACGGCTGGGGGTGAGGGTGAGCATGAGCTGGTTGACACCGTCATTCCAGCCGGAGATAATCA
>CAITSE010000249.1 GCA_903894975.1 uncultured Lentisphaerota bacterium
CAAATTGTGAAAGTGTTGTACATCCAGCAGACTCTGCCTCCTGAACCCTGACACCCTGAACCCTGCTTTGCTGGCAGGACGGAGTTCTGCAAGCGCCTCTTGGACTATTCATGAAGCCAGTCCCGCTCGGTTCAATCCGCTCCGCCGCGCACAAGGCGGACGAAGTTGTTGATGCGGATGACGTCGCCCTGCGGGCCGCGGCCGTGGGGAAAGGCGGCGGGGTCGCCGGTCTTGGGATCGCTGCGTTGCGCGCCGGCGCCGTGGACGTCGACGAGCTGGTACTCTCCGGCGTCGGCTGTCTGCGAACCTCCTCCCGGGCCGCCGCCCTGGCCCGGCCCGCCCATTCCCGGGGGCCCGCCCGGTCTGCCGCCGGCGCCGCCGCGGCCGGAAGCGCCGCGTTCGGGCGCGCCGCCAGCCATGGCGTGTGCCGAGAGCCAGCCGGAGGCGCGGCCGAAGGCCACATACATGGCGGCGCTGCCGCCCATGAACCCGCCGTGGGTCGTGCCCGACCAGTAGAATGGATAGTCCTTTTTCCCGCCGTCCGTGATCGGAGTACACTCGAAGAGCGGGCTGATGGCAGGCGACTGCGTGGTGTCGGGGGAGCGGGTGTAGTCCACCAAGCTCTGCAATTCTTTGACGTCCGGCAGCCTCCAGTCCTTGTGGCCGAGATAGCTTTCTGCGTTCTTTTTCTGGACCCAAGCCAGCGCCTCCTGCCAGTTCATCCCCTTGCCGTTGTCGGTGTTGGACCAGACGAGGCCGGTGGCGCGGTCGGCGACGGTGCCGTCGCGGTTGTCTATGAAATCATTCTTGCCGTACGCCGGATTGCCGCGGACGCACTGGACGAAAAAGGTTTTCTCCCGGCCGCCCGGCATCTGCAGGTCATAGCCCTTGATCCGGCCGTCGGCGAAATTGACGCCGAACAGCTTGTCGCCGCCGCCAGTGCGCGGGGACTTGCCGACGTAGAGGGTGCAGGAGGCGTACTGGGAATCGATGATCCGTTCGCCGGCCTTCTCATCGCCGTAGACGAACTTGAAGAATTTTGTGTCGATGAAGGGGAGCCGTCCGGAGGTGTCCCGGCTCTGGAGGCCGGGATCGATCCCGCGGCAGTCGAAGAGCGAGTACAACTCCTTGATCGTCGGCAGGCGCCAGTCGCTGAAGCCGCCGAATTTCGCGGCGTTGAGCTTGGCGGGCCGGGCCTGGGCCTGGGCCCAGGTCAGCTTGTCCTGGTGCGCGGGAACGCCGTCGCCGTCGGTGTCCGGGCTGTGCTGCCAAGTCAGGCCGGTGTTCTGGTCAAGGACCGTGAGCTTGTCGGCGCTGAGGGTGTACTGGGCCGGGCGTCCCGGGTGCTGGGCGTCCTGGCCGTAGAACGGTTGTCCGGGTTTCGGCGGCGCGATCTCGCGGGTGTTGTCGTAGCACTTACTCTGCCCGGTGCCGACGACGGGGTAGGGCAGGTCGGCGGCGGCCGCGGCGGTCGTGACCAGTGCGAAAAACAGGAGGGCCGATTTCATGACGTCAACTCCGGCGGACGTTTGCGTTTCCTGCCCCGAACAACGGCCCCCGCCCCGTTTTATTGTGCCCCCCGCCACCACCTGGGAACGCCGAGCCTCAGCTCGGCGAGAATGGTTCTCCCCAACGTGAAGCAGGCAATTCCGTTTTTTCTCACGGAGGCACGGGGGCACGGTGAAATCTCCGAAACCGTTCTTTCTCCCGGTGTGCAAAACCACGCAATTTTTCACCGTGCCCCCGTGCCTCCGTGAGAAAATGTTTTCGTTTTTACCGGCATCCTTTTCCACGGTGAGCGTGAAGGAGACCGTGTTGTGTGACGGTTATTTGGCGCCACTCGTTCCACCGCCTTTCGCGCTGCGGTTGCCGGGCGGGGGCGGGCGCGGTTTGGCGGTCACGGCCGGGAATTCGTTCTTCACTTCGGTCAGCACGGCTTCGAGCCGATGGGCGGTGTCGGTGGACGTGGCGTAAAGGTCGGCGGTCTCGCCGGGGTCCCGGGCGAGTTGGTAGAGCGCGCGGGTGCCGGTGCCGGTTTCGATGAGCTTCCAGTCGCCGTCGATGACCGCGAATTCGGTGCCGGCGATGACCAAGGTGCCGCGGTCCTGGACCCGGCCGGTGCGGAGCGGGTCCCAGAGGTTTTTTCCGTCGAGCTTCGCCGCGTTTTTCAGCGGCACGTCCGCGGCGGCGGCGAGCGTGGGGAAAAGGTCCTGGACGGACAGCGGCTGCCGGCTGGCGGCGCCGGCGGCGAGACGGCCGGGCCAGCGCATCAGGCAGGGCGTGTGAATGCCGCCCTCGAAGACAGTGTCCTTGCCGCCGCGGAAAGAACCGTTGCTGCCGCCTTCCCGGCTGCTTGCGCCGTTGTCGGAAAAGAAGACGACGAGGGTGTTGTTGCGCAACCCCTGCCGGTCCAGGGCCGCGAGGATGCGGCCGACGGCGGCGTCCAGGGCGTCGACGACGGCGGCGTAGGTCGCCTGCTGCCGGGGCAGATTTTTGTATTTGGTGAGGTACTCGTCGGGCGCGCTCAGGGGGAAGTGCGGGGCGTTGAACGCGACTTCGAGGAAGAACGGCCGGGTCGCGTCCCGTTTCTCCAGCTGCCGGACGGCTTCGTCGGCGAAGAGGAAGGTGGAGTACCCGGTTTCCTCCAGGGTCTTGCCGTCGCGCTGCCAGTCCGTCGCGCCGTTCCGGCCGGTGTGCTTGGAGTAGTCGATCTCCGGACCCAGGAACCCGTAGAAATGATCGAACCCGTTCTGCTGCGGCGGGCTTTGGGCGCCGAGGTGCCACTTGCCGATGAGCGCCGTCTGGTAGCCGGCGGCCTGGAGGGTCCGCGGCAGCGTGGTCACGCCGGCGGGCAGTCCCGCCTCGCGCGGGCCGATGATCGTGGCGATGCCGAACCGGCGCGGCATCTGCCCGGTGAGCAGCGCGGCGCGGGTCGGACTGCACACCGGGTAGACATAGAACCGTTGCAGTTCCAGGCCGTCCTTGGCGAGGCGGTCCAGGTTCGGCGTGTGCGGGGCGCCGCCGTGAAAGCCGACGTCGCCCCAGCCAAGATCATCCGCGACCATGACCAGGATATTCGGGGCGGCGCCGTTCCCGGCGGCCGGCGGGCTGGCGGCGCCGGCCCAGGGCATGAAAGAAAGTCCGGCCAGCACGCCGGCGGTCTTGAGCAACGCGCGGCGGCTGAACGGAAACGGCGGTTCCGGCGGAGCGGGAGGTTTCACGGGCGGGCCTTTCTTCCTCGTGAGGGGCAATATCCCGGCTCTCCGGGTCGCTTTAAGGCTTTCGACAGATCGAAGCGCTGAAGGCGCGGTTCC
>CAITSE010000250.1 GCA_903894975.1 uncultured Lentisphaerota bacterium
CACATGGCCGTGATCATGATGACCGCCTACGCCACGGTTGAAACTGCCGTGGAGGCCATGAAAAACGGCGCCTTCGACTACATCTGCAAGCCGTTCAAAATCGACGAACTCCTCCTCACCGTCCAGCGCGCCCTCTCCTACGAGCATGCCCTGGCCGAAAACGAGGCGCTCAAAGAAACCTTCCGCTCCACTAAATACCACTACGGCATGGTCGGCGACAGCGAACGCATGCATAAAGTCTACGACCTGATCGAAAAGGTCGCCCGCACCGAGAGCACAGTGCTCATCCTCGGCGAAAGCGGCACCGGCAAGGAACTGGTGGCCAAGGCCCTGCACCAGTGCAGCCGCCGCGCCCAGCAGCCTTTCGTCGCCATCAACTGCGCCGCCCTCCCCGAAACCCTGCTCGAATCGGAACTCTTCGGGTACCTCAAAGGAGCCTTCACCGGCGCCGGCAAGGACAAGAAGGGGTTGTTCGAAAGCGCCCAGGGCGGCACCCTGTTCCTGGACGAGATCGGCTCCGTTCCGCTCTCCATGCAGTCCAAGCTCCTGCGTGTGCTACAGGAGCGGGAAATCATGCCACTGGGCGCAACCAAGAGCGTGCCCGTCGACGTGCGCATCGTCACCGCCACCAACGAACATCTGGAAGCCCGCATCAAGGCCGGCCTGTTCCGCGAAGATCTCTTCTACCGCATCAGTGTGATCCCCGTGGAACTGCCGGCGCTGCGCGAACGATCTGTTGACGTCCCGCTGCTGGTGAACCACTTCCTCTCACAGATCAACGAGAAGGAACAGAAGAATATCACCATCGAAAAGCAGGCGCTCCGCGCCCTCAAAGTCTACGACTGGCCCGGCAACGTGCGGGAATTGGAAAATGTCATGCTCCGCGCCGGCGCCCTCTGCGAAGGCAGCCTCATCACCCTCAACGATCTGCCCGTCGAAATCCAAGCCGCCATGGAACGACAGGGGAACACCGCGGACGATGCCGCCAGCCAGCTCCGCGGCGTCTCCCTGAAGGCCTTCCTCCGCGCCAAAGAGCGGGATTACATCAATTTCGTCCTGCAGCAATGCG
The DNA here is from genome assembly GCA_903894975.1 of uncultured Lentisphaerota bacterium. Taxonomy (GTDB): domain Bacteria; phylum Verrucomicrobiota; class Lentisphaeria; order Oligosphaerales; family CAITYL01; genus CAITSE01. Next base: position 1,070 of record CAITSE010000250.1, read on the forward strand.
GCGGCAACAAGGAAAAGGCCGCCGAAGCGCTCGGCATCAGCCTGGCCACCTTCTACCGCAAATACGGTGACACCATCAATGGGTGATGTGGACCAGCCATGCCCCGTCCTGGCCCGGCTCCTCCGCCTCGCCCCGGTTTTTTTATTGCTGCTCGTTTGCGGGTGCGACACCGTCAATACTTGGTGGGAAAAACGGCAGCCCAGTTATGAACTCGCCCTGTTCCGCCTCCCCGACGAGACCGACCGCGCCTCCCGCAAACCCCTGGCGGAACTGCAGGACTTCACCGGCCGCACCACCGTGGTCGCCGCCACCCCTCTGCTCACCTCCGCCCGCATCCTCACGGTCGAACCCGTGACCGAGGCGAACGGCGAGATCCGCGCCCTCCGCATCAAGCCCGACGACAGGGGCCGCCACTTCTGGATGGAAGCCTGCACCAGCTATCCCGACAGCAATCTGGTGATCGTCGTCGACGGCTGGGTGCATGGCCTTGTCCGCGCCCGCGCCAACGAGGCGGCAAACCGCAGCATTCTCCTCCCCGGCCCCTGGGGCCAGGCAGAGGTGGCGGAAATCACGAGCCACGCCGAAAACAATTACCGGTATTACAATCCACGCTGAAAACGGAACCACGCAGAAAACCCATGAGCACCGACCCGAAACCGTCCTCCCTCGAAGACCTCTGCCTGGGCATCGCCAACGGGGAACGCTCCCAGCTTCCCGAACTCCTCTCCCGGCTGGCGGCGGAACGGCCCCGGCTCTTCCCGCTCTGGCCCGCCGAACGCCGCGACCTTTGGAGCGAAGGGCTCGAACTCATCCTGGATAGCTGCGACCCCGCCCGCAACCTCCCCGCGGAAACGGAATTCATCGAAGCCCTCCTCGCCGTCGGCTATGACTCCCAGCACCTGCGCGACCTCGCCACCGCCATCGCGCGCAATGTCTTCGCCGCCTACGCCGATCCCGCCGGCCTCATCAACGCCCTGGGCATCCCGCAGAAACGGCTGCCCGCCGCCCAAGTCTCCCGCCGCTGGCAGGCCATGCGCGGCCTCCTCACCGAAAAACGCTGCATTCATCCCATTCACGGCCTCGGCACGGTTGCCGAAGTGGACGGACTGGCCAACCAGGTCCTGCTCCAACTCCACGGCAAGCGCCCGCTCTCCCTGGAGATCGCGCTGGAATCCCTGGTCTTCATCCGTACCGACTCCCCGGCCGACGCCCTGCTCCGACGTCAGGAAACCATTCCCGCCGAGATGACGGCCGAACAGCTCCGGCAGCGCGTCGCCGCCTCCTTCATTCCCGCCGTTCCCTGCGGCGACGACCTGCTCCGCGCCCTGATCGTCCCCCAGGTCCTGCATGAAGGCGAATTCCAGGCGCTGCTTTCCGGCGCCCGCGCCCGCAATGCCGCCGCGACAACATCCCCGCCTCCCGCCGCCGCCAAAAGCACCCCCGCAACCCCGCCGCCCGCCGCCGCCAAAGGCGCTCCTCACGGCGCGGAACGCCTGTGGTTCCAGTCCCGCAACCTGGAGGAGTTGGCGGACATCACCGCCAAGACCAAGTCCCTGGACCTGACCCCGGAAAACCTCGCCGCCATGCGCGAGCTTTTCACCCGCTTCGGCATGAAAAAAGAACAGGCCGGCTCTCTCGCCCAGGCTGCGGGCCAGCTCTGGACCCTCGCCGGCAGCAAGCCCGCGCTCCAGGAGTTCTTCCACGACTCCGTCACCCTTACCGCCCCGTGGCAGGACAAAGCCCTCTTTGTCACCGTCACCGACGAACTCCCCGGCAAAAGCGTCCCCCCGTGGTTCGAGGCCACCATCGCCGCCTGCGGCCTGGAATGGGTCTGCGACGCGGCCTGCGGCATGCCCCACCGCCTCTTCGCCACCCTCGGCAAGATCCTGGCCAAAATCGATGACGGCCCCGAGGAATTCCTCGACGCCATCCTCGCCCGCATCCAAAAAATGAACCCCTCCGCCGACATCCTGCTCTGGCTGTGGAAAAGCAAGTCCCCCGAACGCGAGGGCATGGCCGACCCGAACCTGGTCTTCAAAACCATCAGCAAGCCGGTCAAAGGCAATTACATCAAGGCCTCCAAAGAACTGCGCAAACTGCTCATGGAAGACGAAGACTTCCAGCAGTTTATCATGCACAGCGGCGATGAGGACACGGTCGCCGCCCTGGTCTCCTGCATCCGCCATGTCCCGCTCCTGGACAACGGCGAGCAGCAGAGCCTCCTTGTCAAGATCGTCCGCAGCTACCCCGACCTGCGCCACCTTGTCGAACAGCGCGCGCCGGCCAAGGCCTCCCTGCGGCCGGTGGACAAGATCACCTCAATCCGCAGTTTCGAACTGCTCCGCCGCGAGCTGAACAACGTCATCAGCATCCAAATCCCCGCCAACAGCCGCGCCATCGGCCATGCCCGCAGCTTCGGCGACCTCCGCGAAAACGCCGAATTCAAAGCCGCCAAGGAAAACCAGCGCCTGCTCCGCCTCCGCCGCAACGAACTCGAACGCTACCTCCACGAATTCCGCGGGTTCGATTTCTCCGCGGTCGTCCCCGCCGGCGTCGTCATCCCCGGCTGTACAGTCACCCTCCACCAGGCCGACGGCCATACCGTCACCCACTCCCTGCTCGGCCTGCGCGACGGCGACCCGGACCGAAATTTCCTCTCCTATGACTCGCCCCTCGGCAAGGCGCTCATCGGCAAAAAGGCAGGCGAAGCCGTGGAAATGCCCAACGGCGGCACCGCCACCGTCACCGCCATCGGCGCCATCCCCGCCGAACTCCACACCTGGCTCCGCGGCGAAGATCTGCTGTAATAAAGGTCTGTGGCCTGTGGTCTGTGGGGTTTCGGGGAAACTGAATTCTGTTTTCCGACTTCCATCGACTTCTGCGACTTCTGCCAACTTCCCTCGATAGCCCTCGACGGCCCTCGACAGCTATCGAGGGCCATCGAGTCTTTCACCGCCGGCCCACAGACCACAGACCCACAGACCATGCTCCTCTGGGAATGCGCCAAAGACGGTCTCGCCCCGGAATTGGTCCGGGCGCTGGAGGACGCCGCCGCGGAGTTTGCCGCGGCCGGCGGCCCCGGCCTCACCGTCACCTCCGGCCGGCGTTCCCTCCGCCGCCAGGCCGAACTTATGGCCGCCATGACCGACCGCCAACTCCTCGCGCTCTATGCCCGCCACGGCATGCCGGACTATATCCAGACACTCCTCGACCGCCGCGCCGCCGGGACGGCCGTGGACGCGGACGCCACCCTCGACATCCTCAAGACCCGCCGCGAAGGCTACATCTCCGCCCATCTCTCCGGCGGCGCCGCCGACCTCGCCATCACCCCGGACCTGGACCTGTCCGCGCTCCGCGCCATCCTCGACCGCCACGGCTTTGACACCCTCGACGAAACCGCAGCCGGCCTCCCCTGCCTCCACTGCCGCCTCCGCATCCTCCCCCTCGTCCTCGTCCGGGATTGACAAAATCCGCCCGGCACGATCGACTGAATCCGTGCGGCATGTCCATTCCGTCCACAACGTCCATCAAGTCCATTTACGGCTGCGCCTTGGCAGCCGTAATTCCGAGGGTCTTGAGGATCGCCGGGGTGACGATCTTTTCGCAGCCTTCGGCGTTGGGATGGACGCTGTCCGGGATATATCGGCTGAAGGTGGCCTTGTCCGACTTCTGCAGCGCCAGCCAGTTGGCGTAATTGTCCACCAGCAGCAGTTTCCGCGCTTTGGCCACATCCCGGTACATCTGATAATAATCGCCGATGTTTTCCCGGTAGGAGCCGTGCCCCTTGGGATAGGCGTCCGCCGGGGTCATAGTCATGAGAATGATCTCGCATTCCGGGTTCTGCTTCAGGATGCGGTCGATCATGCTTTCCAGGTTGGCTTTGGCGCCGGACAGGGGAAGCTTGAACCGGGCCACGGCGTCGTTCACGCCGAACTCGATGAACACGGCGTCCGGTTTTTTCTCCAGGACCATCTTGTCCAGATTGTCCACGCCCCACTTCGAGTACTGCCCAGAACCGCCGCTGTTGACCATGGTGATCTTGCCGGGGAATTGCTTGGCCAGCGCGTCCGGCACCTGCTTGACCCAGCCGCCGCCCGCCGACAGGCTGGTCCCGTACGCCACTACCGTCTGCGCCTTCCCGGCCTTCAGGTTCGCCACCAACCGGCTCGAAGCCGTGGCCGGGGTCTGCGCCAGGGCCGCCCCCGTCAAGGAAACCGCCGCCAATGTCAGCACCGCAAACCGTTTCATCATCATGGGAAAGCATCCTCGGTGTCCGCCGGGTTCTCCCGGGCGGAATCAAAAACCATATTCCCCGCAGGGGTTTTCGCAACACGCCGGCCCCGGGCTTCCGGATCCGTCGAGGGCCATCGCGGGCTCTCGAAAGCTCTCGATGGCCCGCGAGAGCCCTCGACGACTTGAGCCGGCGCCGCACAAAAGCGCCCTCTCACGCCTGCTTCCGGTACGCCGCCGGACTGGCGCCGCAAACGCGGCGGAAGGCCGTGCTGAACGCCAGGGCATTCCCGTACCCCACCGCAGCGGCTACCTGCTTGACCGACCCCTCCGTGCGCAGCAGGAGCTGACAGGCCTTGCGCATCCGCAACTCGACCACCCGGGCCATGGGACTGCACGCGCTCTCCCGGTGACTGAGCACACGCAACTGTTCGGAACTCAGCGCCGCCAGCGCCGCCAGCCGCGGCAACGTCCAGTCCGCCCCGGGCTCCGCCTCCACGGCGCGCCAGACCCGTTCCAGGCGCGCATCTCCCTGCCGCCCGCCGCGCAGCAACCGCTGCCCCTCCGCCGCCAGCAACTCGGCCCACGCTCCCAGGCAGAGCGGATCGGCCGGCCCGAAAAATTCCGCCCGGAATCCTTCCAGCACCCGCCAGAACGCCTCCGTTCCCGGCGAACTCCGCACGAACGGCTCTGCCGTGGCCACCCAATCCCCGGGCGACGCGCCGCCGCCGAACGCAAACCAGGCGATCTCCCAAGCCTGCACCTCCGGCGCAATCTCATAGGCATGGTACACCCGCGGCGGCGTGGCGTAAATCCCGCCAGCGGTCAGGCGTTGCCAGCCGGACGCCGTCCACACCCGCCCCGCCCCCGAACGACACACGAACAGCGCGCCGAACGGCGGCCGTTCACGCGCAAACCGGTACCCGCGGCCCGCCTGCGACGCGCCGCAGTACAGAATCCCGTGCCGCGCCAGCGCCGGGCACCGCGAGGCCAAAACCATCCACTCGGCCGTTTCCCCAAGTTGATGGATTTCACAAAGCTTTTCCTGCATTTTATGAATCCTTCGCCATAAATTAACCTGTATAATACTAACTATAAGCCAACGCCAACCCAAAATCGCAGCACCTCGGAAGCCCCGACGGGCCATGCGCGTACCCTTAAGAACCATAACTTTTTGAAGGAAAACAAGTGCGAACGTCGAACATCGAACGTTGAACGTCCAACGTCGAACAGGGATTCATGCGGTCATGCAAGCTTCAACCGGTCAGGTTTTACTTCAACGTTCGACGTTCGATGTTCAATGTTCGTTTTTTCTGTATGCCCGGCGGGGCTGCAATCCTTTGTGATCTTTGTGTTCTCTGTGGCAATCGTCCCGGCAATCGTCCATTCTGCCCCCTTTCACGTCCCATCCCAACCGGAGCCCCTCTCATGACCAACCGCGAACGCGTCCTGGCCACCCTGCAGCACCGGCAGCCGGACCGCATTCCATGCAGCATCGGCTTCACCAAGGACGCCCATGCCAGAATGGCCGCGTTCTACGGCGACCCCAAGTTTCAGGAAAAAATCCCCAACTGCTTCAGTGACCTGCACCTGGACACCGGCGCGATCTGGCGCGAAGTCCGCCCCAACATCTGGGCGGACGAGTTCGGCGTGGAGTGGAACCGGACGGTGGACCATGACATCGGCGTGGTCTGCAACACCGTGATCACCGAGGACAATATCGAGACCGCCCCCCTGCCCCCGGCGGCGCCGGACCCGGCCCTGATCGAACGGATCCGCCGCCTCTGTGACAACAAGCTCGCCGAGGATCGTTTCGTCGGCTCCGGCTTCGGCTTCAGCCTGTTCGAGCGCGCCTGGACCCTGGCCGGCATGGAAACCATCCTGATGTGGATGGCCGCCGAACCGGAAAAGCTCCACCGCCTGCTTGACCGCATCCTGGAGCTGAACCTGGCCCGCATCGACGCGGTCTGCGCCCTGGACATCGACAGCGTCTATTTCGGCGACGACTGGGGACAACAGAACGGCCTGATCATGGGTCCCCACGCCTGGCGCGAGTTCTTCAAGCCGCGCCTCCGCGAGATGTACGGCCTGGTCAAGCGCCGCGGCAAGTTCCTCAAGATCCATTCCTGCGGCTGCGTCCAGGAAATCTTCCCCGACCTCATCGAGATGGGGCTGGACGTGTTCAACCCCTTCCAGCCGGAGGTCATGGACCCCTTCGAGATGAAGCGCAAGTTCGGCGACCGCCTCTGCTTCCACGGCGGCATCAGCACCCAACGGCTGCTGCCCTACGGCACGCCGGACCAGGTCCGCACCGAGGTCCGCCGGCTCCTGGACGAGGTCGGCCGCAACGGCGGCTACTTCGCCGCCCCCGCCCACGCCATCCCCGGCGACGCCAAGCCGGAAAACATCCACGCCATGCTGGAAGTGCTAAAGAATCAGTAGAGCCGATTTAGCCACATAGAACACAAAGAACACATAGAAGATGGCCGGAACAGGAAAGGTCTGTGGCTTGTAGTCTGGTAATGCCTCCGTTACGGGAGGAGCGGGATGTTCAATCGCCAGAAAAGGGGCAAGATTCTCCATCTCCTCTGTCATTCAGGTAAGACCTGACCGGTTCGAGCTTCTATGCACCGCAGGGATTCCGATTCGACGTTGGACGTTCAATGTTGAATGTTGAACGTTCGCCCTACTTCCCCTGGCGCCGTTCCTGGCGGCTGCGGGTGAGGCCAGCCCGGAATTTCTTGGCCTTGCTCTCTGCGATAGTCGATTCCATGGAGGCGGCGTCCTCCCCGGCCCGGGCCGCGTCCAGACCGCCGGCCTCCGTGCGTTTCTTGATCTCGCGGATCTGGTCACGCAACAGCGCGGCGCGCTCGAATTCCAGCGCCTCCGCCGCGCCCAGCATCTCCTCCTCAAGCTGGCGCACGGCCTCCGTGACATCGTAACGATATTCCCCGCCGTCCTCGGCCACGACATGCGCCACCGTCGCCTCTGCCTCCTCATAGCTCTTCAGGCTCTCCTGCACGGCACGGACAATAGAGCGCGGCGTGATGCCGTGCTCCTGATTGTAGATTTCCTGCTTTTCCCGGCGCCGGGAGGTCGTATCGATCATGCGCCGCATGCTGTCGGTGACCCGGTCGGCGTACAGAATGACGCGTCCGTCCAGGTTGCGCGCCGCACGGCCGGCGGTCTGGATCAGCGCGGTCTCGGAACGGAGGAACCCCTCCTTGTCCGCGTCCAGGATCGCCACCAGCGCGACCTCCGGCAGATCCAGCCCTTCACGCAGGAGATTAATACCGATCAGGCAGTCGAAGTCGCCGGCGCGCAGGCTGCGGATGATCTCGACGCGCTCGATGGCATCCACGTCGCTGTGCAGATACTTGGTGCGCAAGTCCAGGTCCCGCAGGTAATCGGAAAGATCCTCGGCGGTGCGCTTGGTGAGGGTGGTGACGAGCACGCGCTGCTTCTGCTCCGCGCACTTGCGGATCTCCTCGATGACATCGTCCACCTGCCCCTCCAGCGGCCGCACCTCGATGCGCGGGTCGAGCAGGCCGGTCGGCCGCACCACCTGCTGCACCGGCACGGTCCGCGCCAGCTCGTACGGCCCCGGCGTGGCGGAAACGTAAACGGTCTGCCCGGCCAACTCCTCGAACTCGGCGAAGCGCAGCGGCCGGTTGTCCAGCGCCGACGGCAGGCGGAAGCCGTGCTCGACCAGGGTCAGCTTGCGGCTGCGGTCGCCGTTGTACATGGCGTTGAGCTGCGGCAGGGTAACATGGGATTCGTCCAGAATGATCAGCACATCCTTGGGGAAATAATCGATCAGCGTGTCCGGCCGCGAGCCCGGGGGGCGCCCGGCCAGATGCCGCGAATAGTTTTCGATGCCCTGGCAGTAGCCGATCTCCTTGAGCATCTCCAGGTCGTAATTGGTGCGTTGGAAAATGCGCTGCGCCTCGACCAGCTTGTTCTCGCGCTCGAACTTGCGCACCTGTTCGGCGAGTTCGGCGCGGATCGAAGCCTCGGCGTTGTCGATCCGGGTCTGAGGAATCACGAAATGCTTGGCCGGGAAGATGAAGGCGTCGTTCATCTGCCCCAGTTCCTTGCCGGTGAGCGGGTCGCGGCGGGTGATCCGGTCCACGGCGTCGCCCCAAAGTTCGACGCGCACGATTTCGTCGCGGGAGGAGAGATGGATGTCGACCGTGTCGCCAATGACCCGGAACTCGCCGCGGCCGGGGGCGACGTCGTTGCGGGCGTACTGGATGTCCACCAACCGCCGCAGCAGCGTCTCGCGGTTCAATTCGCCGTGGACGTGGACCTCGGCGCGCATGGCCTTGATGTCCTCCGGCGAGCCCAGGCCGTAGATGCAGGAGACGCTGGCGACGATGACCACGTCCCGCCGTTCCAGCAGCGTGCTGGTCGCCGCCAGCCGCAGCTTTTCGATCTCTTTGTTGATCGAGGAGTCCTTGGCGATGTAGGTGTCGGTCTGCGGAATGTAGGCTTCCGGCTGGTAGTAGTCGTAATAACTGACGAAATACTCGACCGCGTTCTCCGGGAAGAACGCCTTGAACTCGCTGTAGAGCTGGGCCGCCAGCGTTTTGTTGTGCGAGACCACCAGCGCCGGCCGGCCGAGCCGGGCAATGACATTGGCCAGGGTGAAAGTCTTGCCGGAGCCGGTCACGCCCAGCAGCGTCTGGTACGGATCCCCGCGGCGGAACCCCTCGGCCAGCGCCGTGATCGCCTGCGGCTGATCCCCCGCCGGGGCATAGGGCGCGTGAAGCTTGAAAATGGAGGAATCCATGGGAATGAAACTTGAAATTTGAAACTAGGGGGGAACTCACACCCGACGGCACCCGACGGCTCTCGACAGCACCCGATGGCACCCGCCGGCTCTCGACTCTGGGCGCGACGACTCTCGCCGCCACCCCGGCCTGCTTATAGTATGGCCCGGAACTGCGGAGTCCGCAATGCCGGAACCCAGAGGATGCCGGAATCATGGCTGGAACCTCTTTCACGGTCAAACTTGCAACCGGAAGCCCGAAACGGGTGCGCGAACAATATCCCGACCAGCCCTGGCGCTGGAAGCCGGAGTGGGCCGCGGGGCGCATCCGTTATTCCGGGCTGACAATGTTCCTGGTCGCCTTTTTCTTCGCCCTGTTCTGGAATGCGGTTTCCACCCCGATCCTGTTCGTCCTCCCGCGCGAACTGGCCAAGGGCAACAAGGCGGTGCTCATCGCGCTGCTGTTCCCGGCCGTGGGCGTCGGCTTGGCGGCCTGGGCCGTGCTCGCCTTCATCCGCTGGCGCAAGTTCGGCAATTCCGCCTTCGAACTGGCGGCGGTCCCGGGCGTTCCCGGACTGCCGCTCCGGGGCGTGCTCCATGCGCCCATGGTCGCGCCGCCCCCCGACGGGTTCAAGGTCGCGCTGAACTGCATCCGCCGCGTCACCACCGGCAGTGGGAAAAACCGCCACACGTCGGAATCCATTCTCTGGCAGGAAGAAAAAGTCATCGCCGCCGACCGCCACGGTGACCGCGACGGCCTGCGCGTGCCGGTGGACTTCACCCTGCCCCCGGACCAACCCTCCACCACCGAACCCGGCGGTACCGATGCCGCCACGGTGCTCTGGCGCCTGGACGTGAAGGCGGAACTGCCGGGGGCGGATTATGTCGCCAACTTCGAGATCCCGGTGTTCGCCGGCGCCACGCCCGAACCCGGCCCGGCCGCCGGCCAGGACTTCGGCCGTTCCTCCCTGCTCGCCATGCCCGCCGCGGCGGCGCCACCGCCGCCGGACTGGCCCCGGGCCGGCATCCATTTCGAAACCCGCGCCAACGGCCTCCGCCTCTGGTATTTCCCGGCGGCGCGGCTGAAAGGGGTCGTCGCGTTTTCCCTGCTGTTCTTCCTGATCTGGACAGGCGCGCTGGTCGGCATGATTCTGGCCCATGCGCCGATCTTTTTCGCGATCATCTGGGCGCTGTTCGACCTGCTCATCGGCTATGGCCTGGTCACCCAGCTTTTCCGCACCACCCTGCTCGAAGCCGGCCGCGGCGCCATCGCCTGGCGCAGCGGCCTGCTCGGCCGCGGCAAAGGCTACGCCCTCCGCCTGGACGAGATTGACTCCATCACCCCGGCGCAGAGCATGCAGATGGGCAGCAAGCTGTATTACGCCCTCAAACTCACCACCCGCAACGGCCGCAAATTCACCGTGGCCCACGACCTCACCCCGCTCACCCTCGCCAACCGCCTCGCCGCGGAACTGCTCAAGCCGGAGTGAACTGAATCCGTTTTTGAACAGAAGGCCACGAAGCTCACGAGGGGGGGGCGCAACGGGAAAACCGCCCTGCTTGCGTATGGCGGTTTTGTTGCGTGCCAGGCGGAAACCCGTTAGCGTTTCGTTAGCGCTCGTTAGCGGTTCAAAAAACGGGTTGAATGCTTCTGAAAATGAACCGCTAACTGCCGCTAACGGGGCGCTAACGATGTACCTGTTTTTGGCATGGCTCTACCGCCCGTTCGTCCCCTTGTTCCATGCCGTGACGGCCTGGCCAAACTCTTTTAGCGAGGCGTTTTCCTCGGCGCCGTCGTGCAGTTGCGGGTCGAAGGCCCAGACCAGGCCGAGCAGACCGCAGTCTTGGGCGCGCCGGAAGGAAAGGTCCAGCGCCGCTTTCCGGCCCGGGCCGGTGTTCTCACCCCAGACGGCCAGCGCCGGCCGATGCTCCCGGGCCAGCGCGGACAGATACCGGACGGGCGACCACGCCGCGGGATCCGTGCCATGATCCGCGTCCGCCGGCGAGGTCGCGGCGTCGATCCAGGTGCAGTAGACCACCACCTCCGGATCGCGGATCCCCTGGATGAACCGGGCGAAGTCATAGCCCCGCGGGATTTCGCCGTTGCGTTCCGGCGCCGTGGCTCCCGCCAGCCCGCCGGCCACCGCGGCCTCTTTCCAACCAGGCCGGATGCCCCAGGATGGATACATCATGCACAGGCGTCCGGGAAACTGCTTGCGGACCAGCGATATCTGCCAATCATGGAAGTTCTGCATGGCGCCGAGATACCAGTCCAGAAACGTCCCCGCCTCGCCGCTCGGAGACGGGTCTCCGGGGTTCCAGCCGGCCACCGGGCACGCGGGAATCCCGGGCGGCAGTCCTGGCTTCCGCCCCTGGGCCAGGTCGTCAAAGCCCCAGTAACAGTTGCTCCGCTCCATTCCAGCCGGCTTGGCGTTGAAGCGGTGCAACGGAAAGGTCAGTTCCCCGTAATACCCCCAGCCCAGCCGCACGCTCTGGAAATCCGTGCCGAACTCCTGAAAAAAGCGCGCCACATAACTTGCCACCCGGTCGCGGTTGGCCTGGACAAAGACGGTGTTGAACCCGTTGCTGCCGGGATTGTCCCCGGCATAGGCGTCGCCGTACTGGTTTTTGAAACGGCTGTCCGGAAGCGTGAACACCCAGGCCGGCGGATACTGCAGGCCCAAGTCCAGCGAAATCTGCATCCCGGCGGCGCGGAACGCGGCGATTTCCCCGCGGAGTTTGGCCACGGCATCCAGCGACCATTTCCCTGCTTCCGGTTCGAGCCGGTCCCAGGAAACGCTGAGCACGGCGACCGTGATTCCCGCCTGCCGGTCCGCCACGGCCCGCGCCGGCGTCATCTGCAGGCTGCCGATCAGAGGCTCACCGGCAAACCCGCACGACGAAACGGCCACCAGCAGAGAAAAGATCCAGCGGTTGTTACAACTATTCATGGAAAGCGTTTTTGCCACATAGAACACAAAGAGCACATAGCCTGAATTATTCACAAGTGATTAAACTTCATTGAACAGAAGGCCGCAAAGGTTCCGCAATAATACGGTGAATTAGAAAATCCTTTGTGCTCTTTGCGAGCTTCTGTTCAAAACCGGCTTTGTTGGCTCGGGAATCAATGTACCCTGTCTTTCCCCAGAAAGAGTGCCCATTTACGCCTATCCGCCACGGCGAGCGTGAGTTGTCCGAACCCGTGCTAGATTATACGCTTCATCAACTTGCATTGCGAAGCCGCGAACGATATGGTCTCAGTATACTTTTCGGGTTCCGGTCTCCCGGAGTTTGCGCACATGCCGAAAGCCCATGACAATCCCACAGCCCGCCTCATCCTCTGGAGCGGCAAGTCCCGGCGGTTCACACTCATCGAACTGCTGGTGGTAAATCACCATCATCGCCATTCTCGCCGCCATCCTGCTGCCAGCGTTGCAGAAGGCCAAAATGTACGCGCTCAGCTCCACCTGCAAAGGCAACCAGAAGCAGATCGGCGTGGGCATGCTGCAATACGCCGATGACAATGACGGACTGCCGGTGGTACCGGGCATGACCTACCAGCCCGCACCGTCCGCAAACTACGCCGTCTACGCCTGGTATTCCCGTTACCTGCTCGGGCCGTACATCGGCAATACCACCGACGGCTCGCCGTCCGGCTCTCTCGGCAACGGCGGGCGAGGCACCACGTCGCTGATCATCGTCTGCCCGGCCCGGCCTGATCTGGTAAGCCAAATGAGTGACTTGAGCCCGACATCTTCCGCTTTGTACACGGGCATTGGCATCAATGACTGCGCCAGCCCTCCCGCGAACAATTGGTTCCGCACCAATACGATGGCCCCGATCCGGATCCATCAGTTCTCGTTTCCCGTCCGCACGGTCATGGTGCTCGACACCGTGAACCTCCGTACCTGGGTCGCCTGGACCAATCCGGAAATCACCGCCGACCGGCCGGCTTATGGGCGGCACGGCGGTTCCTGCAACGCCCTGTTCGCCGACGGCCATGTGGACGGCCTGAAAATCCGCGGCGGGGACACCCAGGAAGCCACCATGGCCGCGCGGTGACGCTGCGGACAATAGCCACAGGGAGAGAGCGTTCTCCGCTGTTGCCACTCCCTGAGAAGTCGCTGCTGCCCAAGGCGGCAGCCCGTGCCGCTTCGCGGGGCTCCCGAACCCCTCTCCGAGAGGGACTCCGTCCCGTTTCCCTTTGGGGAACAGCCGGGATTTGCGAAGTTCGCTGGCGAAGAATGCGTTGGCGAGATGACCACGCCAGTGCCCGCCAGCGGACTTCGCAAATCCTGCCTTTCAAAAGAAACGGGTCGAAGACCCTCGCCGGGGGGCGCGGGGGGTGGGCGAATTCCACCCCCCGCCCTCACTCTACGATCCGGAGCTTGAGCTCGTCGGAGTTCGCCTTGAGTTCCGGGGCGTACATGGCTTCGGCCCTGGCCGGGAGCAGGCTGAACCGGCCCGGAATCTCGGCGCGCAGGCGGTAGCTGACGCTGTGCCGGCCTCGCGGCAGTTCCCGGACAAAGAACACGGTGCGCTCGTCCCGGAACTCGACGTAGGCGCCCATGTCATTGCCGGTGTAGCCGCTACGAACCTCCACCGGCTCGAACCCGGCGCCCTTCATGTCCGCCAGCAGGATGTATTCGTAGTCGTTCTTGCTCTCGACCTCCATCTCGATCTCGACAAGGTCGCCGCTCTTAAGCTCCGCGCCGTCGGCCAACGCCACGCGCACGTACTTCTCCACCTTCTGGTCCACGGCCTGCCCGAGCACACCCTCGGCCTTCACGCTCTTGGCCACGCGCTCGAGCTTGTACGCCTTGCGCCCGACCTTGACTTCCAGCCCGGCGCCCTTGATCGGGTCTTCCAGTGTGAAGTTGGTCAGATACGCGTTGAAATACACCGGGCCTGTGCCGGCCTTCTGAATTTCGAGCGTGTGCGGTCCGGCTTCCAACTCCGCGCCTTCAAGCACGTAGCGGTTGTCGAAGGAGAAAAGATTGGCGGCATCGACGTTGACCTTCTTCATGCGACGACGGTTGCCATCGACCGTGATGGTCACGCTCAAATCGGGCTTCTCCTCGCCGCTGGCCTTCATGTAGTCCGCCAGCGCCTCAATCACCAACGCGGTGTCGCGGGTGTTGTTCCAGTACGTGGCGTGCCGACGGTTGTTGACCAGATACTTGACCAGCCGCGGCGCGGTGTCGCCCGCGGGCTCGACGGCGGCCAGGAGTTTGAGATAGATCGCCATGGCCTCGGTGTCGCTGCCGTACCAGCACCACCACCAGGAGTTCCCGGGCAGCTTGAGATAGGCGGTCTGATTCTCGTCGTCCCGGACTACATACTGGCCGAGATTGCGCATGAGCATGGCGCGCTTCTCCACATCCCCGGCCTCGTGGCAGGACAAGGCGGTGAGCGCCAAGCCGTATACGGAAAGCTCGTTACGGTCGCGGTAGAGGAAACCGCGCATCTCCGCGCTGTCCGCCTTGGCCTCGCCCAGAATCTGGCTGACCAGGGCGTCGAGGTTGTCGGCGTGTTCCTTGCGCGGCTTGACCTCGCGCGGCCAATTCTTGATCTTCCGGATCTCCCCGGCCTGGTACGTCTTCAGCCAGCTCACGCCGCGCTTGAGCAGGTCGTCCGGCACCTTGGCGCCGTTGCCCCTGGCCACAAGCAGGCCGTGAACCACCACCGCGGTGGCGTGCGGGTACGACTGTTCGCCGGAACCGCTGAACCAGCCCCAGCCACCGTCGCCGCACTGCATGCTGCCGAGACGATTGACGCCGGCCTGGACCATGTCCGTCACCACGGCCTCCTCGAACACCGGGTTCCGTTCCGGATCGTCCGGGTTCGGCGGGTTGTGCCGCTTCCAGTCTTCGGCGCGCTTCTTGTCGTCGCCGATTTCCTGGGCGTTGAGGTTGGTGCGCTTCTCCCGGATCGCCTTCAGGTCCAGGCCGAGCCGTTTCAGCGCCGCCTGCGTGACGACCGTGGGCACGAACCGGTTCACGGTCTGCTCGGTGCAGCCGTAGGGATAATCGACCAGGTACGGGATGGCGTCGACCATGGCCCCGGCCAGGGTCGGCGACCAGCGCACCTCGAAACGGGTCTGTTCCGGCCGCCGCTCCGCCGGCACCGTGAACGCAACCTTGGCAGACTCCCCGTCCGGACGAATCATGCCGCTGAAGCTTTCGGTCTTGAGCATGCCGTGGACGTAGGCCGGGAACTTCATCTCCATGGCGTCCGACTCCGGTTCCTCGCCCGGCACCACGCGCCGGGCTAAATTCACGATTCCGTAAGTGGCCTCCACCTCGATCGCCATCATGCAGACCACGGCCTCGCCCGGCTGGCTGATTTTCACGCGCCAGTCCACCCGTTTCTCGCCGCCGGCCGGCACCTTCACCACAACGTGATTGGTGAGCAGTTTCCGCGCCGCGGGTTCACCGGCCCGCATCGTCCTGGCCTTGCTCAGCGCCGTCCAGATCGTGCCGGTATTGCCGGGCAAAACCTCGGCGCCGAACACGCCGTTGTCCGCAAGCTGCAACTCGACCTTGATGTTCTTTCCCACCGGCAGGAAGTTGTGGACGTTCGCCGAGAGCACGACTTCGTCCTTCTGGACAAAGAAGCGCGGCGCCTGGAGCCGGACGATCAGGTCCTTGCGGGTGACCGTCGCCGACGTGCCCTCGCCGACGCGGCACCCGGGGCCCATGGCCCAGACCCGGGTCTTCCAAGTGGTGAGGTTCTCCGGCATCGTCACCTCGGCCATGGCCTCACCGTTGGCATCGGTGGCCAGGCTGCCGATCCAGAGCGCAGTGTCGACAAAGGCGCTGCGCACGGCCGGGCCGGCACCCGCCATTTCCGGCGCGCCGCCGCCGCCGGGTTCGCCGGCGACCGCCATTTTGGCGGATTCCATGGGTGCCGCGGTTGCCGCCACAGGCGCGGAGGCAGGCATCGGCGGACCACTGTCGGCCATGCTCATCGACATGGGCCCGCCGGGAGCCATCATGCGCGTGCGATGCATCATCCCGTCACGAGCCTCCAGGCCATTTGTTAGCATCGCGCCTCCCGTTCCTGCCATTATCCCATTCCCGTCCCGGTCTTCGTCCACCATGCCGGCGCCGAACACGCCCAGGATCGGCAGCAGCGTTTCGCCCTCCCGCCACTGCGGACCGGAACTGCGCGTCAGACTGCACAGCACCTGGGGGTAGTGCTGCCGCCGCCACTTCCAGAAAAACTCGCGGATATCCGGGACATTGGCCCCGCCGGAGATGTAGTCCAGACTCTTGTCATACATGGCCAGGGCCAGCGTGCCCGTGACGGGGTGGCCGTCCTGCCCGACGACTTTGACCTTGACCTGAGTCTTTTCACCGGGCTTGCAGCTCTCCTTGACGGGCGTGACCTGCACGTCCAGCACCCGGCTCTCCGGCGGCACGAGGATCTCGCGCATCTCGGAATGGATCTTGCCGTTGCTGACGGACACGGCCTCGATGAAGAAGTTCGGCATGTCCCGCTTTTCCACGGCGACGGCTTCCAGAACACTCTTCCCGTTTAGCCGCAGAATCTTCGGAGGCATGGCCACACCGTTTACCGGGCGCACGAACAGCGCCACCGTCGCGTCCACACGCTCCGTGGCGACCAGGAGATTGACGGTGTCTCCGGGGCGGTAATCTTGGCGATCGGGCAGGAGTTCGAGGTCGTTGAAGCGGTACCCGGCGGTGTCCGAGCCGCCGGCGCCCTCACCCATCACGGAGAAGAGGTAACCGCCTTCGATGGCGTGCCCCTTGGCGTCGGTCAGGGTGTAACTGAGGCGGTACTGCCCTTTCTTCGCGGCCTTGATTTTCTGGCCGGCCTGCCCCTCGTCACCGGTGTCCAGGCGCCAGCGTTCGACCCGCGTCTCCTGCGGCTTGCCGGCGGCGTCATAGGCGAGGCGGAACAGGGTAAGCTCACCCTTGCCCTTGACCGGTTTCCCGTCCAAGGTGCGGGCCTGGAAAAAGGCGTCCACGGTGTCGCCGGCGCGGTAATGGCCGCGGCCGACCCAGGCATAGACCTTGAACGGCCGGCGCGCGGCCAGGACGGTGCCCTGGCCGACGATAGTGCGGCGGGAGGCGTCCGTCACCTCGGCGGTGATTTCATAGCGGTGGTCGCGGTCGGCGAACAGGGCCTTGGCCGGGCGCGTGTCGATCTCGATCTTGAAGGTGCCGTCCGCGGCCAGGGGCGCCTCGGCTTCGGCCACCAGTTCCGGCGGCTTCTGCCAGCCGTAGTGCGGTCCCCAGGAACAGACGGGCCGGGCCACGCCCCACTGGCGCCAACCGGGATACCAGGGATAGTCGCCGGCAAACCACCAGGCGCCGGGGCCGTAATACCAGTCCCAGGGCCACGGCGGATACCACGTCGCCTGATGCTCGGAACGCAGCACTTTGTACTTGATCTTGCCCTCCGCCACCGGCGCGCCGAAATAATACTTGGCCTTGACCGTCGCGGTAATGGTCTCACCCAACGCGATGGGTTCCTGCGGCGCCTCGACCGTCACCTCGAATTCCGGTTTTTTGTACTCCTCCACGCGAAAATTGACGGCGCCGGGCATTTTTTCGAACTGCACGTTGTAGACGCCCAGCACCGCCTCCGCCGTCAGTGCCAGTTCAGTCTCGGCCCCGCCGGCCTCGTCCAGGGTGAGATTCTTTTCCAGCAGCTTTTCGCCGCGCGGATTGCGCACGACCAGCTTCACCGTTTGGCCGGCGGAGGGCGAACGGGCGGCTTCGCTGTCATACCGGGGCGTGTTCGCCCAGGCCTTGATCTTCACGCTCTGGCCGGGGCGGTAGACCGGGCGGTCGGTGATGAAAAAAGCCCGGGGATGGTCGTCGGGGGATTGTTCGCGGTAGTCCCCCATCCACACGCCGTTGAACCCGAGATAGGCCAGGCGCCCTTCCGGCGTCGTCGCGACACCCATCCAGTTACCCATGCGCGGCTTTTCACTGTCGCGGAAAAGAACCTGCCCGTCGGCATCCGCCACGGCCCGGGATTCGCGGGTCGTGACTTCATAATGGCCGCCGCGGGTGATCTTGTTGTCGACCCAGCGCTGGTTGTAGCCGAAAAACTCCAGTGCCGCGCCGGGAATGGGCTTGCCGGAGGCGGCGTCGGCGACGAAATACCAGGTGCCGCCGTCCACCGGTTTCTGCACCAACGCCGTATCGGCGACCCAGATCACGACGCGGGTGGTGTTGCCGTCGGCCATGGTCGCGGTCAGCAGGTACGCGCCGGGCTTGGCCAGCGGCGTCTGTACCGTGATGCGCCGGTCCCAGTGGTCCGCCTTCGGCTCCAGCGCCAGATCCCAGGCTGCGGCCTTGGCGGCCAGGTACTTGCCCTCGTTCTGCCGGACCAACCGCCCGCCGATGTCCTCCAGGTTGACCTTCTCCCAGTCGATCTGCTTCGGGGCGCCGGCGACATAAGCCTTCACGTCCGCCAACAGCAGCTTCAGATTCACCTCGTACGCCTCGAAGTGCGCGGCCTTGCCGTTGCGGAAACGGAACTCGACGGTGGCGCCCTTGCCATAGGCCGGCTGGGTCATGACCGGCTCGAACTGCCCCCAGTTGCCCAGGATCTCGCGCAGATGACCTTCGGCTTCACCTCTCAGCCCGTCGTGGGTTCGGCCCAGATCTTTGAGGAAAAACGAGGCCGGGCGATGTTTCGGCTCCGACAGATCCCAGCACTCCACCGCCCGGCCGTACTGCCGGCGGTCCGTATAAATTTCCGCCAGCTTGGAGTAATTCTTCATCTGCCGGAAAAGCGCGATGGGGTTCTGGTCGTCGGGCAGCGTAAAACGCTTGATGCCGCTGGCCAGGCGCGCGATGCTCTCGTTGTCCTTGAGGGTGTGGACGTCATAGACGCCGCTTTCGTCCTTGCGGATGCCGTCCGCCTCATCCTCCGCGTCGCCGGCGCGGTTCATCATCCAAGCGAACTCTGCCATGGTCTGCACACCGAACTGGCTCAGCAGGAAGTCCGCCCACTGGTCCAGCGCGCCGGACGGGCCGCGGGCCACGGCCCAGCGGACACGCTCGCCGTCGCTCTTCGCCGCCGCCCAGGTCGCCGGCAGCCGGTGCTGCACGGGCGTGCCGTCGGCATTCACCGGCGCGCCGCGGCCGCCGCCGCGCCCGCCGTACCACCAGCCCTCGTCATAATCCGGGAGCGTGGAGAGATCGGTCAAGGTCTGCAAGCGCCAGCCGCCGTCCCCGTTGCGCTCGCCCAGCAGCATCCGGGTCAACTCATAGTAAAACTCGCCGTACTTGTCCCGTCCCTCGTCCGGCGTCGCGACGGCAAGTTGGCGGATGCGGTCCATGAGCTGCAACGCCCGGACCCGGTCGCGGTCGTAGCTGTTGACCACCTTCGCCGTGCCGCCCCGGTGCGGACCACGTTCGAACTTGCCGGCCACGATGCTGCCGTTGTGCTCGACCGTTTCATAAATCCGGGCCGTGCGCAACAGCCCGCGCCAATTTTTCTCCTGCGCGGCGGCCGCCGCCTCCAAAAACGCGTCCGCCTCCACGACGCGGTCAAGCCGCTGCAGGCACTCAAGGCCGTGCCGCAAATCATCCTCCACCGCCGCCCCGGCGGCCGGGTTGCGGACAAGCTCGGCGAACAGGGCGTACGCATCCTTCACATTGCCGTCGCGCAGCAGTTTTTCCGCGCGCTTCCGCACCGCCGGCACAGCCTCTCCGCCGCCCGCGGCGGGCGCCTGGGCCGCCGCCGCGCCGCCGCCCGCCAGCACCAGGCACAGTCCCGCCAACCCCAGCCACCCCTTCAGCCAACGCGTTCTGATCCGCATGTCCGGTCTCCCCTAGCCCGGCCAAGCCGGACCCAAGCTTGTGGTGCGATGCCAGGGTTTCGACCGGCTTGCCCGGGCTACCTGTTTGCACTTGTCCAAGGAAAAATCCGTGCAGGACAATCTACACCGGAAGACGCCTCCCGGCGCAATTCCTTCAGTCCCTGTCACGGGAACGCCTTTCCCTTCCCCCTGGGAACGCCGCGCCCCAGCTCGAGGAGCAAGGGGTCAAAGCTATCTTTGCGTCAAGGAGCAAGGGGTCAAAGCTATCTTTGCGAGCGGAATTGCCTAATTTTTAAGGGGAGCAAGGGGTCAAGGGGAGCAAGGGGTCAAAGCTATCTTTGCGAGCGGAATTGCCTAAGGAGCAAGGGGTCAAAGCTATCTTTGCGAGCGGAATTGCCTAATTTTTAAGCGCGTGAAAATTTGGGGTTGCCTGTCTTTTTGCGCACGAATACTGGATATTTTACGGAAAAATCTGCGGACAACTGGTTGGGGTAAAAGGGGTTCTCTCACAGTGGCACGGGGGCACGGAGGGAAATGGGGGCTGGAAGAAAAGCAGGCAACCGCTGGCGTTCGCTGACTTTTCGCTAACCCGGATTTCTTAGCGGAACGTTAGCGATCGTTAGTGGTTGAAAGAAAGGGGGATGGGACAGCAAATTTGTGATCTCGGGGTCCTCTCTGGTAGAATCCGGGCGCGAGGGGCGCTTTCGTTGTCCGGGAGGAAGGCAGGCAGGATTGCCTGCCGCACGTTGGTCACAGGCAGGATTGCCTGTTTCACGTTTTAGGGGGCATTGGGGGCGAGTCTGTCTTTTTGAGCACGGAAACTGCGTTTTTGCGGGAAATCTGCGTTAATCTGCGGAATCTGCGGACAATGGACTTTTCCGGAAGTTTTCACCGCGGATTCCGCGAACTTCACGGATGATACCGAGCTCACGGGCAACACCGCCTCTCGCGCCAAGGCGCAATGTTGGCGAGAAAACGGTTTTTCTATAATACGTCGGCTTTCCGGGCCCACCGGAGCCGGGCGCTGGTCGAACGGGGGTTGTCGCGCCGTTCGATGGGCGCAGCGCGCAGCGCGTCCTGGGCGATCTCCGCATAAACACCCTCGCGCCGGCCGGCATCGAAGGCTTTCGTCACCCGGCGCTCCTCCCCGGAATGAAAGGTGAGGATGGCCACCCGCCCGCCGGGATTGAGGCACGCAGGCAGATACCGCAGGAACATGTCGAGCGCGGAAAACTCGTCGTTCACCGCGATGCGCAACGCCTGGAACACGCGGCGCACGGAAAGATCCTGGGCGTCCTTGTCCAACCGCGGGAGCACGGCGCGAATGGCGGCCGCCAGTTCTCCCGTGGTGGCGTAGGCATGGCCCGCGAGCACGGGAGCCAGCACGGCGGCGAACGGCTCGTCCGCATTCTCGGTGAGCAGCGCGGCCAGGACGTCGGGGCGAACTCTCCCGAGGAACGCGGCCGCGGACTGGCCGGACTGCGGGTTCATGCGCATGTCCAGCGGGCCGTTGTGCTTCGTCGAAAATCCGCGCGCCGGCTCGTCGAGCTGCATCGAGGAGACGCCCAGGTCCGCCAGAATGACGTCGGCTCCGGCCAGACCGGCCGCAGCCAGAACTTTCGGCAGGCCGGCGAAATTGCTGCGGTGTGAACGGAACGTCTCCGGACCGAAACCGAGGGCGCGCAAGCGGGCCGTGGTTTTCGGCAGCTCAATGGGATCCGCGTCCAAGCCAAGCAACTGCCCGCCGGGCAGAAGACGGGCGAGCAATTCCTGCGCGTGCCCCCCATATCCCAGCGTGCAGTCCACGGCCGTCTCGCCCGGCACGGGCGCGAGCACTTCCAGGATTTCCGGCACCATGATGGGACGATGCGTGCCGGCGGGGGTCTTGCCGGAGGAAAGCACTTTCGCGATCGTCTCCGCATACCGCCCGGGATCATGCTCTTTGTATTTGTCCTCGAACCGCCGCGGGTTCTTCCCCGCGTAGCGCGGACGCCGCCGGTACGGCGGATTCGCGGCCCCGGCATCCGCCGGTTCCGGCCGCGGTGCCCCCGCGTCCTCGGAACGCTCCGGCACAAACTCGCCCGGAACCGGGCCCGTGAAATGGGTGTTGCTCACAAGGCGTAGTGTAGCATGACGTAACACGTTTTCTGTTGGCCGGGCGGGAGAAAGGCAGGCAGGATTGCCTGCCGGACGTTGGGCACAGGCAGGATTGCCTGTTTCACGTTACCACGCGCCGAGCTGGGACTCGGCGTTCCCAGGCGGGGGACGGAACTTCCGCTCCGCGCCCCTGCGCCTCTGCGCGAGAAAGCTCTTCCACACCACGTCAGCGCTTCGGCGGCGGCGCCTCGCGGACCACGGCCCCATACGTGTCGCTCAGGACCAGCACGGCCAGGCGCGACGAGGCTTCCATCTCATTGGTGTTGAGCGAGGCATAGTCGAACCGCCCGCGCAGATCGGTATAGCCGTCCTTGAAGAACTTCACCTCGCCGCCTTTGGTCTTCACATAGACTTTGACGTAGGCGGCCGGGACTGGCTTTCCGGACTCGGCGTGCGTAACGGC
>CAITSE010000251.1 GCA_903894975.1 uncultured Lentisphaerota bacterium
CGGCGGCGCTGACGAGCAGGCAGAAGACGACGATGACCAGGCGGGCCGTGGCCACGCCGCCCGGCAACCGGGTCGCCGCCGCGCCGAGCAGCGGGCCGGTAAAGATGCCGAGACCGATGACCGCTTCGTGGAGGCCGCCCTGCGTGCCTTTGGCGTCCGCCGCGTTCAGGGAATAATAGAGCGAGCCGGAATAGGTCAGGCACAGGGCCGCGCCGAAAACCAGGAGTGCCGCCAGCATGAGCGGCATGGAGGTGGTCCAGAAGATCACGCCCAGACTGAGGGGCGCGGCCCAATAGGCGAGCAGGGCCAGATTGCGGTCGTAGAGCCAGCCGAGCCAGCGCCAGAACAGGATGAACCCGGCGGCGCGCATGAACAGGAAACTGCTGGCCAGCCAGATGGCGTGGGTCGGTTCCAAGCCGAGTCGCCGGGCAACGTCCGGCACCAGCGCGGTGAAACAGGCGATCATGGTGTAGCCGAGGGCATTGCCGATCCAGGCGAAGTGCATGAAACTCCGGCGCGTCTCCAGGGGGATGCCGGCGGCGGCGGTCAGTGCGGCGGAGGCGACGGGTTCCTCCGTGGCCGGCTGTTTCCGACGGCGGTGCAGACGCCATTGCTGGCCGAGCCAGAGCGCGGCCAGGAGCAGTCCCGGCGCCCAGAGCACAGCGTCCGGCCGCCAGCGGAGCAGGCTGCCGCCGAGAAAGTATCCGACCGGGCCGCCGAAGGCCCAGCACAGGTTGTAGAGGCCGACGCGGTCCGCCAGCCGCAACTGTCCCGGCGCATGGACGATGGCGCCCTCCAGCGCCGCCCAACTCGGCGCCTGGCAGAGCGTATAGAGAAAAAGCACGACAAACGGCATGCCGCGCCAGCCGGGCAGCCACCCTGCAGCCAGTGTGGCGGCCATGCAGGCCAGGCAAATCCCGATGAGACGGTCATACCCGAACCGGTCCGCCAGCCGGCCCCCGAACAGCGAGGCGAAGATATAGGCCAGCCCGCTGATGGCGTTGGTAAGCAGGTTTTCGGCGTCGCTGTAGCCGAAGCGGCTGACATTCCAGAAATAAATGCAATACAGAAACGTCATACCCGCCATGGAATTGAGCGTTTCCACGGCGTAATAGTCCGGCAGGGTCAGGCGTGGGGCAGGGGAATGGGACATGCGGCGGAAGGCTTTCCGGCCTGAAGATTTCACGGCGAAGGAAGGTAGGGAACACACAAAACACGCGCTCTACCATACCCGCTCATCTTGTTCATGACGCCGTCTGGGTTCGGAGCTTTTTGTTTCGGGCGAATGCCGAATTTCTTCTTCCACCGTCAGTTCCTGCCTTCCGCCCCGTGAAAGCCGATGCGGCGTCTGGGCGGCTCCGGCGGGGGTGACAGCAGCGGCTGCAGTTCGGTCCAGATGCCCTTGAGCGCCTGGTCGTGTTCCAGCAGGGTCTTGTCCATTTCCGCCAACCGTTTGAGAATGGTTGCGTTGGCGGCCAGTTGCTCGCGCATGCCGACGAAGGCGCGCACCACATAGACACTCATCCGTACCGCCCGCTCGCTGCGGAGCAGATTCGCCGCCATCACCGCACCATGCTCGGTGAAGGCCCAGGGAAGGTACGATTTCCCGCGGTGCTTGGCGATGCCCGCTCGCAAACCCTGTGAACTCATCACAATTTGTGATGAGTTATTATCATCCTTATTGTCAATATGTTGTGATCTTGACATCGCAAATTGTGATGTCAAGATCCCTGCATCCTCTCGATCACCCATCAGGAGAGGTGTAGACGTCAAACTTGAGGTCGCAACCAGTGACCTCAAGCTGGCAACCTCTTCGGTGGTAAGCTGAAACGCAAAATCCTCCGGGAACCGCTCCTGATTGCGTTTGATCGCCTGATTGAAGACATGCGTTGGCACGCCGTAGATGGCGGCCAGGTCAGCGTCCAGGATCACGCGCTTTCCGCGGACGACGAAAACCGGCAGGGCCGGAGGCGGTGTGGCCGGCTGGTTTTTGACGCTCTTTCCCATGGTCCATCCCCCCCTGATTGATCCCTCGTCTCAAATGGTCAGACCACGAAAATGCGCTCCCGTTCCTTTTCGCGCGGGTTCGCGTATTTCGCGGGCAAAAACTTCTGTCTTCAAACCGGCTCAGGCCGGTTTGGCGGCGAGTTTTTTCCGCCAGGCGGCGAGCTGTTTTTTGACCTGGACGGGGGCGGTGCCGCCGGTGAGGTCGCGGGCGGCGACGCTGCGTTTGGGGTCGAACAGCTTCCGGCATTCGGCCGTGGCCAGGGGCAGGGATTTTTTCATCAGGGCCAGGGGTGCCCGGTCCAGGGCGACCTTCTGTTCGCGGCAGGCGGCGACGAAGTGTCCGACCTGATGATGGGCGTCGCGGAAGGGCACGCCGCGGCAGACCAGCCATTCGGCGAGGTCGGTGGCCATGAGGGCGGGATCGGCGGCCATGGCGGCCATGCGCGCGGCATTGGGCTTGGCGCCGGTCATCATGGGGGCGAGGGTGGCGAGGATGAGCTTGACGGTGTCGATGGCGTCGAACAGCCCCTCCTTGTCCTCCTGCAGGTCGCGGTTGTAGGTCAGGGGCAGGCCCTTGAGCGTGGTCAACAGGCCCACGAGATGGCCGTAGACGCGGCCGGTCTTGCCGCGGGTGAGCTCGGCGACATCGGGGTTTTTCTTCTGCGGCATGAGGCTGGAGCCGGTGCAGAAGGCGTCGTCCAGTTCGAGGAAGGCGAATTCCTGGGAGCACCAGAGAACCAGGTCCTCGGCGAGGCGCGAGGTGTGCATGGCGATGACGGCCAGGGCAGCGAGGAACTCGACGAGATGGTCGCGGTCGGCCACGGCATCCATGCTGTTCTGCATCACCCCGTCGAACTCCAGCTCTTTGGCCACGGACTCGCGGTCCAGGGGCAGGGTGGAGCCGGCGATGGCGCCGGCGCCGAGGGGGAGGACGTTCAGGCGTCGGCGGCAGTCGGCGAGGCGGCCGGCGTCGCGGTCGAGCATCTCGACATAGGCCAGAAGATGGTGGGCGAAGAGTACCGGTTGGGCGTGCTGGAGGTGGGTGAACCCGGGCAGGATCAGGTCCGGATGGGCCGCGCCGAGCGTGACCAGGGCCGTTTGCAGGCCGCGGAGCAGGGCGGCGATCTCGTCAGCCTCGGCGCGGAGATAGAGCCGTTCATCGGTGGCGACCTGGTCGTTGCGGCTGCGGCCGGTGTGGACGCGGGCGCCGGCCGGGCCGAGCTTGGCGATGAGCGCCGATTCAATGTTCATGTGGATGTCTTCGAGCTCTTCCCTGAACTCGAACTTGCCGGCGTCGATGCGCTTGCGGATGGCGTCGAGTTCGGCGCAGATGGCCTTGGCGTCGGCGGCGGGAATGATCCCCTGCCGGGCGAGCATCCGGGCATGGGCCTGGCTGCCGCGGATGTCGTGCGGGTAGAGACGCCGGTCGTAGGAAATGGATTCCGTGAACCTGCGCACCAGGGAATCGGTTTCCTTGGCAAATCTGCCGCCCCACATCGCCATGAGAAGTCCCTCGAAAGCTTATGCCGGAATGAAGCGCCCTTCCGGGTGGTGGTACGGGAGCGGAGGCTCCCGCCGAAAAAGGCGCGTAATCAACGGGTGGTGAACGGCTGAAATATGATGGGTGAACGGGGCAAGGCAACATGACGGAAGCGGCGGGCGTCCCGGCCGCGGGATGCAGCGTTCATTTCTGCGCCCGCCGATTCCGTCATTTTTTTTGAAGAAATGCGGTTAAGGAGCGTTTTCCTGCCGTCCGTTGTAGGAACGTGGTTGCACCACGTTTCCGCGGCATCGCCGAAAGCCGCAGCGGTGAACGTTCCGATACCCGCCGGGGCCGCTTTTACCTTTCGGCGGCGCCCGGGGGGGGGCGGGTGTCCACACTCGGCAACACAGGCCGGCGGACTTCCAGCCCGGCGATACTGAGCGGACTCGTGAACGGCCCAGTGCGCTTCCGGCGACCCTCGTCCCTGTCGATTAAAAAAATAGGGAAAAAATAGGGACAGGGAAACTATCCTATTTGCGAATCAAGAGGTTAGAAATCATTACAAACTTGAGCGTTTCTGTTTTGATTTGCCGGGCTGGCGGTGTGTCGCCCGGTTGTGCATGCCGCCATTCCGGGGGAGTATAGTTTCCCTGTCCCTTACGCCACCCTTACGCCATTTACGCCAAAGCAAGGAGAAGCATGCGGGACATCATGGATAGAAGGACGTTCATCCGCGTGTCGGTTGCGGCCGGTGCGGCAGCGCTACTGCCTGCGGCGGCGCGTTCGCTCGCCACGCGCTCGGACGACGACTTGAAGAAAGGCCTGATCGAGGCCATGAAGGCCAAAGGGGCGTATGACGTGCGAATCGCCGATCCGCACGGGTTTAAGCAAGCGTTGCCTGTGCCGAATCCCTTTAAGGTGGGGCCGCCGCTGACTATCTGGCCTGAGTGCAGGAGTGTCGTTGTCGTTATCGTGCCTTATCCGCCGGTATTGGACAATCATCTCCCGGTCGAGCAACGCGAGGCGCAACTGAAAAATGGTTCAGCCGGCCTCGCCGCCGACGGTGCCTCTGCCGTGTTCAACGTCTACCATCCCTTGAGCGTACGGGTCATGTCGCAGGCACTACCCGCAGGGGCGCGTTTTCTGGGGTTGCACGGGTTCAAGGCTATGACCAGCGCAGGCGGGCTGCAAGTGCAAGGCAAACTCGCGGCTTACGAATCGGGCCTCGGCGTCTATGGACGGTCAGGGCTCATCCTCCACCGGGAACTCGGCAACCGGATGGTGATTCTGACGCTTATGACAAACGCCGAACTGGAACCGGACTCGCCTGACGTCTTCGAGACGGGGTGTGACGGTTGCGGACGCTGTGTCAGCACGTGTCGCGGCAATGCCTATGGCGCCAAGGCCAAGTACCCGCCCTCGTATACCGTCACCGCCTGCGGACAGAGCAGAAACGAGGTGCTTATGAACGAAGGGGGCCTGTGTCAAAATTGCTTTGTCAACTGTCCTGCCGCGCGGATGACCGACAAGGCGCTGACCGCTTGGCTTGAGGCCCGCGTGTAACTGCCCCATGGTTGCCTGGCGGCACAAGGCGCGGTCGGTCCGCAAGAATGGCAACCTTATCCAAGGACGAGGAGGAGACAGGTTATGCCGTACAAAACGATTAGCGACCTGCCAAAGGCGCAGGTTCAAAAATATACTTCGCACCAGAAGAAAGCATTCCTTGAAGCATTCAATAATGCGTACAAGGAATATGGCTGCGACGAGAGTAAGGCTTTTGCGGTGGCGCACCACGCGGCCCAACAGGCGAGCAAGAAGGCCAAGAATGGTTGAGGTGGCCGTGGCTTCCACTACGCACGGTTCGTTGCTCGCGGTCGGCCTAACCCTCCGCCCAACTCGACCCCCGCCTGCATTGCCTTCCGCTCTCTCATCCTTCAGCGTCCTCGGCTCCGTTCAGCGTCTTGGTGCAGGCGTGGCCGATTAGCTTCTTTCGACAAGAGTCGGGGGGGGCTCCGGCGTTTCTGCAGGATCGGGGCTTCCCGTGAAAGGATCAGGCTGATGGAGTGACCGGTTGTGTCTGCCGGCGGGGGAGAGGCGGGACGGGCGGGCGCAGGCTACATTATCGGTTCATTTTTCATTGACCATCTGCATTCGGCGCCGGACCTTGGGGCCGGGCGCGGAAAGAGTGAGTGTTTCCGATGATTGCGATTGTCGATTACCGGGCGGGAAACCTGACCAGCGTCCAACGGGCGCTGGCCGCGCTTGGCCGCGGCGGTGAATCCGTGATCACGGACAACCCGGCCGTCATCCGCCGCGCGGACCGGGTTATTTTTCCCGGGGTGGGCGCGGCCGGCGAAGCCATGCGCAACCTGCATGAACTGGGCTTGGCCGGTGTGCTGCGCGAGGTCGTGGCCACAGGAAAGCCGTTCCTCGGCATCTGCCTGGGCTACCAGATATTGTTCGAAGGCAGCGACGAGAACGGCGGCGTGGAATGTCTGGGATTGCTGCCCGGCCGCGTCGTGCGCTTTCCCGATCCCCTGCGGAATCCGCAGCAACCGGACCGGCCGCTGAAGGTGCCGCACATGGGCTGGAACGCGGCCCGGGCACTGCGCCCGCATCCGGTGCTCGCCGGGATCGAGCCCGGCAGCGAGTTTTATTTCGTGCATTCCTATCATCCGACGAAGGTGGCGCCGGCGATGGCCCTGACGGAAACGGACTACGGCATCCCGTTCGCTTCCGGCGCGGCGGCCGGCGCCCTGGTCGGATTCCAGTTCCATCCGGAAAAGAGCGGCCGCCCCGGCCTGCGACTGCTGACGAACTTCTGCGAATGGAATCCGCTCGCTTAACCAGAGTTTTCTCTTCATGCTCAGCAAACGCCTCATTCCCTGCCTTGATGTGCGCGACGGGCGCACCACCAAGGGCGTCAAGTTCCAGGAGAACCGCGACATCGGCGATCCCGTGGAGATGGCGCGCTATTACTACGAGGAAGGCGCCGACGAACTGGTGTTCTACGACATCACGGCCTCCTCCGAAGGACGCGGCATTTTCCTGGACGTGGTCCAGCGCGTGGCCGCGGAGATTTTCATTCCTTTCAGCGTCGGTGGCGGCCTGAACACGCTGGAGGATCTGCGGGCCGTGCTGCTGGCCGGCGCGGAAAAGGTGAGCGTCAACAGCGGCGCGGTCAAGAATCCCGATCTTATCCGGCAGGGGGCGAAGGCGTTCGGCAACCAGTGCGTCGTGCTCGGCATGGATGCCAAGCACGTCGGCGTCAGCGCGCAGTTCCCCAGCGGCTACGAGGTGGTCATCCACGGCGGCCGCATGCCCATGGGGCTGGACGCGCTGGAATGGGCGCGCACTGCGGAACGGCTGGGCGCCGGCGAAATCTGCCTGAACTCGATCGACGCCGACGGCACCTGCAACGGGTATGAAATTTCCCTGACCCGCATGATCTCCACCGGCGTCGGCATCCCGGTCATCGCCTCCGGCGGCGCCGGGAAGCCGGAACATTTGGCCGAGGTGCTGACCGCCGGTTGCGCGGATGCCGCCCTGGTGGCGTCGATGGTCCATTTTGGCGGATACCGTGTCCGCGACCTCAAGCATTCCCTGCAGGCCGCCGGAATCCAGGTGCGCACCACCTGGTGACCGGTCCCGGGGTTCTCTTTCTGATGGAAGCACGCCACTCATTCACCGGTTGGACGATCTCGCTGCTGCTGCACGGGCTGGCGGCGGCGGGCTTGGTTTGCGTGCTGCCGAAATTGCTTCAGCCGGAGTGGCGGGTGATCTCCCTGGCCGGCGGGCCGGACTTCATGATTGTGGATGGCGCCGCAGAAACGGCAATTCCGGCTAATGCCGTGGCCCAGCCTCCAGTTTTGCCACGGGAGGCGCCGTCTTCGCCGCCCGTGCCGTCTGTTCAACCGCCACCGGACGTAAAACCGTTGCCGGAGCCTGTGCCGGAGCCCATTCCTGCGGAAGTCGTCAAAGTGCTTTCTCCGGCTCCAGCCACGCCGGTTTCCCTGACCCCGGACATTCCACCTGTTCTCACGGTCACCGGCGCAACACCCGGGATCGGAGGCACGGATGCGCCTCCCGCCGTTTCCGCGGTTGCCCCAGGCGGCGGCGACGACGGCATTCTTACGGCTTCACGCCTGGACGAACCGCCCAAAGTGGTCCGGCAGGTGCGGCCGGTCTATCCTTCGCGGGCCCGGGTCAAGAACCAGGACGGCGCGGTAGATGTCGAATTTGTGGTGGACGCCACTGGCGCCGTGGACCAGGTTCGGGTGCTGGACGGACCGGGCTCGGCCCTGTTCGGCGACGCGGCGACCCATGCGGTCAAGGAATGGCAGTTCCAGCCCGGCCGTCTGCACGGTCGCACGGTCGCCTCACGGATGACCGTCCGCATCCGGTTCCGGTTGGAATGAAGTGGTATAGTCCTGTCAATGATGTATTCTCGGATCACAGGATTGGCGGCGGCCGTTCTGGCAATGGTCGCCTTGATTGTTCCGGCGCGGGCGGCAGGCGAGTTGCCCTGGCACGACGGGAGTTCGCCGTTCCGGGCGGAGTTCGAGATTATGCAGCGCCCGGAACTGGCGGAAGCCGGGGTGATGTTGCAGGTGCCAGTCTGCGGCCTCAGTCTTCCCGATGGCGAAGATCTGCTGGCCTATGACGAAAACGGCAAACTGCTGCCGCTCCTATCGCTGGGCCGGAGCGCCAACAACAGCGCGCTGGCCGTGGTGCAGCCCGGCACCGGCGCTAAACGACTGGCGGTTTATTTCGGCTCAAAGATGCGGCCGATCCAGAACCGCGCCGCCTTCAAGCCAGGCCCGACCGTTACGCTCTATCCCTGGAACGGGCCGCCGCCGATGACCTGGCCGGAAGTGGAGAAACGGCTGGAACGTGCGGAGCCGCTGGCCGTGCTGCCGATGGACAAAATCTCGCTCAGCTACAATCCGCTGGACAACCGCGACGCTTTTGTCATGGATTTTCACGGGTATCTGCGGGTGCGCACCGCCGGCCCCCAGACGCTGATGCTGGTCAGCGATGACGCGGGGTTTTTGTTTGTCCGCCAGTCGCTGCTGCTGGAACGGGGCGGCAACCAGGGCGCCTGGGCCGCGGCGCGCGGCGAATGCCGGAAACAGGTGACCCTGCCCGAAGGGGAATTGCCCATCCGCTGCGTGGTGGTGGATGGCGGCGGCGACCAGATGGCCGTGGTCGGCCGGTGGAAGGATGCCAAAACCAAGGCAACGCTGGAACCTGCGGATTTTGTGCAGTCCGGCAACGCGCGCCTCACCGGGGTCGCAACCCGAAACCGGGACGGAGCCTGCCCCGCCTTCACTTGTCAGGCGCAGAGCTACATCGGGTTTCAGGGCGCCCAGTTCACCGAAGTGGAACTGATGGCCTGCAACGGCAAGTCGACGGAATGGAACTTTGCCGACGGCTCGCATCTTCAAGGCGCGACCGTGCGCAAGATTTTTGTGGGTCTTGACAACCTGCCGGTGACCGCAAAGCAGGGCGCAGTTGAGGCGAGGGGGTTGGTGCAGTTCCCTGAAAACCCGCCGCAGTCTGTGAACATCCATCATTCGAAACCGTTTAGCCGGTACAGCCAGCTCATCACTCAGGAAAGTCCGGAGCGGCTCGCCGCGACCGTGCTCAAGGGGTACCGCAACTTCCTGGGCTACCAGGAACTGAATCCAGACCTGGCGGCGGTGGATGCGGCACTGGTCCAGAAACCGGGGTTGGACGCAGATGATCTGTATAGCATCCGCCTGGAATTGGCCCGTACCAGTTCTGGCCGGGACCCGGCCAAGGCCGTCACGGTTTATGAAGCGTTGATGAAGATGCGCCTGCCGTTGCGCGACTGGGAGCCGCTGGCCCGCGAATACGCCGAGTTCCAACTCCTCCGCTGTGGCAATCCCGTGGTGGCGGAGGAAGTCGTCGGCCGGTTCGCGAACACGGAGCACGACCTGGCCGCATTGGATGCCTTGAATTTGCGTTTCCAGATCGCCGCGGTCCGCGGGGATGTCGCCGCCGCCGAAAAATTGTGGCCGGAACTGCTCCGCAAAGGCGCCGCCTACCGCGACCGCCTGGGGCTGACCCCCGTGAAGCGCAACGAGATCGACGCCCGGGTCGACGACCTGGTGCGGTCCGGGTTCCCCCTGGAGGCGCGCCGCCAACTCCAGCAATGGGAGCGCGGCTGGCCGGAGGATTGGCGTTCCGGACGCCTCAGCCTGGCCCGGGCGAATTGCTGGCGCGCCTGGGGCTGGCACCGCGGCGCCGTGGCCGAACTGGACGCCGCCGAAAAGCTCAACCCTATTCTGCCCAACCTGCCGGAAGTGGAAATGCTGAAGGCCGAACTTCTGTACGATCTGGGCGAAAACAAGAAGGGCCGGGACCTGCTGGAAAAGATCGCCAAGGATTACCCGAACCATCCCGTGGCCGCCAAGGCCCGGGACCGAATGGGCAACCGCTGAACGACAAGGCTGCCTGGCTCCACAGCAAGCATTTTTCCCGCTAAACACGCGAAACTGTGCGAAAAAAGAGTTTATCATGAAGCCACTAGTTCAAATCACCCTTCGTTTCATGGCTCCGGCCTTGCTGCTGGCCGGGCTGACGGCCGGAACGGCGGCGGCCCAGGACGAAGGCGGCAAGATCGCCGGGAATTATCTGTATGCGCGGCCGGAGGCGGCGGCAGACCGGGCGGCGGAGGCGGGCGGGCTGACCGTACGTTTTAGCACCCCGGGCAAACGGCTGGTGGTCGCTTTCGGCTGGAAATACCGCAAGGATCGGATGAGCCGGTCCGGCTCCACGGAAGCCCAGCGTGAATGGTTCAAGCCGTATCGGGCCAAGCTCGCCGACGAAGGCAAAACCGCGGTCTTCGCCGTGCTCCCCCCCGATTTCTACGACATCATCGTCTTCGACCTCGACGCCATGGTGATGCATGAGGGGATCGAAATGCTCAGCGACGACAATCCGGAACTGGCCGGCAATCCGCTGCTCGGCGAGGTTTCCAAGACCTTGTCACGCCCGGACGGCAGGATCTCCGGCGTGGATGCCTTTTTCAACGAGAAATTGGTTGACCGCCTGGAAACCGACGGCTTCCGCGCCGCCGCGCTGCTCCAGCAGATGCGCACCGACAAAGCCTTTGCTGAGAGCGGCGACACAATCAAGGGCTGCATCCACAGCGTCGACATTTTCTGGCTGCTGAAAGGCAAGCAGGAAGGCGGCTGGCAGGTGATGAACCGGCAGCAGATTTTCCGCGAGGAACTGACTTCGCGTGAACTCTTCCGCCATCAGTTCCACAAAGAAATGCAGGGCCTCCGCGTCGGCATGCAGATGAAGGATGTCGGAACGCTGCTGGGAAAATGAGGCTGGGTGGGTAGTTAAGGAGCTCAAAGCATGCGTATCATTGAACCGCACATCCACATGATCGCCCGGACTACTGCGGACTACGAGCGGATGGCGCTGATGCATACCGTCGCCTGCTGCGAACCGGCCTTCTGGGCGGGGTATGACCGGACCTCGGCCATGGCGTTCCATGATTATTTCACACACATTACCACCTTCGAGCCGAAGCGCGCTGCCCAATACCTGATCCAACATTATGCCTGGATCTGCATGAATCCGAAGGAGGCGGACAATCTGGCGCTGTCGCAGGAGGTCATCGCTTTTATTCCTGAGTTTCTGAGGGCGCCGAATGTGCTCGGTATCGGCGAGATCGGGCTGAACAAATGCACGCCCAATGAGATCACGGTGTTCGAACTGCAGGTGGATCTGGCGGTGAAACACAACCAGCTCATCTGGATCCACACGCCGCATCTGGACGACAAGCTCAAGGGCACGAAGATCATGCTCGACATC
Organism: uncultured Lentisphaerota bacterium; assembly: GCA_903894975.1. Taxonomy (GTDB): domain Bacteria; phylum Verrucomicrobiota; class Lentisphaeria; order Oligosphaerales; family CAITYL01; genus CAITSE01. The sequence continues at coordinate 11,345 of CAITSE010000251.1, forward strand.
TTGAAGGCCCGGCGCGACATTGAGCCCGGACGGGTCTGCTTCGACCACACCGAGGAGCATACCGTTGGCCTGATCCGCGAGGCCGGGTTCTGGGCAGCCATGACGATTTACCCGATCACCAAGAATTCCCAGGCGCGGGTGGTGGACACGGTGGAGCGGATGGGGTTGGAGCGGTTGCTGGTGGATGCCTCCGGCGACTGGGGCCCCTCCGATCCCGGCACCCTGCACAACGCGGTGTTCGAGATGCGGCGGCGCGGGCACGCCGACGACGTGGTGGAGGAATTGTTCTATGACAATCCCTGTCGCTTTCTTGGGCAATGCCCGAAATTCCGCCCGCAGCCGCGCCGGCCATGAAACGCACCGGCGGCGGCAGGGACCAAGGGATGGGGCAAGGGACACCAGGGACGTCAGTGACTCCAGGGACAAGAGGAACGGCAAGGGCGACGGTTTCGGCCCCTGGCGTCCCTTGAGTCGCTGGAGTCCCTCGTTCCAGTCCCTTCGTCCCTCTCCGCGACCGGAGATGCTTGTGTAAGCACGGGCGTGCCGCCCGTGTTCCCTCGCGTCGTCAACTGTTGTGACGTCGATACATGCCCGACAACTCCCGGAACATTCCCCGCCTCGGCCTTTGCCGACACCGCGGAAACGTGGTGCAACCACGTTCTTACAAGGGCCGACAAGGGCGGAAACCCGTCCCCCCCCCTTCGCGTGTTTCGCGAGCAAATGGCTTTATTCCGGCGCCAGCATCCAGTCCACGGCGGCGGCCAGGGTGGGGGCGCAGTGGTCCGCCTCGGGGCAGGCCGCGGCGCGACCGATGAAGAGGGTGCGGCAGCCGGCGGCGCGGCCGGCGGCGACGTCGCCGGGCTTGTCTCCGGCCATGAACGAGCGGGCCAGGTCCACATTGAGTTCGCGGGCGGCCTTGCGCAGCATGCCCGGGCGCGGCTTGCGGCAGTCGCACTCGGTGTCGGGGCCGTGCGGACAGACCTCGATGCCGGCCAGGGTGACGCCAAACGGGGCGAGCCGCTCGGCCAGGCACCGGTGCTGGGCATCCACCAGTTCTCGGGTGAAATAGCCGCGGCCGATGCCGGATTGGTTGGTAATCAGGACCAGGAGGAACCCGGCGTCCGCCAGCCGGCGCAGGGCGGGACCGACGCCGGGCAGAAGGGTGACGCCGGCAACGGTGTCGAGATACCCGTGATCCGGGATCAGGGTGCCGTCGCGGTCCAGGAACACGGCGGGATGGAGGGAATGCATGGGAGATAGGCTGTAGGGGTTTAGGCTGTAGGCTGTTAGGGTACAGCCCCAAAAACGGAGTTCAAAAGAGCGGAACGTAAAATATTTGGCAAAGCCTGCACTATGACAGTTTAGTGTCGCGCCCGGTAAATTCCTTCTCCTGTCCGTCTTTTCTGCGCCAGGATGTTTTATCCCGGAGGGATGCCAGCCGGTACTGGCCCCGGCTCACACCATCACGACCATGTCTCCCGAAGCCGCTGGCACCCCTGCCGGGGTGCTGACATTCTCCGTCCCATGACCGGTGACCGGTGGTGTCGCTGCGCTCAACCACCGGCTACAGGCGGTGACACCTCCGGTGTCCAGCCACAGGAGCACCATGCGATGACGGAAGAGCATCTCCCTCTTTCACCCGTTCCATTGCGGCTTTCAAGGCGGCGTTTTTCATCCAGCTATTTCGGGAACATTGCACCAACAGTCTAACAGCCTGCAGTCTAACCCCCTATACGCCATCCTTTGCGCCTTTGCGTCTTCTGTTCAACCCGTCTTCCGGCCGGTCAGGGCAGGGTTTGGCAGAAGGTTTTTTCGAGAAGGCCGGCGGCCAGGATCAGGAGCAGGCCGGCCCACAGCCAAGCGGAGAAGAGTTCGTGGTATTCGCGGTACTGGGTGCCCTCGATCTGGACTTTTTCGAGGCGGTCAATCTCGTCCATGACCTGGGAGAAGCCGCGGCTGTCGCGGGCGGCGAAAAAGCGGCCGCCGGATTTTTTGGCGATGTCTTCGAGCAGTTTTTTGTCCAGCGGCGCCTCGTCGCCACCGCGGACCTGCAGCCCGCCGTTCAAGCCGCGGACAAACATGACCGCGCGGGGGCTGCCGATGCCGACGGTATGGATGGTAACCTTGAACTTGTCAGCCAGTTCCGCGGCCTGGACGGGGGAGACTTTGTCCTGGATGTTGTTGACTCCGTCGGTAAAAAGGACGACGACGCGGCGTTTGGCGGGCGAGTCCTTGAGGCGATGGGTGGCCGAGGCCAGGGGGCCGGCGAGGTTGGTGCCGTCAGGAAGCATACCGGCCTGGAGGTTGGCGAGCATGCCGGTGAGGAAATCATGGTCCAGGGTTGGCGGGCAGACCATGTAGGGCAGGCGGGAGAAGGCGATAAGGCCGATGCGGTCGTCCGGTCGCTTTTCGACGAATCGTTTCAGTTCGTCCTTGGCCACGGAGATGCGGTCCTTGAGTACGCCGGATTGCACGGCGCGGGCCACTTGTTCGAGGTTGGCGTAGTCTTCCGGCACATCCACCAACTGCATGCTTCCGGAGACGTCGAGGACCAGCATAATGTCCACGCCCAGGGCGTGGCGGATGGTCTGTTCGGTTCCGGCCTGGGGGCGCATGAGGGCGACGATGCAGAGACTCAGCCCGGCGGCCGTCAGCAGCAGGGGGAGGCGCCATGACGGCAGGCGGCGGCGGCGTCCGGCAAAGGCGCGCCGGAACGGGGTGAGGTCGGAGACCAGCAGGGTCGGCGGCGGCAGGCGCCACGCCCACACCAGTCCCGCCGCCAGCAGCAGCAGGAGCAGGGCGAACCAGGGTTGTTCAAAGCGGAACATGGGGTTTTCGGGTCTGTGGTCTGTGGGCCTGTGGCCAGTGGGGTATGCGGGGCAAAAAAAACGAACATCGAACATTCAACATCGAACGTCCAACATTGAACGGAAAACCGGCCGATCAGAGATCATGCCTGCAACATGGATTTCGATTCGACGTTGGATGTTCAATGTTGAATGTTCGATGTTCGTTTGTCGAAAAAAGAAGGCATTACTTTGGCAGCGCTTCCCGGGGCTGGTCGGCGGGGATGGTTTCCTCGACGAAACGGCGGGCGGAGGCCAGGGCGGTAATCATTTGTTCCGGCGTGGCCTGGCCGCGGGCGAACTTGATGGCATCGGCCTGTCCGAGCATGTCGCCGAGCCGTTCCTGTTGCGGTTGGGTGAGGAGGGGATTGTCGCGGAGCATGCGCATGAACTCGGGAGTGGTCGCCTCGGTGGCGCGCAGGCCGAAACGTTCTTCGCAATAGGATCGGACCAGGTCGGTGAGGCGCACGAAAAGCGGTTCCGCCGGCAGGGGCAGGGCGGCTTCCAGGCCGGTCAGGTCCCGGAGTGCGCGCACCCAGGCCGGGGGCGGCGACGGGCCGCTGCCGGGCGCAGCCTTGCGCATCCAGAGGGAGACCAGCGCCCAGAGCAACAGTGCGCCGAAGATCAGGCCAGCCGCCAGTTTCCACGAACCGAAGCGTTCCCACCAGGAATCACGGAGAGTGGGCGCCGCCACGGGGGTTTCGCCGGGCTTGACGGCGCGGGGTTCGACCACGATTCCCGGAAGCGTCACGTCCAGCGCGGGTTGCGCCGTCTGCGGTCCCGGGGTGAAGAGGACGCGGGCTTGAAGCTTGTCGAAACGGCCTGCCGCCAGGGGTTGGAGGACCACCCGGCAGCGCCAGGTCCAGACCAGCCAGCCCAGACCGGCGGGCCGGCGCGGGCCGCCCGCGAGCGCCTGCACTTCCTCCGGCAGCACCGGTACGGTCACGCTCCGGGGCAGGCGGCCCCAGGGCAGTCGGACATCCATCTCCACTGTCACCGGGTCCCCGATGTGTATGTTCTTTTCGGGGGTGATGGCGATGCGGGTGACGGCGGGCGGCGGACCGCGGAGGGCGCTCCAGGCCGCCACGCCGGCGAGGATCGCCAGAAACGCCACTAGGCCGGCAACGGCGATCATGCAGCCACGACGGCGCCGGCCGGCGGGCGCCGGGTTATTCGCGGAGGGCAGAGTGGGGGGTGAAGAATTCGGGGGCATGGCGGGGCGGGGTTCAGGAAAGATCGGGTTGGGGGTTCAGGGAAAATCCAAAATCGGCAATCCAAAATCCAAAATAGCCTCTGGCATCAACGGGTGTTCCGCCGGCGTTCGCGGGTGTGGAAATAGTGCATCAGCGGTTTCACATAATCCTGGCCGCAGGTGATGCTGATCTGATCCACGGCGGCTTCCTTGAAAAGGCGGTCCTGTTCCAGGCGTGCGGCGGCGGCTTCAACGGCATGGGCCTGGAGGTCGCGGGGATTGACCAGGGGCACGGTCAGAATGTCGCCGTTCTCCGCGTCCTCTACGGCCAAATTGCCGGCAGCGGGCATGGACAGTTCCTTCGGGTCGATGATGCGCAGGCCGGTGACATCATGGCGGCGCGCCGCTACGGCCAGAGTGTGGCCGAAGCCGGCGTCGAGCATGTCACTGATCAGGAACACCACGATCTTGCGCCGCTGCAGGCGCAGCAGGTTTTCGAGGGCGGCGCGCAGGTTGGTTCCGGAATGGTGGCGTTCATGGTAGAGCAGGTCGCGGATGAGGCGCAGGACATGGCGCCTGCCCTTGCGCGGTGGCACATACAGTTCCTCGCGCGTCGAATGCAACAGCAGGCCGACGCGATCGCCGTTGCGGATAGCGCTGAAGGCCAGGGTGGCGGCCAATTCCGCCGCGACTTCGTTCTTGCGGCGGCCGGTGCTGCCGAAATCGCCCGAGGCCGACACGTCCACCACCAGCATTACCACCAGTTCGCGTTCCTCGGCGAACTGTTTGACAAAGGGCCGGCCGAAGCGTGCCGTCACATTCCAGTCGATGGTGCGCACATCATCGCCCTCGGCATATTCGCGGACCTCGCGGAACTCCATGCCGCGGCCTTTGAACACGCTGTGGTAGGCGCCGGCGGTCAGTTCCTCGACGACTTTCCTCGTGCGGATCTCAATACGCCGGATCCGGGCCAGGATCTCCTGGACCCGGTCGGCCGCCGCGGCTTGAGTTGGCGTGGAGAGTTGGGACATGAGGAGAAGATTTTTCCCCGCTAAACACGCAAAAAAGCGCGAAAGGGGGATTTAGAGGGTGAGAGAGTTGGGAATCGGTTTTTATGAAGACTGGTTTTGACCTCTGTCGTGGTGTCATTCAAACTATGGCGGGCTCTTTGCGGGTCCCCTTTTCGCGTACTTTCGCGTGTTTAGCGGGCAAACGCTTCATTGCTTTTTTGCGGGTTACGGCGTGCGGAGTTCGTCCAGGAGGCGTTTGATCAGGTCGTCGCTGGTGAGGTTTTCGGCTTCGGCCTCGTAGGTCGGGAGGATGCGGTGGCGGAGCACGTCCGGGACCACGTCCTTGACATCCTGGGGGACGACATAGGCGCGGCGGTTGAGGAAGGCGCGGGCCTTGGAGGCCAGGGTCAGGGCCAGGGTGGCGCGCGGGGAGGCGCCGTATTGGATGAGCTCGGTGATGTGAACCAGGCGCGCCTCCTTCTGCCGTTCAGAAAGCTGGGCGAGGCAACCGGGGCGCGTGGCGAAGACCAGGTCCAGGATGTATTCCTCGACCTTGGGATCCATGTAGACCTGATCGACCCAGCGGGCGGCGGTGGCGACGTCTTCCAGGCTCGCCGCCGGGGCGGCCTTGAGGGCCATTACCGGGTGTCCCATGCGTTCCAGGATCTGCCGTTCCTCGCCGCGGCCGGGGTAGCGCACTTCGAGCTTGAGCATGAACCGGTCCACCTGCGCTTCGGGCAGGGGATAGGTGCCTTCCTGCTCGATGGGGTTCTGGGTGGCCATGACGAGGAAGGGATTGGGCAGGAGGTGGGTTTCGCCGCCCAGGGTGACCTGGTGTTCCTGCATGGCTTCGAGCAGGGCGCTCTGGACCTTGGCCGGGGCGCGGTTGATTTCGTCGGCCAAAATGATGTTGGCGAAGATGGGACCGCGCTTGACGGAGAACGAGTGGTCCGCCGGGTTGTAGACCGTGGTGCCGGTAAGGTCGGCGGGAAGCAGATCCGGGGTGAACTGGAGTCGGGCGAAGCTGCCGCCGACGGCCTGGGCCAGGGTTTTCACCGCCAGGGTTTTGGCTAGGCCGGGAACACCCTCGACCAGAACGTGTCCGCCGGTGAGCAGGCCGATGAGCAACCCGTCCACCAGTTCCGCCTGGCCGACCAGCACCCGGCCGATTTCCGCCCGCAGGGGTTCCAGGAACGCTCCCGCCTCGCGCACCTGCCGCTCGAGCAGGCTCATGTCTTGAATCGCCGTTTCCGCCATGGCTCTCTTGCCTCCACGATTACGCCGCCGGTTTCCGGCGGCACAGGGTAAGGTTTTATCTCCAAAGACCCGCCAACGGCCCCACTGGTTCCCGGGGGCCGGCCGGCGGAGGGCGAGGGTGCATTGTAGCCCGCTGCCGGCGGCTTGCAACTCTGGCCGACCGGGCGTTCGCGACAAATGACGTGCAGGAGCTACATTTTCACCTGTCATTCCCCACCGGCAAAGGAGACCAGTTCACTATGACGCGACGCGCTCTTGTCACCGGCATCACCGGTCAGGACGGTGCCTATCTGGCCGAACTGCTCCTGGCCAAAGGCTACGAACTGCACGGCATCAAGCGCCGCGCCTCCCTTTTTAATACCGAGCGCATCGATTCGCTCTACCAGGACCCGCACGCCGCCAATCGCAAGTTCATCCTGCACTACGGCGACCTCACGGATTCCAGCAACCTCATCCGCATTGTCCAGGAAGTGCAGCCGGACGAAATCTACAACCTCGGCGCCATGTCCCACGTCAAGGTCAGTTTCGACACGCCGGAATACACCGCCGACGTGGACGGCCTGGGCACCCTGCGCCTGCTCGAGGCCATCCGCCTGCTGGGGCTGGCCAAGAAGACCCGTTTCTACCAGGCCTCCACCTCCGAGCTCTACGGCCTGGTCCAGGCCATCCCGCAGCGGGAGACCACTCCATTCTATCCGCGCAGCCCCTATGCCGTCGCCAAGCTCTACGGCTACTGGATCAC